>JAEYZD010000118.1 GCA_023430725.1 Bacteroidota bacterium | reverse complement strand
CATAGACACTGATCAGCGCAGGCTGGTTTATCTAAACAGGGCAGGTGGGGCAAAGGAGGAAGTATCGGCAGATCTGTCAGCGGCCAGAGACTGCAGGGTTGATATCACGGCCAGAACTGAGAAGACTACAAACGGGAGTATGACTGTAGTCGAAGCCATCAGCCTTGTGATTACATTCAGGGACAAGGGTTTGAGGGAGAAGAGGCTGGATTTTTACAACAATCAGATTTTCCCCTCACCGGTCAGAGAGAGGACCCTGGCTGAAAAGTGGCAGAAGATTATTTCAACTTTTATACAGCCGAAAAGCAGTTAGAATAGTGAACTGAATAGTATAGTTTTGCTTCAGGTCGGAGAGAATGCTGTCAGTGACGGACTCTCCGGCCGGAGCATTTCAAATCAGCAGGTGATTATGATAACAGATAATTATGGAACTTAAGATTGAACTTTTTCTACTGGTCTTGTCCGTGCTGTTCCTTATGAGCATTTTTGCAGGGAAGGCCAGCTCAAGGTTCGGAGTCCCGGCACTTCTGCTTTTCCTATCCGTCGGGATGCTTAGCGGCACGGATGGCCTTGGTATAGAATTCGGGGATATCCATGCTGCACAGAATATCGGAACGATTGCACTGTGTATCATCCTCTTTTCCGGCGGATTGGATACAAGGATTTCGGAGATACGACCGGTCATTTCGCAGGGAGTAATTCTGGCAACAATCGGAGTGATGGTGACAGCAATACTGACCGGCCTGGCTGTATGGGGACTCCTGGGGATGACGACTGATACTTCAGGCATCGGGCTGCTGACCGCCCTGCTTCTGGCGGCCACAATGTCATCAACGGATTCAGCCTCGGTATTTTCCATACTGAGATCGAAGGGCCTCCACCTCAAAAATAACCTCCGTCCCATGCTTGAGCTGGAGAGCGGAAGCAACGACCCAATGGCTTATGTGCTTGTTGTCACCCTGATAGGAATTATAAACATGGGGACTGCCCCGAATTACTGGCTCGCAGGAGGGACGCTCCTGCTTCAGCTGGCGGTAGGGGCGGTTTCGGGATATGCCGTCGGGAAACTGGCTGTACATATCATAAACCATATCAGGATTGAAAACACTTCTCTCTATCCCATCCTAGTCTTTACCTTCTGTATACTTATTTTCTCACTGACATATTTTCTCAGGGGGAATGGTTTCCTGGCCGTTTACATAGGCGGATTGGTCATCGGCAATGCGAAGCTGGCCCACAAACGGTCATCTATGAATTTTTTTGACGGCCTGGCATGGATGAGTCAGCTTCTTCTGTTCCTCACCCTGGGGCTGCTTGTTAACCCGAGGGAGCTGATACCGGTTTTAATTCCTGGCCTGATAATCAGTTTCATAATGATCTTCGTCACACGGCCGCTCACTGTTTTCCTATGTCTGGCTCCCTTCAGAAAGATGCCGGTGAGGGATAAAACCTTCGTCTCATGGGTCGGTTTGCGTGGTGCAGTCCCGATAGTCTTTGCCATCCTGCCACTGGCAGCAGAGGTTCCGCATGCCAGGCTCATCTTCAACATTGTATTCCTCTGCACCCTTGTTTCATTGCTTGTTCAGGGAACCACTCTCCCAAGGGTGGCAATGTTGCTGGGACTGGCGGAAAAACCGGTGGAGACAAAAAAGCTCGAGGAGTTTGATGTTGAGTTTTCAGGTGACATTAAGACAATTACTTCTGAGTTGCTTCTGACATCCCGGTCGCTGGAGAAAGGTAAAAACCTTATGGATCTGCCGCTTCCGGAAAAGACCCTGGTTGTCATGGTCAAACGGGATGACATTTATTTCGTACCGACAGGCAAAACTCCCCTTCACGAAAATGACAGGCTTCTGGTAATTACTGAGAGCAATGAAGCGATGGAAGAGACATACAAAGCCCTGGGAGTTGATTAGACCCTGGCATGGTACCTAACTCTAAAACTCTAATTGTAACTCTCGCAAATTATCAGTCTCCGGAGCTGATATATTCAGTCGAAAGCAGACAATCCTGAGTAATTGGCATTAAACTGGAAGTAGCCCATGCTGCTCCGCGAAGGGGCACAGGTCCGGGCCGTGATGTGATATTTATTCGGCGAGCAGCCTTGTTGCCGGATCCTGCCTGGCGAAGAGTGCATTGTGAATCATCTCGTCCATGTGGATCAGACTGAACCCTACAAGGCGTTCTGTTTCAACCATATTCAGAGTGCCGGCGCCGGGATGTGACTCTTCGGGGTGTCTGACTGCATCACTGAATTCGTCGATGGCCTCCATTGTCTTAAAGTACGCCTCGTGTACGTCGATCTGCTTTTTATTTGCGCCGGGGCGCGAAAGGGTGAAGGCGGCGTCACGAAGCATCGGGAAATAATAGCGGTAAGACTCCTCATTGCCGAAGAGGTCGGCCGATATTACCTTCCCGTCGATGATGACGACCAGGCCGTTGCATCCCTTTTCGGGATTGCATTCCGGGAAAGCCCGCTCCGCCTTCTGCATCCTGACCTGCAGCAGTTCCTCGTAACTCTCCGTCTGGCTACGCACCCCCTCGCACGCAAGGTTCGCGCTTACATGGTCCCATACTTCGCCCTGCGTGTCACGGAAATCCATCTCATGCTCAGATTTCATGCGTGAGAAGGTGCCCGCCTTCCTGCCCCGCAGTCCCGGATCGGCCACAGTGCCGGGGGTGCTGAACGAGGCGGACCTGTAGTTCCAGCGGAGACGCTCAACGCACGAGACCTCTATGACTGTCTTGCCCATGGGAGCCAGAAGCACGGAGCGATTGACAACCCTGTTCTGCTTTGCTCCGGTGAGGACATCGGCATCGGTGAGGAGGAGGTAGTCTGAGGTCTGGTTGAGGGCGGCGAGCTGGCCCACAGACCCCGAGGCTGTCAGCTCGGAGATGATGAGGCCGCCGCTTTTAATGGCCGGCCCGGCAGGATGGAAAGGGAACAATGTGAGGGGCTCGCTGCTGACCTGCACTAGGGCTGCATTGCCGAAGGCTGTGAAATGGATCGCTTTTGTCTTCATGGTTTCGTGGAATTAATTATTAATTTTAAACTGTGGGCAAAGAAAAACCACGCCACTGCACTCTTTCTGCATTTAAAAAAGAATTGTCATGCCGGCCAACCTGAACGCACTCATCAGATACAAAACAATCAACTCCTGCCTCTTCGGGGGGAAGCGACGGTGGTCTGTTGATGAGCTGCGGGAGAGGTGCTCGGAGGCGCTGGCAGAGGACCGCGGGAGGTATTCCGGCGTCTCGGAGAGGACAATCAGGGATGACATCCGCGTCATGCGCAGCGACATACTGGGGTTCAATGCACCGATAAAGCAGGAGGGGGGATTATATTTTTATTCTGATCCGGAGTACTCGATTCTGAGCATCCGCATCACCGATGCCGGTCTGGCAGAGCAGATACTGGTGCTGCTGCAGAAGCTGAGGGGCAAGGTGAATCACCCGGAGATGGAGATCATCATGGAGAAGCTGAGCGGGCTCATTGGCAGAAAGTATGAGCCGGAATCCGGGTTAAGTGTCAGAAATCAGGTTAATGATGAAGCGATTAAGGTTAAGGCGCAGGTGATCAAGGAAGAGTCGAATGCGGATGATTGGCTTTCAGCCGATATGGAGGAGAACCGTTGCAGAGTAGAAAGCAGACCTTTCAGAATCCGGTTGCAGAAGGCAGCAGTCCCGCCACTTATACCGCCGTATGAACTTGTATGGGCAGAGATAATGGCTGCAGCCAGCGTATGAGGATAACCTCGTAGAGATAATGGCCGCCGCTATTATTTAAGGGTTCCGGCTTAAGGGTTACAAAGAACAGAGCCGGTTATAGACCTCAGTGAGGATCATGAAGTTTTTGAACTTTTTAAGGTCGGGATTCCTGGCGAACTCATCCTGCATCGCGGGGCAGTCGCCGAAAAGCTCATCCAGCACAGGATCATAGTTATCCTTCTCTACCTTAATCATCTCACCGCCGTCCTTCACCACGAAATAGCTCGTGAATCTTGACTTTCCCTCGATAATCCGGTAATCAGTACGGTAGGTGGGGCCGATGCTGAGCCCTTCACCCGGTGCCCAGGTGAAACCAATACCGTCTATCCTCGATCTTGTCTCAACACGTGATGTACTCATCCCAATGCTTGCCCTGTTCATGAACACAGTCACCCTTCCTGTTATCAGCCGGTTCATGAAGACAGGCTCCTTTTTCTTCCATGATGGGAGGCTGACATAATCTTCCGGGGGCAACGGTATCCTGGCAGCCATATCATCCTCACCAATCCATGCCGTAATCTGGTTACCGAAGCCCAGAATCTCTCCCGCAGAGAGGGTCTGCTTTGTGCCATTGTCGGGAGTGAATTTAATTTCAACCGGATTGTTTTCGACGTACTTAAGTGACCAGGTAAGGTTACCCCATACTGTGTCACTGTTGCTGTAGATAACATATCCCGGTACCGGGAGTATGGGAGCCTGTCCCGGCCCCGTAGGTTCACCCTGTGCAGAGATTTCTGTGCTAAGCATAACCGGAAAGGCTGCCAGGAGAAGTGCTTTCAGAAAAAAAGTGGTTCGTTTCATTATGAGCATATTGCATTATAACAAACATCTTCAGGCAAAGTTATTTCCCAGGACTATGGAAATCAGGTCTATTAATATTTCTGAGGCCAAAAAATCAGATTATGAACTTCTCGCACGAAATTTGACCAGGTAACAGTAGTCAATTTCTAAAGAAATATCACCACGAAGAAGTTGAACTATGTGTCCGGGTCAATAGAAAAGTCGCCCTTCAGCCAATCAGAGTCTGATCTCTATCCTTTCACCGGTATATGTAATTTCCCTGTCAATCTGATCCTTGTATGGCAGTCCGGTCCCATTCCCCTCCCTGACTTTGACAATCAGCATTTTTATGCTTTCAGGCATCCCCGCATAATCACCCTTCCGGGCTTCAATCACAAGGGTCTGTGATGCGTCATTCCAATTCATTTCCACTGTGGCATAGGCCCCCTCCTCGTAATTGTAATTATCCCGTTCGTCATCGTAAAGGGTAAAGGAGGCATCAGCTCCGGGATAAACGCGAATTGTCAGCGGATCAACCTTTTCATTTGCATACTGTACTTCAGGTCCGTACGGTATTATTGAGCCTGCCTTCACATAGAGCGGCAGAATGTCAATCGGGGCATCTCTTTCCACTGTCTGTCCGCCCTCCAGTTCAGCACCCGTCCAGAAATCGAACCATTTATTACCTGCCGGGAGGTAGACCTCCGTGGATTTGACTTTGCTGAAATCTTCCTTTTCCGCGAAGTACCTGTTCTTGTCCTTTCTGTATCCCACATACATTGGCTCTGTTACCGGGCATACAAGGATGTTCTTCCCGAACATGTACTGGTCGTCAATATCCAGTGCGTCTTTGTCCCCCGCAAAGTCCATCATAAGGGCACGCATCATGGTTGAATTGTTCCTGGATACATCCCATGATGTGGAATAAATGTACGGGAGGATGCTGTATCGCAGGTCAATCATTTTTTTCATTGCATCATATGCCCAGTCGCCCTCTTCGCCGTAATACCATAGTTCGCGGGGCGTATCGGTCCCGTGCGAACGCATCATCGGGCAGAAAGCGCCAAACTGCATCCAGCGGACATAGAGCTCGTGATATGCCTTGTTCTTATATCCCTCGGGAAAAAGCCAGAGAAAGAATCCTCCGATGTCGCTGTTCCAGTGAGGTATCCCGGTGAGGGAGAAATTCAAACCGGCAGAGATCTGATTGCGGAGCGACTGCCAGTCAGCCACGACATCCCCCGACCAGGAGTTGGCGGAGTAACGCTGCTGGCCTGCAAAGGCTGACCTGGTAAGGATAAATACCCGTTTTGATTTATCTGTTTCTTTCTGATGATCTGCTATCCCTCCCACGTGGACAATCGGGTAGGCATTGCGAACCCGTCTGAAGGAGCCCAGGTAAGTTTTATTGTCAAGATCGCTTTCCTTTCTTTCAAAATGGTCAGGCTCGGATGAGTCGAGCCACCAGCCGTCCATTCCCAATGAGAAAATCCCTCTGTTGAGGTAATCCCAGTATATGTCACGAGCTTCGGGATTGTAGGCATCATATACCTTGACTGCACTGTCGCCCTCAGGCACCAGCGGCCATGTTCTTAAATCAAACAGCATTCCTTTGTCTTTCATGATGGCGTACTGTTTGGTTTTTGAGCCAAACGATGCCCAGCATGAAATGATCATATGGGCGTTCAGATCGTGAACCTCATCAATCATTTTCTGCGGGTCCGGGAAAGCCGGATTCAGAAACTCCATGGCATTCCAGTAGTAGTTATCACCCCAGTACTGCCAGTCCTGGATAATTCCGTCGACAGGGATTCCCAGTTCCCGGTATTTCTTAACCACCCCTACAGTCTCGTCCTGGCTTCTATACCGTTCCTTACTCTGCCAGTATCCGTAGGTCCAGTAAGGCATCATTGGAACCTCCCCGGTTAAATCGCGCATGTTCGCAATCACTCCGTCCGCATTTTCACCTGTCATGAAGTAATAATCTATGCAGTCGCCCACTTCCGAGTCAAATGATGTAGTGTCAGGGTTGTCCTTAAACACTGTAGGGGAGTAATTATCCCAGAAAAGTCCGTATCCTTTGGTTGAAAGCATAAAGGGTACGGCGGTCTCGAGGATCTCCTGGACCATTTTCAGTTCCTGGTTTCTCTGTGACATTTTCCCTTTCTGGAACTGCCCCAGGCCATAGACCTGCTCATCCCTGTCAAGGGTAAATGACTGTTTCACAGCGAACGTTGCCTCTCCGAGATCTTCTTTTGCCGTGAAGGAGGCTCCGTTTGCCATTTCGGTGAGCAATATCTTCCCATCGGGTGATACAAATGAAACTGCACCCGTTGCGATATCGATTTTTACAGCTATCATGTCAGTGGTGGCAACTATTGTGCTGTCGTTACCTGTCACTGAAAAGGAGACCTTCCGAGGCTCTTTTATGACAGAGAGGCTGGTTTTCTTAAAATCAAATCCCTTTTCGGATTTCACGATGCGTACAATTTCAGGTGAAAAGAATTGTATCTCCGTAACGGTTGATCCGATTTCGGCTTTGATGCCATATTCTGTTTTTGTGTACTGCTTATTGCATGAGACCAGCAATACTGATGCGACAAGGGCACACAGGATTCGAGTTTTTCCAGGTTTCATCTGCATGGATAATTTTGTGTTAACCTGGTACAAAGCTGTAGAAAAATATGAAGATATTTTGTACTCCCAAGCATGTTGTTGGACAAAAAGAGTACCCCGCGCCGTGTCAGACCCGCGGGCAGGTACTCCTGTTCATTGCCTGACAGTGCTATCACCGGACCTGATTCTATTAACTGCCCGGTCGCTGGATCGGACCCTCAGACGGTGACCATGATCTTTCCGCGTGGTTTGCCATTGACTGCAAGGTCGAATGCATCGGCTGCATCCTTCAGGGGAAAGATATTTTCGATGAATGGTTTGAGTTTACCGGTTACAAAGAGCTCCTCAAGTTCCTTCCAGTCCTCCGGCAATCTCCTCATATTTGCAGAGGCCAGCTTTCTGCCGTGGAAGAGTCTGGTAATCAGTATCGTCAGGTATGGCGGAGGAATATAAAGGGTAGAGACATATGTGCCACCCCGTTTAAGCAGCCGGCGGATGAGGCCTGGGGTCATCTTGCCGTAGGCGTCCATTATGGCATCGAATTTCGTGGTGCAGGCAGCCATTTCTTCCCTGCCGTAACCAATGACCTTATCTGCCCCGAAGCTCAGAGCAAGGTCCATGTTTGCCTTGCTGCAGGTTGCGGTTACGACAGCGCCCCTGGCCTTTGCTATCTGCACGGCAAAGTGTCCGACGCCGCCGGTGCCGCCGTTGATGAGCACCTCAGTGCCATTCCCGACACCGCATATTCTCAGGCCGTTGAGGGCAGTAAGAGCTGCAACAGGCAGGGATGCTGCCTCCTCATATGTCATCCCTTCCGGGATCGGTCTTACATATTTTTGCTCCAGCGCCCTTAGTTCTGCCAGGGCTCCGTGTCTGTTGAAGACTGTTCCCTTCGATCCGTAAACCCTGTCGCCCTGCGTGATACCGGTGACTCCTTCGCCGGTCTCTCTTACGATACCGGCAAAATCGGCACCGAAGATGCGGGGAAACCGGAAGCCGGAGACAAGCCTCGCAACGCCCTGCTTTATCTTCCAGTCGACCGGGTTGATGGAGACAGCTTTTACTTCAATGAGCAGTTGCCCAGGTCCTGCCACAGGGTCCGGAAGAACTCCGAAAACTGAAGCTTCAGATCCTCCGTATGCGGTTGAATAGTATGCTTTCATGATTCATTTAACATATGCGGAAGAGACTACTGAATTTTTCTGATCATCGTCCCGCTGGCGGTGAAGCCGGTGACAATGCCCTTGTCGTCAGTCACAAATTTCATTTCGTCCCGTGATTCCCTGACAAAGAAATCTGTATCAGAAGTGAAGTAAACATTCACCCATATGCCCGGATAGGGGCTTATAAGCAGTTTGTCTCCTTCTGTTTTTGCGGTAAAGGTTGATCCGCCGGCTTCGTACTGGCCGACATACTTTTCAAGAATCGATTCATCCACCTCCACAACGGTCTTCAGCACAGGCTTGTAATAGTCCTTCCACCCATAGACAGTGGCGACGCTGTTGGCCACCTCCGCGGAGAGCGAACCGTTGTCCGAGTTTGTCATGATAACCATCCCGTTACCACTGACTACATCCCCGACATAATAGCATGTGAAGCCTTCATTGGCTCCGCCGTGGGAGAAGTAGTAGCTTGAATCCTTCGCGGCGACAAACACTCCCAGGGCGGCATCCTGCATTACAGGATCAAGCCGCAGTTTTGTGAACTCAGGTGTAAGGACTTTTTCCGACTTGCCATTGTAGGAGAGTGCGGTCTCAATGATATACCTGCCCAGATCTGAAGGGGTGGTCCACAGTCCGGCCGGTGCCTGTTCCGGATAGATATGATATTTGCCTTCCACAGGTGTGCCGTCAGGTTTATATCCCGTGGCCAGCAGCTCACTTTCTGAGCCGGCTGGCGGCTGCATGTAGGAACTGGCTTTCATCCCCATCGGGTCAAGCACATTCATTTGCATGTACTCATGATAAGGCTGTCCGGTGACATCGGTAACAATAAGCTGTGTGATCGTGGTTCCGCCGCCTGAGTAGACCACATTGCTGCCCGGCTCAATGAACGAGCGTACAGCTTCGGTGTTTGCGGGCTTCTGCCCGTCGAGGATCTGCTGAACTGTTGGGAGCGTGTCGCCCTGCGCATAACCGGGAAAGCCGTGGACGGTAAGTCCGGCCGTGTGGCTCAGGAGGGCGGCAATTGTTATCGGTTTGCCTTTTGAGACAGAGTCATAGGGGAATTTCCAGGTGGTGAGGTAATCATTGATATCTGCCTGAAGGTCTGTCTTCCCGTCCTGTGCCAGTTTTATAACCCCTACGCCGTTAAGCGATTTGCTGATGGAGGCTGCCTGGAAGAGGGTCTTCTCCGTCACAGGGCGTTGTTCCGACACATCGGCCCATCCGTAGCTTTTTACCCAGTCAAGCTTGAAGTCGTGGATGACAGCGATGCTGACACCCATGATGTTATGGTGTTTCATCCTCTCCTCGAGGTTCCAGATTGTGTCATACTGCGTACGTACCCAGTCGCCGAGATTGTTCTCGACCTGTTTGATTCTCTCTTCTGTTTCGGCAGAGTACCGTGTCTGTGCGGCGGACTGGCAGGCAGTGATGAGGAGAACCGGTAAAAGGGTAGTGAAGAGGAAAGTGAAATTTCGTTTCATGGCATAATGTTTTGGGGTTATTTACGACGGATCAAAGTGTATCCGTCATGTGAAAAACAAATATATGAAGTGTCAATGACCTGACAATCTTTTCAGTCTTGAAGTAACTGATTAATAAGCGGCGATTTTTAAATGACAGCCGTCAGTACTGTCAGCCATTTAAGTCCGGTAATTGTTGAATTACAGTTCATTTTTTTTGCTATATTTGTACTCTGATTTCCAGTGGCTTGCCACCGTTGGCAGGCATGAGTGATCTCAGAGGGTGTTATGGAGCCGGTGAAGAAAAAGGGTGGAAAACCCGAATGGATGGAGATCATCTCGAGGTACAACAAACCTGATAATCTCAGGAGCTGGTGGCAGGTCATAAACTCAGTTGTGGCATACCTTGCCATGTGGGGACTGATGATCTGGTCACTGAAGATCTCATACTTGCTCACTCTTGCTCTTACAATTCCGGCGGCAGGGTTCCTGGTGAGGACCTTCATAATCTTTCACGACTGCGGGCACGGGTCGTTCTTCAGATCGAAACAGATGAATGCAGTCATAGGTGTGATAACCGGGCTGCTTGTTTTCACTCCCTACCATCGCTGGCACCGCGACCATCACATCCATCACCAGACAGTCGGAAACCTGGAGAAGAGGGGTGTCGGAGACGTGATGACCCTGACGGTTGAGGAGTACCGGAGCAAGAGCCGGTGGCAGCGATTTGTCTACCGCCTGTACCGTAACCCGGTGTTCCTGTTTGGTGTTGCACCGATGCTGCTTTTTGTCGTGCTGTACCGCCTGCCGAAGAAGTATATGTCAGTCAGGGAGCATGTTTATCTTCAGCTGACCAACCTGGCGCTTGTGCTGATGGTTGCTGCCATGGTGATGGCAATCGGGTGGAAGGCTTACCTGATGATACAGCTGCCGGTGCTGTACATAGCAACGGTGCATGGGGTATGGCTCTTTTATGTGCAGCACCAGTACAGGCATGTGAAGTGGAGCGATGCATCATCATGGGACTACATGAAGATGGCCCTTGACGGCAGCTCGTTCTTCAAGCTCCCGGCGGTGCTGAACTGGTTCACGGGGAATATAGGCTACCATCATATCCATCATCTCAGCCCGCTCATTCCGAACTATAAGCTGAAGAAGTGCAATGATGAGAACCCGCTCTTCGGTCAGATTAAGCCGGTGACTTTCTGGTCTGCCTTTCATTCCCTGATGCTCCGCCTGTGGGATGAGAAGAGGGGAATGCTTATCAGCTTCAGGGAGATGCAGCAGGGCGGGATCAGATAATACCATGTTGAGCCGGGGTATGTATTCCGGTTAATGATTATTGTATAATATTGACTGTCGGCAAAATCGGGGCATCAAACCCCAGCATCGCGTTGATCAGCCTGAAATGGGTGAATCTTCCCAGATCCGAAACAGTTATTCCTTCTTCTTTTATTGCGCCTTCGCGAAGCAGCTTCTCACGCATAGTGCCCCTCAGAAGAGGCGTGTCAGGGGTTACCCAGTGACTGCCGTCGGTAAAAACGATATTGGAGTATGACGTATCTGTCACAAACCCGTCTCTTACGATCAGCACATCATCGGCAACTCCGCGGTCAATCAGGCCGGTCAGGCAGGAGCGGTCGAGGTACTTCAGGCTGTAGTCGATATCATCAGCATGAACCACCTTCAGAGTGCGGACGGCGGCAAGCCGGTAAGGGCTGAATTCAATAGATATTATTGATTCTTCATAGATCAACCGGCACCTGTAAACGCCTGTTAGACAGCCTTCAGGGATGTGGATATTTTCAATCAGACTGATATCGCCGGTGCTTCCGAAAAGCTTCCTGCGTGACGCGTTCAGACGCTCCTCATGCAGGCTGAGGTTCTGCGGCGTGCCATCGGAAATCCTTATCGTCTCAAGCAGAAGCGTCATATATTTTTTCAATCATCCTGCAGTACTATTTTCAAACAGCCGGGACATATATCTTGTCAATCATTTCCCGGTATTCTGACTGCGGGTCACTGAACGAGGTGATACCTCCGCCGCTGCGGTAGAAGTAACCGTTGTTCCGTTTCTCTATGAACCGGATCAGCACACCGCTGTCAAGGTTCTTGCCGTCAAAGATCCCGGCTATCCCTGTATAATATCCTCGTGATATTCCTTCTGCCGCAGCAATTATCTCCGTTGTCTTTTTCTTCGGGGCGCCGCTGACAGAGCCTGCCGGGAGGAGCGAAAAGATAATGTCTCCGAGTGCAGACTCATATCCATCCTCAAGATCACCGCATATTTCCGAGCTCACCTGCAACAGGTTCCTGGTGTCGGTTCTGATCAGATCGAAATACCTGAACCGCTTCACCCTTACATTCTTTGCCACTATGCTCAGGTCGTTCCTGATAAGGTCGACTATTGTATAGTGCTCTGCTGTCTCCTTGGGGTCATTCAGGATAACATTCTCTGCATCCGGTATTGTAGCATCGATGGTCCCCTTCATGGGGAAGGAGCGTATCTTTCCGTTACTGATGCTGACGAAAATTTCCGGCGAGAAGCAGACGAATTCATCCCTGAGCCAGAGCCTGTAGCGGGCATTACCTGCATCGAAGATTTCGCGGAGCGATACACTCAGATCCACGGGGGTGGAGCAGGTTAGGTTCAGCAGGAAGGTGTTGCCGAGGGATATCTCGTGCTTCACCACGTCGAATTTCCTGAGATACTCTTCATAGCTCTCAGGGTGCTTTGTAAGCTGCGGACGGAGCTTTTTGCCGCCCCTGAAGGTGTCATTTCTGTTACTGACTCCGTTTATATCATAGAGGAGGCGACCGGGATCTATCTCGTCAAGCCTGAAGATCAGTGGTTTAAGTTGCTCGAAATCAATGATGAAGAGGAACGGGATGCCGGCGCTGCCCCATTCGTTCATTTGTTCTTTAATTGTATTTTTACGCTTCATCCTTGTTCCCGCGGAGGCAAATGTATGAATTACAGAAGACCGAAAATCCTTGTAGTCGATAATTATGACTCGTTTACTTTCAATCTCGTTCAGATTCTGAGGGAGACAGGGAAGTGCGACTTCGACATAGAAAAGAATGACAGGGTCCGTGCGGAGAGCGATGCGAGGTACGACGGCTATCTCTTTTCACCGGGACCTGGGGTTCCTGCAGATGTTCCGGTGATGAATGAGCTCCTGAGGACTTACTCCCGCAGGAAGGGTTTTTTGGGGATCTGCCTCGGCCATCAGGCAATTGCGGAGACCTGCGGGTTGAAACTGGAGAGGCTTGATACCGTGAGGCACGGGGTGAAGACGGAGATAAGGCTGGTTGAGCCGGTTGATTATCTGTTTAACGGGATGCCGATGGAGTTTGAGGCAGGGCTGTATCACTCATGGGGCATCTATTACGACGAGACCTTTGACTATTCTGCCCTGGGTTTGAGGGTGACGGCGCTGAGTGAAGACGGCATCATCATGGCACTTGCCCATACCCGCTGCAATTTCCGCGGGGTGCAGTTTCATCCCGAATCTTACATGTCTGAATACGGTCCGTTGCTGGTGCGGAACTGGATTGACAGCCTTCTGTAGCAACAGGCTCTCTCTTCCAGGCACAAGTGTAAAATAAAACAAAAAGGATCTATTTCCCGTATCTGTTTTGCAGGTAACCGATGGTTGTCCCCATCAGTTTTTTCAGTGCCTCCTGGTTAATGTCAGAGAGCTTTTTGACATAGATGCAGGCTGCACCCTTCTTGAATTTGCCGAGATCTGCGAGCAGGTGCTCATGTTCCGGGGCACCGGTATAGACATACAGTGAGATAGCCGCTTTTCGCGGTGAAAAGCCGACAAGTGGCCAGTCGCCCTCCTGGGTGCTTCTGTCCGATTTGTAGTGATACTGGCCGAATCCGATCATTGTAGGTCCCCACATTTTCGGCTCGAAGCCGGTGAATTCCCGCATCAGCTTCAGCAGCTCGAAACTGTCCCTGCGTTTCTGTTCCGTGTCCGCAAACGAGTTGATGAATTCGGTTACATCAGCCTCTGTTTTCTTTGTCTTCAGTTCAGCCATCTTCTGTGATTTTTATAAATAAGGTTTACGCAGGCAAAATGTTCAGCCCTCCGGTTGAAAATCAGTCCTGCATCAGTAACTGTTCAGTGTTCCTTCCGTTCGTCCACAAAAATACGCTCTTTATCGACCTGAAATACCCGAATGATTGTCAATATATATAAAAGATATACAAGTCCTTTATTATTGCAGCATAAAACCGCTTAAACAAAACAGTCATGAAAAAACAGTTAAGACTATTGGGGACCGCTCTCATACTGGGGGTGGCGCTGAACTCCTGCGAGAAGGATGACGGGTTCGAAAGACCTGCGGTCAGTGATTTCAAGATTTCTTACAACGGACTTATCAAGCCGTCTGACAACTCTGTAATCCTGGCATGGAACGAGGCAGTAAGCCTGGCAGTGGACAACAGGATGCCGCCGCCGCCGGAGGCACGGATCTATGCCATGGTGATGCTTGCAATGCATGATGCGCTCAACAATGTTGTTCCGGTGTATGAGACATATGCGCTTGATAATTACGGTGTAAGCACGGTGGGTATTACCCGGGAGAATGTCCAGGGCCTTGCTGACGCTGCAGTTTCACAGGCCGCGCACGATATGCTGACGGCACTTCTCCCGGCCACTGTTCCTTCTGCCGGTGACCTGTTGCTGTCGTGCCTGGCAGGGATAGAGGATTCTGATTTAAAGACAAGAGCCATCGATGCTGGTGCACTGGCGGCTCAGGCGATACTGCTTAAGAGACAGGCCGACCTCCCCCTGAGATTCCAGGCTTATGCGCAGGGAACAGAGCCTGGCCAGTACAGATCGCCCGGGAATTTTGTCAATCCTGGCCCGAACTGGCCGGCCAATGCTGCCTATTCCCCGGACCTTGGACAGCTTGAACCGTTTGGTGCGCTGACAAGCGATCAGTTCCGGGCAGAACCGCCGTATGCTATTGGTTCACCGGAATATGCGGCTGACTACAAGGAGGTGAAGCTCCTCGGCAGCAACGGCAGCACTTCACGAACGCAGGAGCAGGCTGAGATGGGTGTATTCTTCCTTGACAATGTGGCCAGCTCTGTCAACAGGGTTATCCGGGTATTGACTGACAGGAATAATTTTGACTGCTGGGAGACGGCAAGAATGCTGGCCCTTGTTCATATGGCCCAGTTCGATGCAGTCCAGAGTTCCTTCGAAGGGAAGTATTTCTACAACCTGTGGAGACCTGAGACCGCCATCAGGCTTGGCGCAACCGACGGCAACGACGATACTGACGGTGATGCCGGTTGGTCTATTCTGACTGCTGCACGTAATACACCGCCCACACCAACCTATCCCTCCACTCACGCAGAGGCTGCCGGAACTGTGGCTGAAATGCTGAAGCTATGTTTCAAAAGGGATAATGTCTCGTTCACAATAGGCAGTTATGCACTGCCCGGAGTGGAACGAAGCTTTAAAAGCTTTTCGCAATTTGCCAGTGAGTGCTCAATATCAAGAATATACATTGGGTATCATTTCCGGAATGATGTTGTCCAGGGGGAAAAGATGGGTCGAGAGCTGGCCAGATTTGTATTCTCAAACAATCTCCGGCCTCTTTAAGTTTGCAGTTTTCTGAATTGCTGGATATCCGGCCGGAGTCAGTTCCGGCCGGATTTCTTGTATTTACCTGAGACCATTTGCCCTGATACCTGCTTCCCTGTACCCTGCAGTTCCGCGATCAGGAGACCCTGTTTCCCGGATCCTCTGCTCCGGTGAATGGACTGAGCCATTTTCAGGTCTCTGCGGCTCTTCGCTCCTCAGGACTGAATGGCCTGAGGTGAGCTTATCAAACACCTCCTGGTAGCTTCGCCCTATAGGAAGCTCCCTTGTACCTATCTCAACATCACTGGTTGTAAAAGCGGTGACCCTGGAGACCGACACAATGTAGGAGCGATGGATCCGGAGAAACCGGTTATGTGGCAACATGCTCTCAACATTGCTGATACCGCACTTAACTTTCAGGTCAAGGCCGTTCTGCCTGTGGATGATAATGTAATCCCTGAAACTCTCGATGTATGTGATATCATCAAGATAGACCTTTACCATCTTTCTTTCTGTCCTGAAGTACAGAAAGCCGGGAGTGTTACCGTTCATCTCCGCCTCAGGGGTGCTTACCTGGCGGAATTTGTTTATCGCCTTCAGGAAGCGCTCGAATGAGACCGGCTTAAGAAGGTAGTCTACCGCATCAAGCTCAAATGCCTCAGCGGCGTAATCCCTGTGAGCGGTAATGAATATCACCCTTGGCGGGTGCTGGATTGCTCTCAGCATTTGGGTGCCCAGCAGCTTCGGTATACTGACATCGAGGAACAGCAGGTCAATCTTCGTGCAGTTCAGCAGTTCAATGGCCTGAAAGGCATTGCTGCAGGTCTCAACAACCTCGAGATATTCAAGGCTTTCGGCGTAGCTTCTGATCAGACTTACTGCAGGCGGCTCATCATCAACTATAAGACACTTCCATTTCTGCATACTTTTCCTCCGTTTTTTCCAGTGTGATTTCAAGATCCACCACGTATGCCTCCTCCAGCCTGGTTGTCCGGAAGCGGTATTTATCCTTATATAAAAGTTCAAGTCTTCTGCTTACGTTTGTCAGTCCCATGCCGCCTGTTTTTTCAGGTTCTTCAACGTTCTCCGGATCTGCGCTGTTGACCAGTTTGAAAAACATCACTGAATCTTCAACATGGATATTCATGGTTATCCAGCACTGGTCCAGCTGCTTGCCGGTGCCGTGCTTGAATGCATTCTCAAGGAACGGGAGAAGCAGGAACGGAGCGATCTGATGGTTGCTGACATCTCCGGTGACCGTGACAGAAATGTCGAGACGGTCACCATAGCGAATCTGCTCAAGGGTGATGTAGCTTCGGAGCAGGGCAACTTCCTTCGTAAGGGGAATTCCCGGTACATTGTGGTCATAGATCATTGACCTCAATAGCTCTGAAAGCTTCAGGACTATTTCCGGCGCTCTCGGAGATGCCCCGAGGGTATGTGCATACAGATTGTTGAGAGTATTAAACAGGAAGTGCGGATGGAGCTGTGCTCTCAGCAACTGCAGCTCAGCCGCCGTCCTTTTTTGCTCAGCCTCAAGCGTCTGCTCACGCTGTTCGTACCAGTACATCAGCATCCTGACAGACAACGCTATCCCCGCAACATGAAGAAATGGGAGCACATTCCTGCCGACTTTAAGGGTCATGCCCCTGAGAGTGGCGGAAGCATCAAGGCCCAGCTGGGCTATATTGGAGTAGATCATGCATATTGCCAGAACTATGCCCAGACCGATAAAAAACGATAATAGCTTCTTTTTCAGAAGGAATTTTGGTACCAGCACATACAGAAGCGAGTAGACCATCAGGAAGAATCCTGGAAGATAGAGTGCAGAGTTTAATAATGATCTGCCGGGATTCACATTCAGACCGAACCCCCAGGCAAAATAGATGACAGTCAGTATCCAGAACAGGATATGCAGGAGTATTTTCCTGGCCAAAGGGGGAAACACTATCGGCCTGGCATTCATTACCGGTTAGTTTTTAGTAATAAGGATTAACCGGCTAAAAAGTTCACTAAAATTGCTGAAATTCAGATATTTTTCATGATGGTTCAGGCCTGAAATACCTGATGCCCGACAGCAGCAGCCCCAGTCCGATACCCATGTAAATCACCGCCAGGTACTCTTTTGGCATCGGGGAGTGGCGAAGGGTGATGCCGAGGGAGATCATGAAGGCAACCAGGAGCCAGCTTCTCCACGAGATGAATGAGAAGATACACGGCCTGGTGGGCAGCTCAGCTATTCGGTCAAGATTCTTTTCTGCAACCTTCAGGAAGCTGAAGCGGCGCATGACAAGCGCGAAGGCCGCACCGCAGACTGCAAAGAGCCAGACATTGCCGCTGTAATCCGAAAGCCACCGGAATGCCATCACGGAGAGCATTGTACCTACACCGCACCACATCAACCCTGCAATCAGGGGAAGCACCCGTCTCGGCACTCCGGGTTTGCATTTGTCCTGAGCAGCTTTCATGTCAACTTATTATTCAGTCCTGCAATGTCAGATATGGCGTTTATCCATAGCGGGCTGTCATTCAGGCTCGGCACCATCACAAGCTCACTGCCTCCGGCCTGCCGGAAAAGATGCCTGTATTCATCACCTATCTCAATCACCGTCTCAAGACAGTCAGCAGTAAATGAAGGAGCCGCTACAAGCACCCTGCTCTTGCCCTCAGCAGCCAGCTGCTGCAGTGCCCGGTCAGTGAAAGGGGAGAGCCATTTGCCTGTCAGCCTCGACTGGAAAGCGGTGGAGTATGTCCCCTCCTTCAGGCCCAGGATGGCGACTATGAGGCGGGTAGTCTCATAACAGGCAGCCCTGTAACAGTGTCTCCCGTGCTCAGGCATGCTCACAGGACAGTTGCAGGCGGCGACGGTGACATCAGGGTGCGTCCTTTCCACCTGCCGTATCGGGAGGCTGTGGTAGGAGAAGAGCACATGATCATGATTTTCCGGGTGGTGGTTTCTGATGTTTTCCGCCCAGGCTTCAATGAATACCGGGTTCTGAAAATACTGGCTGATGAACCTGAGTGAAGGGATTACATTCAGGCCTGATGCAAGTTTCATCACAAATTCGTGAACCGATCCGGTTGTCGATGAGGCATAATGGGGAAAGAGCGGGAAGATTATTATCTCATCATAACCCGCCCCGGCAACCTGTCTGAAGATCTTTTCGAGAGAGGGATTGCCGTAGCGCATTGCACCAAAAACATCGCAGCTGTCGCCGACTTTTTCCTGCAGTCCGGCAACGAGCTTTTCAAGGTTTATAAGAAGTGGAGAGCCATTATCTGTCCAGAGTTTCCTGTAAAGGGCCGAAGAGCGGGGGGCCCTGAATGGGACAATTATCAGATTGACAAGCATCTTGCGTGAAAGCCACGGCAGGTCAATCACCCTGGCGTCATTCAGGAATTGGGAGAGGAACCTACGAACATCCTTAACCGCTGGCGTGTCAGGGGTACCTGTGTTTATGAGCAGGAGCGCCTTTCTGTTCATCGTGCCTCTGTTAACATGTCAGCAATTAACCCGGCCTGCTTCACCCGGTCAGCCATCCCGATACCGTCCCTGATATTTCCTGCAAGGATCAGTCCGGGGTACCTTCCTTCGAGTTCTCCGATGCATTCCAGCCTCTCGCCTGATGAAATTTCATACTGGGGAATTGCTTTCTCATACCTGAAGACCTTCAGCAGGTCAGGCTCCCCTTCGGAACCGAGGGTTTTCCTTATCTCGCCAAGGGCGATGGCAGTTATCTCCTCATCACTTTTTGTTATCAGTTCCCGGTTCCTTGTGCCGCCAAGGAAGACTGACAGCAGCGCGCCCCCTTCAGGTGCACGATCCCTGAAGATTGCCGAGGGGAACAGTATTCCCAGAATCTGCCTCTTCTCACGTGAGGGGACCAGTCCACCAAAGGCATCGAGCGGAGTGCCGGTCCACCTGCTGTATCCGGCTGCAACCTGTACCACCCCGGCATAATTGAGGCTGAGGATCGGATCAAGCTCCTCCGGCGGGATGAATGTGAGTATCTCCGGCAGAGCATATCCTCCGACGGTGGAGACAAGCCGGGAACATTCAAAAGTGAGTGTTTCAGCAGCTCCGGCCTCTCCGGCTGCAGCCTTCGCTGCCGGAGCTTCGCTGTCGGGAACTGATAAACCAGAAGTGTCTCTCCCGGGAACCGGTCTGCCCGATGTGTCTCTTCCGGGAACAGCACCTGTCGAAGTGGTGAATGAAACCGTAAATCCGTTGCCGTTGTATTCCGTCTTCAGGTCCCTGACCCCGTACCTGAAATTCTCAATTCCGATCTCCTTCTCCAGCGCTGCAATAAGATTTCCCAGCCCACCCTTCACGCTGAAGACCTTCCTGGTGGCTTTCTTTTCATCTTCGCTCTTTGGCTCCCTGCTCTTTTTTATTGAGCCCCTGATAAAACTGCCATAATTCTGTTCGAGGGCGTAGAGCTTCGGGAGGGCATAACGCGTAACAAGCCGCGAAGGGTCGCCGGCATAAATCCCTGAGATGAACGGGTCAACGGCATAATCAAGAAAACTCTTTCCGAGCCTCCTCCGGACCATATCGGCAACACTTTCATCGGGATTGTTTCCAGGCTTCCTAAAGGGTTCCCCAAGTATCCGGAACTTGTCCATAAGGGTGAAGAGCGGCGTTCTTACGGCGGAGACAAGGCCTGACGGCAGCGGTTCCCACCTCCCTTTTTTCATGACATACCGTTTATTTGCTCCTCCCTGCCCGGTCTCCAGGGTGCAGTGGTGACTCAGCTCTTCAAAGAGCAGAGCTATCTCCTTCGTTGAGAGTACCCCGGTGTTCGGGCCCGACTCATATGTAAACCCATTCTCAGTATGCGACTGAATGACACCTCCGGGCCTGCCGGACTTCTCAATCACAAGGGGAGTAAGGCCCTTCTTTCTGAGGTAGTATGCCAGAGTAAGACCGGTGAGACCGGCTCCGATGATTATTATATCCCTGTTTTCTGTTTTCATCTTTCAGACCGGTTTTGAATATGTCTGCACTGCCTCGCGGTATTCCGGATCCAGCGCCGCCGCAATATTGCGGATAAAGAATGATCCATCCCCGGTCACCCTGATTTCATTATCTGTAAAGGTTATCAACCCGTCGTCCTGAAGATCACCGAGTACCTTCCCGTCAATCCTTATGGCATTGCGGAGGGTTTCCTCATCCACGCCGCATGCTGCTGCTGTTTCCGGGAAGCTGATACGCTTGTTGCACATAAGATCAGTTATCACCGTCTTGGCCAGTTTCTGCCCGGCAGTGAGTTTATAACCCTTCTCGACCGGCAGTACTCCTTTCTCAGTCAGGGAAATGTACTCTTCAATGTCTTTGATATTCTGTGAGTAACCCTCCTCTAGCTGGCTGATGGCAGTGACGCCGAAGGCATAGACCTGGCCGGTTGTCTTACGGGTGCAGTAGCCCTGGAAGTTGCGGTGCAGAGTGCCGGAGGTGAAGGCCGTGAACAGGTCATCTGACGGCAGCACGAAGTGATCGAGACCGATGGGTTCGTAGCCGGCATGGGTCATTATGCCGTGTGTTGCGAGGAACATATTTGTTTTTTCCTCTGCAGAGGGGAGACCTCTTTTCTCGAGTATGACCTGGTGCTTTTTGACCCATGGCACATGTGCATACGAGAAGGTGACAAGCCTGTCGGGTCTCATGCCGGCAGCCATCTCCATGGTTTTTGTGAATGATTCAACACTCTGCCCGGGCAGACCGTAGATGAAGTCAAAATTGACCCCGATGCCCGGATCGGCCGACCTGATGTGCTTCATGAGGTCTGCCGGAGCCACTGCCGGGGGTCTCCGGTTCACCAGGCGCAGCACTTCTGTATTGAAATCCTGTATCCCGAAACTGATCCTGCTGAAGCCTGCTGCTATGAGGTTGTCAACATAGTTCAGGTCGAGCGAGGCGGGATCACATTCAATTGCAATCTCCGGGTTCTTAATAAACTTAAACTCCGAGCGGAGCAGGGCTATAATGTTCGCGAGGTGGGCGAAGCTGACTGCATTGGGTGTCCCTCCCCCGAAATGAACCTGCGATACAGCCCGGCTTTTGTCAATAGAGCCTGATACCAGCCTGATCTCCCGTTCAAGTGCAGCGAAATATGGCGCCACCTGCGAGCCGTCGCCTATGTGGCATGAGTTGCAGCCACAGTAAAAACATATCCTTTTGCAGAACGGAACATGAATATAGATGGCGATATTTTCCGGCTGCCGGCTGTTTGAATCGCGCAGCATCACCGCGTAGTCACTCTCCCCGAAGGATGTTGTGAAATGGTTTGCCGGCGGGTAGCTTGTGTACCTGGGCACGGGAACATTATATTTCTTCAGCAGTTCTTCAGTTACCTTCATCGGGTCTGTTTTTGGGCAAGGCGTACACAAGTACCGCCATTGCGATTAAGCAAAGAATGATCTCTATCCCGAAGAGCCTCGTATATCCGACGATATCGGCCACCTTGCCGCTCAGCACGGCGATGATGAGGCTGCTCAGGTGGGTGATGACTATCTGCACCGTAAAGTCGGTCCCCTCACGCCCCTTCCGCACGATGTCCATGGCGGTTGTATAAATGGCGACGGTTGAGAGTCCGTATGCACCCCACAGCAGCGCAATACCCCCGTAAAGAGCCGGGAGCGACGGTACCGAGAAGCTCATCACCCAGAACCAGATGGCTGCAATAAGGCTTACCGAGAGGAATAGATACATCGAGAGCCGCCTGCCAGCCTTTTTGACTATCCATCCTCCTGCAAAGGCTGACAGTGTGGCTACCGAGGTGCCGAAGATGCCAGACATCATCCCTATCTGCTTTACATTATACCCGTGATCAACAAGGAATGGCTTGAGCATTGTCAGGATGCCTATTATCCCGGAGTAGTAAAAGACCAGTATCAGCACCCTCTTGTGCTTCCCCTTTTCAGCAAAGAAGCGGTAGATCTCGGCGAGGGTTATGCGTGCCTTAGGCTCTGCGGCCACGGGCTCCGGGCTTCGGTATAAAAGCATCGGCCCCACCGCGAAGACCACGAAGATTGCCAGCAGGAACAGCAGGTTCGTCCAGCCGAAATAATGGTAAGCAATGAGCAGTACGCCGGTGCCGAAGAGCGTCCCGGTGAAACTGCCGGCCGACTGCATGCTGTTGCCAATGCTTCGCTCTGCGGGTTTAAGAATCCTGATGGCGAAAATATCCACGGCGATGTCCTGGGTGGCGGATGCGATGAAAGCCACAACCATGAGCGCAACTATCAGTTTGAAGTCGGTCTGGAGATCGAATAACGCGATGCTGATTATAACCGCAGCATAAAAGAGCTCCGAAAAAATTACGGTGTTCCTGTTGCGCCTTACTGACCTCGAGACGTTGTCAATGAGAGGGGCCCAGAGAAACTTGAAAATCCACGGCAGTTTCACCAGTTGCAGCAGCCCGATCGATTCCAGCGAATAGTTCTCCTGCCGCATGATCACGGGGATCACCGTTGAGAAGAAGCTCATCGGGATGCTCTGCGCAATGTAGAGGCTGAACAGTACCGGGAATTTGGTCCAGTTGTTATCCTTCACCTTTTAAAATTTAATTGAGAGATTCATACCGGCCTGGGCTGGTTTGCCGGGTTGCATATACCTGTTGCCGAGAGCCTCAAAATAAAAGGCCGCATAATCAGTGTTGAACATGTTCTTGCACCAGAGATCAAACTGCAGTGAACCCCTGATGAACGACACCTTTGCATCTGCAAGCCCGTAGAACGGCTGTCTGTTTTCATTCACATCATCCCAGAATATGTCACCGTTGGCCCGGTACAGAATGTTCACCCTGATATTGTCAAGCACCTTTGAGTTTTTGATCCTGAAGTTTTTGGAGGCGTTTGCGGAAAGGGTGTGGCGGGGCACATAGGGGAGGAAGTTGCCGTTGTAATCGAGTTCCGCATTGACTATGTGTGAGATGAATGTGGCGTGGGTGTATCCGTATGCGGCATTGATCTCGAAACCTTTGTTCAGCGAAGCCCTGAGAGAGACCTCTGCCCCTTTGCTGACAGAGTGGCCTGCATTCTTGAGCATCGAGCCGCGGCCGCTGGGAACGGTCTGGTATATCTGCTGGTTACGCCAGTCGATATAGAAAAGCGCCATATCTGCATAGAGGATGTTGCTGACCAGCGGGGTTTTGAGGCCGATCTCATAGTTCCAGCTGAATTCAGGCTCGAAGGTGAGATCCTCCGGACGCTCGAAGGTGGAGTTGAAACCTCCTGTCTTGTAACCGCGCGCTGCCACCGCATAGATGCTCTGATTGTTGAATTTATAGGTCAGGGCAAAACGGGGAATGATCTCAAGCGACTTCAGGGCAGGGTAGACGGTGTCTGCAAGGAGTGCATATGTGCCGTTGAGTGTCCGGTCATACGTATAATTAAGAAAATCCCTTTCGGTGTCGAGCCTCAGCCCGGCTGTCACGGTGAGCCCCCGGATAAGGAAGTCGGTCAGTGTCGACTGATGGAACAGTGCGAAGCCGCTGATTTTATGATCGTAGGTCTTCAGGTAATTCATTTTCTGTTTCCAGGCATCCACTTCCACGGCATTGTCAAACGACTGGTGGAAGGCGTATCCGCCAAAGAGCCAGCGGTATTTCCGTGTCTGTTTTGACCTGGCGATGACCTCCTGTGAGATCATTTGCTGTTTCTGTTCCTGGTTGATGTAGTAGAGTGAATCAGGGGTGAAATCCTGATCTATCCCCTGGAGGTCGTCAAGGTACTGGTAGGAGGTGGTTGCGGAGATGTCGAAGCGGGTGCCTGAGTAGCTCAGCAGAAGGGCATCGGAGAACATGTTCCTGTTATAGAGGCTTTCCTGGTTGTAGTTTATATCTCCGGCGCTTCCGGTTTCGCTGTTATAGATTGCGTACGGATAACCGCCCTGCCTGCTGATCTCGGCGCCGGCAATATTCTCGAGGGTCAGCCTCGGGGTGAGTTCATAGATGATACGGTTGCGTGCACCCCACGAGTTCAGCCTGTCTACCTTCTCTCCTGAGTATGCGTTCGTATGGAAACCGTCGTTGTGGAGGTAGTTCACTGCTGCTGACCAGGCAAGCCTGTCGTTTGCCTGGCTGTAATGACCGGCTGTAACGGAGTATGTGCCGTGCGTGCCTGCCGTAAGACTTATGTTTGACCCGGTGTAATCCAGCGGCGAGGTGGTGATTATGTTGACAATCCCGCCCATTGTGTTCCTTCCGAACAGTGTGCCCTGGGGTCCGCGAAGCACTTCTATCCTTTTTATATCGAAGAAGTCGAAGCTGAACGATGCCTTTTCAAAGTAGGGGACATGGTCAACGTAGAGCCCCACCGACGGGGAGTTGATCCTCGATCCTATTCCCCTGATGTAGACCGGGGAGGTGAGTTTTGAGCCGTAATCGGGCATGTAGAAATTGGGGATGGATGCAGTGGCGCCGTTAAGCGATTTGATCTCGTTGTTTGCTATAAGGGTTTCACTGATGACAGTCACCGAAGCCGGGAGGCTCTTGAAAGTGACATTATCCTTTGATGCCTTGATCACTATCTCGCTCAGTTCACCTACCAGGTAGACAGAGGTGTCTGGCGCCACAGTGTATTTCTGGGCATCCATGCTGACAGTCAGAAGGCAGAGGATCAATACATTATAAATGTATGGTTTCATTTTATCCGTTATTTGGGTTTTCGCAAAATGGAAAATGCCGGAGATGGTTCTCCAACGGGTAAGCATCGGGTCCGGGTGAGACCGGATCAGATCTGTCCGTGTGGCGCTAAGCCTGAGTCAGGGAAGGAGGGGGACGGGTAAAATGAGAGAGAAGATGATAGTCCGGAATGTGGTTTTTATCCGGGATATTTATTATCCAGGTGATGACCTGCCGTACTATCTGATTGTCAGTATCCTGGTCGAGGCCCTGGCCTGAAAGGTCATCCTGTGAAAGGTGATAGCATGATGCTGAAACTGCCGTTCTGCTCTGACCCGGTTCTGCCGTCAGGCGTACCTCATGGTTTTCCGCATCGCTTTGCGCTGTGGTTTTATTCAGGGCATAGCTGCCGAACAAAAGCATGTACGCAAATGCGAAGAGCGAGAGCAGAAGACCGGGTGCAAGTGTGCCAAAAGGCAGGAACATCTTTTTCAGTTTGCGGCAAAAATAAGAGAATTAATGCACCGCCGACCGAACTGTTATATTTATCACAATTGATCTGATTACACCATCACATATCATCGAAAAGCAATGCACAGTGACAGACCGCACCTCAGTCCGTTCCAGTCGGGATGTATCTCATACGACCCTGACCATGAGTCACGTTCCTTTTTAGGTTTGAACCGGGCAATGCCATAAGTCAGGATATACCCGGTTTGCAGTTCCAGGCTGACTGCCGGAGTCACTGCCCAGGCCAGCCTGAGAGACGGGCCGCCGTAAAGGCCAAAAGCTCCGAAATCTTCATGATAATCATTAATGTATTCCTCGTCTGCCACCAGGGTCTCATCCACTTTCATAGTTGAGAATGTCACCCCCAGCATGGCGCCTGGGGTCAGGGTGATCCTTTCGGCAAGAGGAGGAAGAAGATACCCGGCAGTGAATCCGGGTGAGATTGAACTGAGCATACGATCGGAGAGATATTCACCGGAATAATCCTTCAGCGATACTCTCGAACCGGTTGAGTTGTAACTTACAGCCAGCCCCCAGCTAAAATCGCCCCTGATAACGGCTACCTCAGCGGAGTACCAGAGGGATGGAGGGAATGCGTCAACCAGCTCGGGGCTAAAGGGCAGGCTTTCATTTATAATCTCAATGTATGTCTTCAGGCTCTGCATCCTGTAGGTTCCCACCCCGGCAGTGAATGAAGCACGTAGCTCCTGACCGGTGAGGTCAGCCGGAAGCAACGAGGCGGCCAGCATTGTCAATGACGCAAACTTCATATGAGATCTTTTCATTTGCATGTTTCTTTTATCCGGGGCATTCCTGAAACACTCATCTGAGGAAATACCTGAGTCCGTTATTATAAAAGATTGATCCGCCGCACAGCCTCAGCATCCCCGTCCCGGGATTGATTATGCTCACAGGGATGCTGCGGAGGAGAGTCCCGTCATCGAGGCTCCTGACAACGAGCGTCTGCCGGGAGTAAGAGAGGATCATACTGCCATAGAAATCGATATCCAGGATCATCTCTTCAGGGACCTGGAATGAGTCTTGTGTACTCAGATCAGAGCACCTGATCTTGTAAAAAGTACCGGAAGTTGCATCCCATCCGGCGGCCATCTCAGGCTCTTCGGGGAAGAAAGCAAAGAAGTCGTAGAATGGTGATTCACCACGGGATAAGACATGCTCTGAATTGAGTATTCCGTTATGCCACGAAAAGAGGCGAAGTTCATGATATGTCCGGAAATAGATATATCCACCGTCAGCAGAGATACCCTGACTTTCCGTAACAGCTGCCTCATAACGGCTGGCAACGACGACATCATTCCTGAAATCATAGAGATGCCATTCAGAATTGCTGATCACTATACCGATTCCGGTGTTTGATACCGGCATGGGGGTTATGTATGAGTAACTTGTGACTGCGGTAAGATCCGCTATCCTGTACCCGGAAAGGTTATCTGCCGATCCCACCACTGCAGACTGAGAGAAAGGAATCCTTGCGGTATACCAGCTTCCGTCGGCAGATACTGAAGGATTCCGGAACCAGGTCCCTGATGTGACAGGATCGGAAGAGGGCTTTCCCGCGTAGTCAACTATGCTGTCATGAAGCAATGAATATCTCAGAATGTAATCCTGATCAGTTGACTTGCCCGGCAACCATCCATGATAAACGAACTCGCCGGGCCCGGTATGGAAGAATTCACTGAATGCTGGTGAAGGATAACCAACTCTGACATCAATTCGTGGTGTAGCAAAGGGTGACGTATATTTATAGTCTGCATTATAGGATGCGTCCTTGTACTTCGGAACAACCACCATCCATATCTTCATCTGCGCACCGAAAAGCGAGTCCGGAAGGGTGAAGCTGCTCTGCCCGGGGTCAGTGGTCTGGTCTAAAATGAGATACCCGCTGCGGAAATCATACATCACCAGCACAATCGTATCGACAGCTGAATAGTACGGTAATTTATTCAGGGAAACATAATAGTTGTTATTTCGATCAGCCTGCCAGCTGACATAATTTTCCTCAGGAAGTTCGACATACCCGTAATATACGGTGCTCCCATCCCTGCTATCAATATAGGAGACCGCGAATCTTCCGCCCTGGCCCACATATTCCTTAACGATAAATTCGGATGCGGTTGTTTTGCCTATCTCCTGATTCATGTAGGAAACAGTGTATTCCGGCTGTTCATCACCGGCCGGAGGCCACCTCAGCCTCAGGAATCCATCCTTTGAAGATGGAGTCACCTTCTTGTATTGCGTACCGAGGGTCTTGACTGTCCACTGGCCGACAGAGACAACTGTTCCCTCCATCTCAAGGGAGTCGGCAAGGCTGCCGGTGCCAGAGGATATAAAAACCTCCAATCTGAGGTTGTGCCACCCGTCTGGCTGGCTGAAGTTTGGCAGCTCGAAGAAACCCTCATCCGACATGACTGTCTCGCTCATGCTGGCATCTATATACCATCTGATCCAGTTTATTTCGTGTCCCGGGCTTTCGAAATGATACCATATGTGCCTGTAGGGGAGGATGGCTGTATCATTGTCCAGCGGCAGATCAAGTTCAAGCGTGATCAGTTCCGGGGCTTCTCCCGGCGGCTGCAGACTACGTTCAGAAACACCTTTGGGCTCATACTCGCAGGAAACTGCAAAGAGCAGCAGAATGACTCCGGTTATCAGACGCAAATGATTCATATGCAGGTAGACTAATTATTCCAGAGATTGCACTGATAAAGTTATGCATAATTCCGGTCATAGCATGCAAGTATTCATGTCAAACTGCTATGTTTGGTTTTGCGTCAGCTCTTCCAGGAGTGAAGGTGCCGGTTTCACAGCGCCGGTGACGGTGGTATATCCTTCTGCCCGTTAATATTATACTTCACCTCAACGGTCACATTGCCCCTGAGCATTGACCAGACAGGGCAGTAGGTAGCTTCGGCGAGCTTCACGACCTTGTCAACCTCAGCTTCAAGGAGGTTGTCGGAAGTGATGTCCATTTCCATTATTATGTGGGAAAGTCCTGTCGGATGCTCCTGCTTCCTTAGTCCTTTTGACCTGATCTCAAAGTTGGTGATTGTTTTGCCCATCCTGCGGAGGAAGGTGAGGGTGGCGCTGCCGATGCATGATGAGAGGCTCAGCAGCAGCAGCTCAAGCGAGGTATACCCCAGGTTGTCACCAAGGGGAGGGGTGTAGTCAATTGAAACAGGGCTGTTCCCCTCAACGCTGCCCGTGAAATGCAGCTTGTCATTGATCAGCTTCAGACTGGCTGTCAGTTCTTTTGATTTGTCCATTGCAAGTAAGGAATTTAAGTTTATTTATCAGATCCGGCCTGGAACCATGGCAGCAAGACCATTTTCCTTCCGCTGCCGACCAGAATTTTCAGTTTCATTTCACTTGTCTCAATAAAGACCTGAAGATGTGCGGAATTGCATTTTAAATCAGTTCTCAGATCTGACAGCACTGCGGACCTCGCTGATGAATTTTTTCAGTTTCTCCCCGTCAAGCAGGCCGTTGGTTCTGACACCGCTGCATACATCAACCGCGAACGGCTCAACAGTCTCAATTGCCTCCCTTACATTCTCCGGCTTCAACCCACCTGCCAGGAACACCGGGCATGAGGTCTGCTCCCTGATCTTCCGGCTCAGCTGCCAGTCATGAACCCGGCCTGTGCCTCCAAGCTCCTTTACCCTGAGATTCGGATTGCCGCTGTCGAGCAGGAGTGCATCTACAGACCGTGAGATCCTTACGGCTTCCTCCACCGACGCCTCGCTTATAACGTGAATTACCTGGACAATCTTTACGTTAGGCAATGCAGTCTTAAGTTCTTTGTAAGTACCCTCTGCCAGCGCATCAACTATCTGGATTGTATTCGTATGTGTCAGACGGTGGTGTTCTATGATCTCCCTGACCGAGGTCCGGCTAGTAAGCAGGAAAGTTGCCACCGGCGGAGGTGTGGCGGCGGCGATCTGCCTGATGAGCTCATCAGGTATGGGGCCGGGACCACTGGGCATGGCTGCCACCAGGCCTATTGCAGAAGCGCCGTACCGTATGGCCGTCTCTGCCTCAAGGATGTCCCTGATGCAGCATATCTTGATCCTGGTGCTCATATTCACTGGTTGTGGCTGAGCAATAAAGATAATAAAATGTTAAATTCCGGATAGTCTCCCTGCAAGCCTTTCGGCGAGATTTGCTATATCATCCTTCCTGGCGATCAGAGTTATCCACTCTGAGGGTATTGCGTCATAGCCGTAGAGAAGGCCGGCAAGTCCGCCTGTGACGGCGGCGGTGGTATCAGTATCCTGGCCAAGATTGACGGCGCGGAGAACGGCTTCGGAGTAGGATTCAGTGGTGAGGAGGCACCAGACGGCCGCCTCGAGGGTGTCAATCACGTAGCCGCTGCTTCGGATCTCAGCTTCAGTAAGCCTGTGGATGTCATACTTCAGGAGACGGTCAAAAATGACAACCTCAGCCGGGTCAATCAGCAGTGCCGAGAGATGTTCCGAGACCACCCTCTGAAGGTCCCGGTAGATGGCAAATTTCTCCTTCCCCTCCATTATCTGACGTGCAAATTCGAGGTAGTAGAAGCAGGCTATCACTGACCGTATGTGCCCGTGTGTGATTGAGGATACCTGTCGCGTCAGCTCAAATCGCTCTGTAAGAGGTTTGCCGTTCATATGAAACAGCAGTGGCAGAATCCGCATCAGCGAGCCGTTGCCGTTCGAGGCCTCGTCGCTCGGGCCAGCCATGCCGGCCGGAGAGCCGTGTGCCATGCGGTCGATGGCTACCCTCGTCGCATTGCCGACATCAAAAACTTCGCCCTGCGCGGTCCAGTAGGCCTCACGGTGCCACCTTACGAAATTCCTGCCGATTGTTTCAAGGTCAAATCCCTGCGTCAGCGCCTCGGCCAGGCAGAAGGTGAGTGAGCTGTCATCTGACCAGGTGCCGGGAGGGAGGTCGTATGTGCCGTACCCGGTCATGCCGGTAACCGGTTCGCGACCGATGTCTGCCCTTCTTTCGAATTCAACCGGCACACCCAGCGCATCGCCGACGGCCACCCCGAAAAGGGCTGATTTTACAGCATATAAATAGGTTACGCCATGGATGGCGTTGTCCGGCCGGTTCTCTCCTGCACTCATCTTGTCCCTTTAAATGTTCCCCCCTTGACGGGTCAATCCCTTAACTACAAATTAACGTTGCCGTGAGGGGAAAAGTATAAAAGGAAGCAGTGACAAGTAAGCCCCGTAGACCAGTCCGGTCTCCGGGCGAGCCGAAACCGGGGTTTATAACCTATATTTGTTACAGTAAAACTACTTTATGGGCTTCTCAGTCAAAGGATTTTTCTACCAGGTTTTCATTGATCCGCTGATCAGCGGGCTTCGCGGGCACGTTGCTGCCATGATACTCCCTGGCGAGAAGGTCATTGACATAGCCTGCGGGACAGGAGCACTGTCACTTGTAATGGCCCGCACTGCAGGTCATGTAACAGGCATTGATCTGTCAGAAGATATGATCACAACTTCCCGCCGGACTGCGCAGAGGCGAAGAGTATCCAACGTCTCTTTCAGGCTGCTCGATGCAACCGACCTGTCATGCTTTTCTGACCTCAGCTTCGATGTGGCTGTGTCATCCCTCGCAATGCACCAGTTTGATCCGGAGACAGGTGTCCGTGTGCTGGGGGAGATGAGTCGCCTTGCGAAAAGGACCATAATAGTCGACTATAACTGTCCCATGCGGAAGGGGCCGGCAGCATGGTTGTCTCGGAGCATTGAACGTGCTGCCGGGGGCGATCATTACCGCAACTTCATGCAATACATGGCCCGCGGCGGACTTGACAGACTGGCAACAGAGGCAGGACTGGCAATAACAACCCGTGATGAGAGGGGTGAAGGAGTCTTTGTGGTTGCAGCGATGTCTGTGATGGGTTCGGTCAACAGATGAATCCGCCCTTTTTTGCGGAGGACTGATTTGATTTTTTTATTAAATTGTACTGTTAACCTAAAAAACACTGATCATGAAAATCTTAAGGGGTACTTTATTCGGGGGGATAGCTTACTTCCTCATCGGCTGGCTCGTTTACGGTGTGCTGCTGTACAACTTCTTTTCTCCAATGACAAACACGTGTGCCAACCGCCCGGAAGGGGAGATGGTATGGTGGGCAATGATCCTGTCAAATCTCCTTATCGCATTGTTCCTGACCCTGTTCCTGAAGTGGGCCGGGGCCCGGAGAGTCACTGACGGACTGAAGACCGGCGCGCTGTTCGGAGCTCTCTTCACGGCTACAATCGATCTCTCCCTTTTCTCAATGACAACAATGTACAATTCACTTGTACCGGTTGTGCTCGAGACTCTGGCCAGCGCTGTGGTCATGGCAGCAGTGGGAATGATAATCGTCCTGACCTGGGGCAAGTCGAAGGAGGCATAGTTCAGGTATATGAAGGCAGTTGTCTATAACAAATCAGCCAGGCCGGACAGGCTTGTATACTGCGATGTTGAGAAACCTGAACCGAAGGATGATGAGGTGCTTGTAGGGATACGTGCTGTCTCAGTCAATGCTGCCGATTACCGCTCAATGAAGATGGGTATGATACCTTCCCGGAAGATATTCGGGGCAGACATTTCGGGTGTGGTTGAATCAACAGGAAAAAATGTGACCCTGTTCAGGACCGGGGATGAGATTGTCGGGGAACTCTCAGGGTGCGGATTCGGAGGCTTTGCCGAATTCGCGATTGCAACTGAGAAAGCCATTGTACCCAAACCTGCCGGTCTCTCTTTTGAGGAGGCCGCTGCTCTGCCCATGGCCTCGATGACCGCTCTTCAGGCGCTGAGGAACAAGGGCAATCTTCAGGAAGGGCAGGAGGTGCTTATCCTTGGAAGCAGCGGCGGGGTGGGGACCATGGCCATTCAGCTCGCAAAGCACCTCGGCGCAGTGGTCACTGCCGTGTGCAGCACCCGCAACGTTGAGCAGACCAGGTCTCTCGGTGCAGACCGCGTAATTGACTATACTCAAGAGGATTTTACAGCAGGGAACAGGAAATATGACCTGATTCTGGCAGTCAACGGGAATTACTCCCTTCTGAAGTGCAGAAAGGCGCTTAAGCCGGATGGGAGATATGTCATGGTGGGAGGTGCACTGACCCAGATATTCAAGGCAATTGTTATAGGGAAACCTTTATCAATGGGCAGGAGGAAGATGCTTTTCCTGGCTGCAGAAACGAACACTGACGACCTGAAATACCTTCTGAACCTGGCATCGGAAGGGATAATCAGACCGGTTATAGAGAAATTACACACACCTGAAGCTACTGCCGAAGCAATGCAGTATGCAGCCGGGGGACACGCCCGCGGCAAGGTCGTGATACGGTGGAGTTAGAAAACAAATTCCGGAGAAATTAAGGAATATCGCTTGCGATATAAAATATTTGCTTTATCTTTGTGTCGTGTCCGATAATATCGTAGCAGATTAAAAATTGATCTTTAACTCTGCACAGTGATTAAGCGGCACCAATGGCAACGATAAAACAAATAAAAACAGAATACTATGAAACAGAATTTTTACCAGTTCAAGGCGAAGAGTCTCCAGGGAAAGGAGATAAGCATGGAGGATTATAAGGGCAAGGCTGTGATTGTTGTAAACACTGCCAGCAAGTGCGGGCTCACCCCGCAGTACGAAGGCCTCGAGGCCTTATATAAAAAATACAAGGATGACGGTCTGGTGATACTGGGCTTCCCCAGCAACCAGTTTGCCAACCAGGAGCCGGGCGACGAGAAATCGATAGCCGAGGGATGCCTTATCAATTACGGTGTCACCTTCCCGATGTTCTCGAAGGTTGATGTGAACGGCGAGTCGGCACACCCGATCTTCAGGTACCTGACAGGCGAACTCGGTACAATCTTCGGCAGGAGGGTCAAATGGAATTTCACAAAGTTCCTCATAG
>JAEYZD010000098.1 GCA_023430725.1 Bacteroidota bacterium | reverse complement strand
GGTATAGGCAAGCCATTGTGAGTCATGTGACCAGGCAAGTCCCATATCTCCCCTTTCAGTGTTTACACCTGCAGTGTCAACTGTCCTGATGGTCCCTTTCTCAACGTCAATAATCCTGATTCTCACTTTGTCATCAGCAAAGGCAATCAGCTTGCCGTCAGGCGACCAGACCGGTTCCCATGCCATCTTCGATTCACCGATGGAGATTGTTCTGGGATCGGATAGCCCATCCTGTGAGGCTATAAGCAGGTTATAGCCTTTTCCTCCTGCATCGGAGAACCAAGCAACTTCATTTCCTTTCGGTGACCATACCGGGGCGTGGTCAGCGGCGCCGGAGGAGCGGGTCATATTTCTTGAGTCACCCTCTTCTGCCGGCACTGTAAAAATCTCCCCGCGGGCTTCCATGATGATTCTTTTGCCTGTCGGGGAGAGTGATACTGACATCGCATTTTTTGTTACATCGGTCCAGCTGGTTTCAGCCCAGGGGAAATCAGCATTGATGGTTATATTCAGCTGCCGGGTTTCTCCGGTAGTAATGTTATGGGTATACAGGTAACCGTCACGCTCGTAGGCAAGGATATCGCCATGACCGTCAAGCCATTTGATGTCAGAGCCTGTCAGTTGGGTAACCTGTTCCAGTTTGCCGGTGGCGGGAGCGAATGACCAGATGTTTGAGGTGTTGTCACGGTCTGAAAGGAAATAAACCCTGGTGCCAAGCCACAGGGGTTGAATATCTATTGTTGACTCATTGGGAAGGAGCTTTTCACTCTGGTCCTCAAGGTTAAGTATCACCAGAGGTGTGTTCTGCCCTCCGCGGTAATTACGCCATTCGACATCCCAGCGCTGGACCCTGTCAATGATCACCTGGCTGCCGTCAGGAGAGAAGGAGCCGTCTGCCGCCCACTGCATCGTGAGCATGGTTGACGGTCCTCCGTCAGCGGAGACAGTCCAAAGCCGTGAAAAGGAAGTAGGAGCATTGTCACGTGATGTTGCATAGAGAACCCTCTTGCCGTCAGGAGACCATCCCCTGACGGTGGCAGGTGCAGGGTGCCAGGTAAGCCTTTTGGGCATGCCGCCGTCGACTGATACTATATAAACAGCCTGGTTTCCTGACCGGTTGGAGTTGAACGCGATCCATTTCCCGTCAGGTGAAAAGTGAGGATTGCCTTCTACGGCCGGAGTGCTTGTAAGACGAACAGTTTTTCCCCCTTCGAAATCAGTGACCCAGATATCGCCACCGTAGGCGAATGAAACGTGGTTTTCGGTTATTGACGGCTGGCGCAATAGCCTTGTGCCCTGGGAAAAGAGAGTATTACTGAAAGCCAGGAGAGCGATGATCAGGATAATCTGACAGAATTTAAAGCGATCTGCAAACCGATTACAACGGAGTTGAGTAACACAGGTCATCAGGCGGTTCTTTGAGTTCATGAGTTGAGTTGTTTTGGGTATTGAATAAACAAATTACCGGGAAATGAAGTTAATCCATTCCTCGTTATCATGATTCGGAATTTTGTAGAAAAGACCGGATTATTGTGCTTATGCTGCATTGACAGGGCAGGTATTTTGAGCTTTACCTGCCATCAACAGCAAGCCATCTGAAATATTCATCTTACAGAGACAAGGTTACTTAAACGTGATAGCCTGGAGCAAATACCAACCGGAAATCAGAGCTGCAAAGGACAGCAGGAGGGAAAAATCAGATATATCTTAAATAGTGCTCAAGGAAAACATCATAAAGCCTGAATGAGCCATTCTCCTTTATGATGAGTTGCTTATCGAGTAAGGAGTTTATTGCCCTGTACATACTACTCGGGCCTTCTATTTTTGATGCTTCCCGAAACCCGGCTGAATTTGGATTTGATACCGTGCTTGATTTTGAAATTGCTTTCAATAACGAGAATTGCTGTTTGGTAAGCAGTTCCGGAAGCTCCCTGTAAAAGACACTCTTTTCCAAAATATAATCGCGATACAATAACTCGAATTCTTTAACTGATTTTGGCTGTATTTCGAGGCTGTACAAATAATTGGCAATAGCCTGAACGTAGTAGGTGTGCTGATGTGATAATGAAAGTATGAATTCAATAATTTCGTGACGCACCTCTTTTTTTGCCTTTTTGAAATGTTTTAGGATAAAATCATAATAGACATTACTTTCAATCTTATTGATGGCTATCATTCTCGTTGATTGGTAGAATGGCTTACTGTATTCATTGAATATTTCATTCAGCAGATGCTGTTCGCTTCCACTGTATATGAAGACAATGTTTTGACTCTGTTGAGACAATGACCGTAACTTGCCTTCAAACGGAGCCTGGTTGTCGTATTTTTTTATCTCCTGAAACTCATCGATGGCAAGAACAATCCTGATATTAAGCTGATTCAGGAAATTATAGATCTCTTCCAGGTTACTGAAAACATGCTTTCTGTCCGAATAAATTATATCAATTGAAGGTAAACCATCCATTCCAATACTGAATGACGCTCCTATTGATTTCAGAAAGGCTGCCATTTTATCTGAAAACTTCCGCCGTGAAAATACCTTGCTCTTAATGATGCCATTTGCAAGTTCCCTGGTGAACTCATCTATATTGCCCGTTCCCCATATATCAGTATAAATGCAAACAAATTCCTTGTTAAGTTTGCTGAATACATGCTGGATCAATGCAGATTTGCCCAGTCTCCGGTATCCATATAATGTAATGTCCTGATTGTTTCTTATTGCGTTAACCAGAGAATCACTCTCCTCAATACGGTTACAGAAATATTGAGCGCCCTTGTATCCTTTAATCACAAACGGGTTCATAATCCTCCTTTTCTCAAAGATAATAAATATTTTCTATTACGCAATATGTGAAACGCAATATGTGAAACGCAGTATGTAAAGAGAAATTTTTATTGCGCGGGTATTCAGGAAAACCATGAGCATTTCAGATTTGAGCTAAAGACAAAGAAAGGATAACCGGGATGTTCAAATCAGACTATCCGGAGCATTATCAAGCCTGGCTTCCTCAATAAATGCTTTCCCTTCTTACCTTCAGGGCCTCGTCGGAAATATAGTCGTCATATTCCATCTCCCTGTCTATCATCCCTTTCGGGCCGATCTCGATAATCCTGTTGCAGACCGTCTGAATGAATTCGTGGTCATGCGATGACATCAGGATGTTACCCTTAAACTTCATCAGAGTGTTGTTGAAAGCCTGGATCGATTCAAGGTCGAGGTGGTTTGTCGGGCTGTCAAGGATCATGACATTTGCATTGCGGATCATCATCCTGGCTATCATACACCTGACCCTCTCCCCGCCTGAAAGCACGTTGACCTTCTTATAGATCTCCTCACCTGAAAAGAGCATCTTCCCCAGGAATCCCCTAAGATACAGTTCACTTGTGTCTTCCGAATACTGCGCCAGCCAGTCGACCAGTGGCATGTCCGTCTCAAAGAATTTTTCATTCTCAAGAGGCAGGTAGGCCTTAACAATCGTCTGACCCCATTCAACAGAACCTTTCTGCGGTTTATCATGACCCTTCAGAATCTCAAACAGGAGAGTCATTGCCCTTGTATCCCTTGAAAGAAATGCGATCTTATCGTCCTTGTTGACTGTGAAGGAGAGATCTTTGAACAGCGTCTTTCCTTCATAGATTCCGGTAAGATCCTTAACTGACAGAACCTTGTTGCCGGGTTCACGCCCCGGAGTAAATATGATAGCAGGGTATCTTCTTGTCGAAGGCCTGATCTCCTCGATATTCAGCTTCTCTATCATTTTCTTCCGGCTGGTGGTCTGCTTTGATTTCTTGACATTGGCCCTGAAGCGTGCTATAAATTCCTGCAGTTCCTTCTTTTTCTCCTCGGCTTTCTTATTCTGTGCCATCTGCTGCCTTAAAGCCAGCTGACTCGATTCATACCAGAAGGTATAGTTGCCTGAAAACAGCTGTATCCTGCCGAAGTCGATATCGATAATATGGGTGCAGATTGAATCAAGAAAGTGCCTGTCATGTGAGACCACGAGAACCGTATTTTCAAATTCCGAAAGATAGTTCTCCAGCCAGTTTACGGTCTCAAGGTCAAGGTCGTTGGTTGGTTCATCGAGAAGGAGATTATCCGGTTTCCCGAACAGGGCCTGGGCAAGAAGCACCTTGACCTTTTCCTTTCCGGTCAGTTCCTTAAGTAGTTTGAAATGGTTCTCCTCCTTGATTCCAAGACCGCTCAGCAGGCTTGCAGCGTTGCTTTCGGCATTCCATCCGTCAAGCTCATTGAATTTTTCCTCAAGTTCCGAAGCTCTCATCCCGTCCTTTTCAGAGAAGTCGGTTTTCAGGTAGAGCTTCTCTTTTTCCTTCGTAATATTCCATAAGAGCGAATGGCCCATCATCACGGTGTCGAGCACCACGCAGTCATCATATTCAAAATGATCCTGCTTCAGAACGGAGAATCTCTCTCCGGGACCGAATGTGACAGAGCCTGAGCGCGATTCAAATTCTCCGGCAAGCACCTTGATGAAGGTTGATTTCCCGGCGCCGTTTGCCCCGATGACACCGTAGCAGTTGCCGGCAGTAAAGATCTGGTTGACATCCTGGAACAAAACACGCTTGCCGAACTGGATACTGAGATTTGATACTGTTATCATCGGGATAATTTATTGTGACTGTAAATCTTACCTCTGAAAGGGGATGCAAAACTAAGCAAATTAACGGCAAAAACAGTGACCAGCACTTATCCTTTTTACAATCGGTCTGACTGAAGAAACTTTTCCCTATTTTTGAATCACACCGGTCAGGCTATCCCGGACGCTTTGCCCGGCCGGCCGGTGGATAACAACAAGAAGAGATAACTGCTACGAAATTGATTATTGTGGACAGCACCGGCCCAATCTGGAACAGCGACTATTCAGCCGTATTTCTGCCCATACTGCTTACGGTGATCTTTTATTCCCTTTACTGGGCAACAGCAAGTTCGGACCGGCTGAAATTGTGGTTCGGCAGGAATTATGAGGCTGAGAGTGCAAACATTCTGCACGTGCTTTCAAAAAGGACTCTGGGATTCATCCTCCTCGGGATTGTGCCGTTGGTAACCTTAATGTTGTTTAAGCAGGATTTTGCCCTTGCCGACGCCGGTGTTGGATTTAACCCGGAGAGGAGTGGCTTTACAATTATCAGCATCATTCTTCTTTCGCTGATTATCATTCCGGTCATCTCCCGCAGTGCGAGAAAGCCTGAGATCATGGCTGTTTACCCGGAAATCAGGGCCGCGAGGTGGACTAACCGGATGATGCTGGCGGAGACCGGTTCCTGGGCTGTTTACCTGCTCGGATATGAGGTTCTTTTCAGGGGTGTACTTCTCTTTCCCCTTGCCGGTTCAATCGGATCGTTTCCAGCCATTGTCATAAACACAATTCTCTACTCCGCTGCACATATTCCCAAAGGCAAAACCGAAACACTGGCTGCAATTCCCTTTGGCATTGTTCTCTGCCTCCTGACCCTTCATTCCGGGACAATCTGGATAGCATTTATCGCCCACCTGGTCAATGCAATAACAATGACATTCACGGCTGTGAAATTCAACCCCGGCATTGCATATGCCAGTTCCGAAGACAGAGTTCCTGACTGACCGGAACAGGTAAACCGTGAACCTCCTGTCCCGGACCGGCTCTGTTGTAAAAAAAGGGTGCTTTTTTCCACCTGTTTCGTTCATTTTTCAAACATTTATTTTAGCTTCGTGACAAAGCAATTCTATTGAAGGTTCTTATAGTATATGACATTGATCATTCGTGGGATGCGGCCGAGATTAACGAGACCCGCAAGTCAAACCGCATTCTCTCAGACGCACTCAGGAAAGAGGGGTTTGAAACCTGTATCGAAGAGCTGCCAGACGCGCATCTTGACAGGATACTGGAGAAGCATGATCCCCGGCAAACAATAGTATTCAATCTCTGCGAAGGGCTGCCGGGAACCTCTCATCCCGAGAGGAGAGTGACGGAAATTTTTGAACACTGGGGATTCACTTATACAGGGAACACACCTGAGGTCATCGACCTTAGTTACGACAAGCAAAAGACAAAAGAGCTTCTCATGGCTCTTGGAATCAGGGTTCCGGACGGAGCAGTCCTGAATGCTGAAGATGCTGAAACCTGGACCCTGTTTCCTGCCATAGTCAAACCATCGCGTGAACACTGCAGCCTGACTATATCGGAGAAGTCAGTAGTATATGATGTGGCCTCGCTGAAGGAACAGATATTGTTCGTTAACAGTGAACTGAATCAGCCTGCCCTTGTGGAGGATTTTATAGACGGCCGTGAATTTCATGTCTCTGTCTGGAACAATGGTCCTCCTGAGATGCTTCCCGTGGCTGAGATGGATTTTTCAGCTTTCGCAGAGGCGAAGGAGAGGCTCTGTACCTATGATTCCAAATTCCTTCCCGGGTCATGTCATTATGAAAAGATTGAGACAGTGATGCCTGCATCCCTCGATGAGTGGCTCTATAAAAAGCTGGAAAAGAAAGCCATCGATACCTGGAAAGGGTTTGGATGTAAGGATTATGCGCGGTTTGACTTCCGTCTGCGCGATGACAAGTTCTATCTTCTTGACATCAACCCGAACAATGATATTAGTATTGACACCAGCTTCGCTATGGCGGCTGAGATGATGAATTATTCCTACGGACAGATGGTAAAAAGAATAGTGATGATGGCAGCCGGACGGCACCCGGTGTTTGGTGACGGTAACTGACCGGCCCGGCTGTATCTGGGATGACTTGTTATTATTGACTTCTGGTAATCATTTATATCCACATAAAGCAAAATCTCACCTGTATGAAAAAGTATCTTTTAATAATTGCTGCGCTGCTTCTTATGGCTACTGGCCTGGCACAGGAAGTCCCGGCGAATGAAATCCTGAAAGTCATGCATTCAATCTCCAGTCATGACCTGCTTGAATATGTGGAGATACAGTGTGATGAAAAGTACCAGGGACGGCTGACGGGTACGAAGGAGTACCAGGAGTGCGCTGAGTGGCTGGCAGGGGAACTTGAGAGCTGGGGAGTAAAACCTGCCGGTGATGACGGAGGATGGTTCCAGTGGTTCAAAATTCCATATACGCTTGTCTATCCCGACTGCGGGCTGACGCTTCACATGCCGTTGAAAAAAGACGGAGTGCTTCTCAAGCATTATAAATATATGACTGAGTACATGCCCGGCTCCACATCGGGAAACGGCAAAGTGACCGGCGAAGTTGTCTATGCCGGGTACGGTATCACCGCGCCTGAGCTGAACTATGATGATTACAAGGGCATCGACGTGAAGGGAAAGATAGTTCTTGTGGAGCGCGAATCACCGGTTAACCCTTCCGCCGGAGAGGAGAAGTTCAAACCCTGGTACGAGTATTCGTTTCACCAGCATAAGATCGCCAATGCCGTCAAGCACGGAGCCATAGGGATGATCTACAACTACGGCCCGATAGCCAATCCGAACAACGATTACTACGAGAACTTTGTCTATGTTCATATTGGTGACACAGTTGTCAGGGACATCTTTGCCGGGACTGGATACAATCACAGGGACGTGGTCAGCAGGATAGACTCCACCCTGAAACCTGTATCGTTCAATACAGGCAAGGTGGTGACAGTCAAAATGAGTACAGCGCATTTCCCTGACGGAAAGGGCAGCAACATAATCGGAATACTGGAGGGTTCGGACCCTGTGCTGAAGGATGAGACAATTATTATCGGCGCCCATCTTGACCATATGGGATTATGTTATGAACTGATTCCCGGGGCCAATGACAATGCCTCTGCGGTGGCAGTGATGATGGGGGCTGCCAAAGCTCTGGCAGTCAATAAGATTCCCCTAAAGAGATCTGTCATGTTTCTCTCCTTCGGGGCCGAGGAGCAGGGAATCATGGGAGCATATGAATATCTCAAAAGGCCTGTGATGCCTCTTGAAAAGAGCGTGCTGCTCAACATGGACGGTGTTGGAATAGGGCACTCGATCAGGGCGGCGGCAGGCACCAACTATCCCATTCTCTGGTCATTTGTTGAGGATGCCAACAACAGTTATATCCACAGGCCGGTCTCGACAAACTATTTCTCCAACCTCGGCAGACCGCGCCTCGATGCGGCAAGATTCCTGAGTGCAGGGGTTCCCTCCCTCAGCTTCTCTACCTATGGTTCTGCCAACTATTACCACATTCCTCTTGATAACCTTGATATTATCAAGCCGGAGATAATGGAGGACCTCTGCCAGTTGCTGTTTGTCACGGTGGTTAATATGGCCAACAGCCCGGATCCGCTTCGCTGAAAACTCCTCCGTGTGAAAGACGGAGATCTGCACAGAAGAACCCGGAGCGTTATCTGGTCTTGTTGTAGACCAGGGAAGTACCATCTGCAGTGTGCTTCAACCCGACAGGATTACCTGTGCCGTCAAGGATGAACTCCATGGTCTGATCTGAGAATTCCCTTATCCGGAAAATATTGTCCTTATAAGGAACCAGGTGCATCGGGGGAGCTGACATTACAACAAGCTCTCCGTTCCTGAATTCAATAGCAGCCCTGTTGCCGCCGTTTTCATATTGTCCTGCCAGTTTTCTTAAAAATTCAGGATCACGCAACTTCGGGTCTGCCACCCTTTCAAATGCCACCTCCTTTTCATCAAGACTTATCTTCACCTGGCTTATAGCTCCCTGGGCATCAGTACTGAATATAAGTGACCATTTGCCGTAAAGCTGGTCGTCAGGAGTCATGAACCGGTCGTAATGATAGTGAAAAAGAGGCAGTTCATACTGGTTGAATCTGAACGACAGGCTGTCATTCCGGAGGGTGATGTAAACCCTGCCGTATGCCGGGTCTTCAAAAATACCTGCATAGTCAGCGAGTTCATGCGAGGGACTGGTACCCATAATGCGGTCAGTGTCCTGCTTCTTACGTGATTCCCGGGCGGTTTCCCTCGCCTTCAGATAATCCTTCAGGCCCCTTTCACTCCATTGTGTCTCCGGCAGACCGAGAAGCCTGTCATAGACTGTAAATGCGATAATACCCGGAAGCTGGGAAATCCTGTTGGTGAAGACTATCACCCCTATACTGTCAGCAGGCATGATCGAGATATTTGAATAAATACCTCCGATTGATCCTCCGTGCTGGGCCAGGTAATGGCCCTTATAGCTTGAGGTGGCCCTTCCCATTCCGTACATTGAATTGAGATTTTCAAAGTACCTGTCAGGTACCGATGAATAGGGGATGGCAGGCTTCATTGTCTCCTTGATAATTCCCGCCGGTATGATTTGGTTGCCTTTAAACCTGCCCCCGTTTATCTGGGCTATCACCCAGTTCGACAGGTCATTGATGCTTGAGATAATTGATCCGGCAGGTCCGAGACCCTCATTCTGCGTATAAAAGAGCGATTTCAGCAGTATTGTCGTATCCTGTTGTTCATAATATGGTGTCATGAAGTCAGGTTGCTTCATCATCTCCTCTGTTATGAACATTGAGTGACGCATTTCAAGGGGTTCGAAGATTTTTTCAGTGACATACTCTTCCCATGTTTGTCCTGACAGGTATTCAACTGACTGTCCGGCAGCAACATACATAAGATTGTTGTAAAGTGCGCCGGTCCTGAACGGAATACTGGGTTCCAGGTATTTAATCCTGTCAAACAATTCCTGCCGTGTAAAATCCGACCTCACCCAGATTGCATCATGCCTGGAGATGCCTGTCCGGTGCGAGAGCATATCCCGCATTGTGACACTGGCATTTAGTTCATCGTTGAAAAACCGGAGCTGAGGGACATAATTTCTGACAGGCTTATCCCAGTCGATTTTGCCCTCCTCGACCAGGAAACCCATCGCAGTGGCTGTGAAGAGTTTTGTGTTCGATGCAATCTGGAACAGGGTATTCGGTGTAACCGGCAGCATGTTCTCCAAATCGCGGTATCCGTATCCGCGGGCATACACCAGTTTATCCTTTACAACTATGCCGATCCCGCAACCCGGAACATTCCAGTCTTTCAGGATCTTTTCCACTGTCTGGTCAAATCCCTTCATCTTCTTCTGCACATCGATACTCTGTGCGGAAGAGCCAAGGGTTATAATCAGAGACAATACAGGAATGCATAACCGTAGTTTAAGGAACCGGCTGACGAATGATTTTTTCATGATGTAACAGGATTGATTAGTGTTTGATCTTCCTTCAAAGTTAATCCTCTTTATAGCGAAAGCCAAACCACTTTACTTTTTCCGTGCTCTGGCTTAAATCCCGGCAGATAATCTTATTTTTGTTGTCATATCGGCAATTAATCAAAGCATTTAAAGGGATGAAAAAGAGTTACATGAATCCATATCTCGCAGGTACGCTGCTTGGACTGGTGCTGCTGACGGCCATGGTTGTTTCAGGCCGCGGGCTCGGAGCCAGCGGCGGGGTAAAATACTGCGTTGTATCTATTGTCGGAGCCGTCAGTCCGCAGCATGTTGAAACGTCAGATTATTATTCGAAATATTTTGAAGGAGGAAAGAAACCGCTGACCAACTGGCTGACCCTCGAAATATTCGGGGTATTGCTGGGAGGGTTTCTTTCCGGGGCTGTATCGGGGAGGCTGAAGCTTAAGGTTGAAAAATCGCCAAAGATTACAGTAACCCGAAGGCTCATATTTGCATTCCTCGGAGGAATGCTGTTCGTCTACGGCGGCCAGCTCGCAAGGGGTTGCACCAGCGGTGCGGCTCTGTCAGGGATGGCTGTACTCTCAGTGGCCGGGTTCGTTACGATGATAACAATTTTCGGATCAGCTTACATATTTGCGTGGTTCTTCAGGAAAAACTGGATCTGAAGGTCCGAGAATCTGAGAGTCTGAGGGTCTGAAAGTCTTATTTCTCAGAGTTATAACGAAAAGGAAACTTGTAATCAGGATACAATCAATAATTCAAAACAACGGATATGGCACCACTTTCATCACTATATGCATTTCCCGAATGGCTCAACATGCTGACTGCGCTGCTGATAGGAACAGGATTCGGATTTGCCCTTGAGCAGGCAGGCTTTTCATCAAGCCGGAAGCTGGCGGGTATGTTTTACGGATATGACACAACGGTTCTCAAGGTATTCTTCACTGCAGCCATCGTTGCCCTGATCGGATCACAGTTCCTTTCATATTTCGGCATACTCAACCTTAACCAGGTTTACGTGAACGAATTTTATGTAACTGCCTCAATAGTGGGCGGCATAATCATGGGGGCAGGATTCATCATGGGCGGATTCTGCCCGGGTACAGGCATTTGCGCCATGTCAATAGGCAAGATAGACGCCATGGTATTCGTTGCCGGAGGGTTTGCCGGAGCCTTCCTTTTCACTGAGACATATCCCATGATTGAAGGCATGGCAACAGCTCAGTATAGGGGACCGGTAAAGATCAATGAAGTACTCGGACTCTCTCCCGGTGTTTTCACCCTGATTCTGGTTGCAGCAGCAGTTGCAATGTTCTGGGTGGCCGAGCTGGCAGAAAAGAGATTTGCCCGTCCGGAAATAACTAACGACTTATAACCATACGGTATGAAAATCAGGAAAGAAATTTCATTGCTTCTCATTCTGTTCAGTCTGATCCTTGCGTTCCTTCCGCTGTCGGCAAACCGCTCTTTCAGTGAAAAACCGGCCGGCCTGATCGCAGATGTTCTTGGAGATGATGTGTCAATTACACCTGATGAAGTTGCGGAATTCATTGTCAGGGAGGACCCATCCTTCAGCCTGATTGACCTGAGGCCGGAGGCAGAATACAGGATAAAGGCAATTCCCGGGGCGGTGAACGTGCCATGGGCGGAATTCGTCAAATCGGATCCGGATAAATGGCTCGGCAACCGTGATATCAGAGCCGTCTTCTATTCAACCGGCAATATTGAGGCCGATTATGCCCTTGTTTTTGCCCGGGGAATGGGTTATGACAACTGCAACATAATGGAAGGCGGAATTGCGGAGTGGGATAGGACGGTACTTGACACTGATTTTACCGGTGAAAGGATTACGGCCAGGGAAAATGCCCTTTATGAGACCAGAAGGAGGGCCGGTGAGATGTACAGGGAGTTCAGCAGCCTGCCTGACAGCCTGAAGTCCAGGTTTCTTGATTCCAGAAAGTTTTCAGCAAAGAAGCTTGACGGCGGTTGCGAGTAATCAAACATTAACAAGACAGTCCGATGAAAATTCTTAAACAATACCGGTTTTCCCTGATTCTGTTCCTGGTGATTGTAGCGCTTGTACTTCTCCGGTCATTCAGCCCGGGCGGTTTCCGGTATGACGCAGCGAGATGGGCAGAGGCATCGACCGATGGCTCAAACATGCTCACAATTAATCAGGTGTCAGCCCTTGAAGGTGAGGTTATGCTGCTGAACCTGGGAAGCGAAGCTGAGCTGCCCGGAGTACTTGAGGCAAGGAGAGTATCTTTGGACCCGGAAGCTGTAACCGATAAGGAAAACCTGAAGACAATCCGCAAACACAGGGGCCCCGTCATCCTCTATTCTGCAAACGGATCCGTCTCTTCACGAGTCTGGATGATCCTCAGTGAAATGGGTATTAAGAATGTTTTCATACTCATTGACCCCGCTTCAGACGCCGTCTGAAACAGGAATTCCGGCCCGACGAAAGTCAGACCGGAATCCATGATAAGCTGAATATGCCAGTTATTTTACCACCGGGAATTCGTTTGATTCGGCGAGGGTGAAAGGCAGCCAGGAAAGAGTACTCTTTTCCCTGACCATCTTATCATACATGAAACTGTTGTTTCCGTACCTGAGAGTTCTTGCATCATAGCCGAACAGCCTCAGGAATGCAGTTGCAAAAGCCGAATTGTGTCCCGTACCGCAATATACAACCACGGTTTTGTCATGTGGAATGGTGGACATCATATCCGTAAAGCCAAGTGTCGACTCAGGCTTATACCTGACAGCACCGGGGATATGCCCGTTGTCATATTTGTCCTTCCGCTCAAGATTTATCACGAAATACTTGCCGGGATCCGCAAAGATCTCATCTGCAGTGACCATTATCTCACCGCTGCCTGACTCAAAGAGTTTCCTGAATCTGGCCTCTCCGATCTCCTTTCCTCCTGTAAGACCGGTGCCGAGCTCCGGCATCCCGATCGGGGCTGGAACCTCATTGGTTGTGATTTCAAGCCGGTCTTCATATTTTCCCGATGCACCCTTGAGCCATCCCTCTTCGGCATAGGTGTGATTCCAGCCTCCCATGCCCCATCGCATTGCGAAGACATTGCCATATCCCATCATCCTGAGAAGGGCAGTGGTGTAGCTCGAAACCTGGCCGTCTTCGCAGACAATTATGATCTTGTCGTATTCAAACGGCTTGATGCCGGTTTCGAAATATTCATGGAGCTCGCTGAAATTCTTACTCACAGCTCCTTTGACATGCCCCCGGGCGTATGATTCAGATGACCGGAGGTCTATGACCAGGTTGTTGCTGTCTAGCTCCTCAAATACAATCGATGCCTTGATAAGACTCGGGAAGTACTGGCTGTTCACGTAATCGCCGTTCTCCTCAAGGTCTTTCAGCAGAAGAAGAGTCTCCTGGCCAATGGAGGGGGCCGGTGCAGCCTCCTTCAAAGCCTCAGGCTTCTTTTCGCTTTTCCTGCCGGTGCAGCCTCCTGCAACAATTGCAAGCAGCAGCAGCAGAACAGTAGAAATATATGTTCTGTTTTTCATATTCCGGACTGGTATTACGACTGCGGTGTGACAGGCACTCTGTCCTTGTCATACCTTATTGTCTCGGTGCGATTACCCTTCTCATCATACTTGTATTCGGTAATTGCAACGCCATTTTCCGGGTTATTGATGATATTCCTGTCCTTGTCCATATTCCTTACCTCAATCACAGCCCCGTGTTTGTCATATGCGTACTGTGTCACCGGGACGCTCTTGCCACCGAGGTATTCGTTATCCTGGTCAAAGACAGCTGTTTCGAGGACATAGCCGTTCTCGTCATATTTGCTTACCCTGCGTGACCATCCCCAGTAGAGGTTTGACATCTGACCGGTCACGTTATAAACTGAAAAGCTCAGCAGGTCACCAAATTCATTCGGTTCGAACTCGAAGTAGGAGACACCTATGTCACCGCAGTTTTCTGCCGTGCAGTTATACAGGCTGTCATTTTCGTAGTTTGCCATGGCCAGCACATAACCCTTGTCGTTGTATGTGAACCTGAGTTCATAGAAGGGGCAGAAGGGGTTCATGACAGTCTCCTCGCCAGCGAGGTTATATCTTCTCTCCTGTACTTTTCCGTCAGGGAGAATTCTCCAGACGTAATTATTGATCTTGTTCCTGTTTTCCACGGGCTGTCCGTCACGTCCCAGGAATTTCAATCCTGTCCTGACCCCCTTTTCATCCAGGGTATACTCAGCCGTGAAGACACCTCCGGACTCAATCTGTTCGTTGTTCTCATCAAAGAAACGCTTTATCTGCCTGTTGTCGGCATATTCGTAGGAGATCTTTGCAGCGCCGCCGAGGGAGCCGTAGGAGAGGAGCTCATCTCCTCTGACGAATTCAACCGAGCTGAGGCGTCCGCTCTCATCGTAGGTGAATTTGTAGCTGTTGACCTCCTTCGCTTCTTCCGGAGTGAGCTGACGTGATCCCCTTTCGGTGTCCCATGGTGTCTCACTGAAGAGGAGGTTTCTGTAATAAACGTTTCCGGTATCTGCCGGTTTCTTTGCCGGTGCCTGGTTGCATGCAGTGATGCCGGCGATGATAAGGGCTGCGATGCCCGTAAGGATAGAAATTCTTTTAAGATTCATAAAACTGTTTGTTTGTGGTTATTCATACGCAAAGCGAACTTGTACCAATGACAAACCATAAAAGAGTGGAATTGTTCAGGGTACGGTTCTGATACAAATATACAAACAGGTTACGTTGTGGCTATACTTTTGCCGGGAAGTCGGGGAATTTTTATCTTCAGGCGGACCTGACCCAGGCGTGTGTAATTTCAGCGATGTATACCTTGTGTAGTCCGCCTTTGGTCCGGTAATGAGTATTCAGCGGTTCGGAGTCGAGGAATGCATCCCTGGTCAGCTGGTTTGCGTAGAGTTTCTTGCACTCCAGAACCACCCTCGCTTCGGCGAAGGCAGGATACCCGGATTGGGTGAAATGCGGCGTCAGCCCCGTCTCGGCAACCTTGTCACAGTTGCGACCGCTCTTTACCCCGCACAGGTTGAGTGCATCACGGTACTTCTCATCGAAGAAGGTAAGCGTGAATCCATCGGTCTTTTCGATAAATTCATAGGTGTAACGCTCCGGGCGGACAAATACAAACACTACGTTTTTGTTCCACAAATATCCCATGCCTCCCCAGTTGGCTGTCATTGTGTTGAATTTCTCAGGCGTGCCGGCAGTAACAAGCATCCAGTCGGAGGCAATCAGCCTGATGAGGTTGTCCTTCAGCTTCGCCGGATCGGTCAGTGTGAACTCTGGAGTCTTCATATTGGTTCTTCGTGTTTTATTGTAAGCGATTAAAGGTGAATGACAGCTATGGCATTACTGTTAAGCCGGATCAGCTATGACCTTCAGATGTGGTAACTTCAAACAGAGGTGAGTTGTTTATTGTTTTCTTCACCAGGCAAAGCTCTGCTGCATTGACAACCGCAGCCCTGTATTTTTCCGGGAATTCTGCTGGCAGCTGAATATTCAGTTTTATTGATGACGGGACCCTCTTCTCAGGGTCGAAGACAACCGACTGAATAATTTTTATGCCATCTGCAGGAATGCCGCGCTGATCACAAAATGATTTGACGTAGACTCCGGCACAGGTTCCTACCGATGCAAGAAACAGTTCGAATGGCTCCGGGGCCGTTCCGCCGCCGCCGTTCCTGACCGACTGGTCAGTTTTGATTGTCTTTCCATTGATGTGAGCGGTGACAACCTTGCCACCGTCAAGTGTTACTTCCATGTCAGCCATAGTGGAATGTGCTATTTTGTTTTTTTGTTCAATTTAATGTGTTTTATGGATATCGGACATAAACCGGGAAAGGAGGGATGCATCCTGGTAGAGACGCTTAACTCCTTTTTGCGGTCATCAGAAAAACATCAAAATTCATGCTGCTGCTCTCCGAAATCTTTTTGCTGACCACATACACCTTGCTATGTGATGTCCCGCCGAACCCGGTTTTTTCAAGCATTGCGGCCAGAGCTGACGGATCAAATCCCCTGTGACCGTGAAAGCCTTCACCGTGAAAAGATCCGTCCTCTCTATAAAGGTCGGCAATTGCCAGGTATCCGCCCGGATTGAGCATGTCATGAAATTTTTTGACAACTGTTTCCACATCTCCGACATGATGAAGCACCATAAGGGTGTAGATCAGATCGAACGTGCCGGGCTGCAGGTCTTCATGTTCGAGGTCGGCTTTAACTACTTTCAGGTTATCTGCCTTCGCGGAAGCCAGCTTTTCATTCAGCACCTTCACCATCCCTTCGGAGTTGTCAATGAGGGTGATCTCCTTAAGGCGGTCCTTGAGCATGAAGCTAAGCAGCCCCGTTCCGGCGCCAAACTCCATTGCAGTCATTGTTTTTTCAAGCGGGACCTGCCTGACTATTTCCGCTGCCACTGCCTCCGCGCGATCCCTGTGCATCTGCTGCTTATCCCACTCTGCAGCCTTAAGGTCAAATTCGTTCATCTCCGGCTATCCTTTATTTTTATATCCGGCCGAAATTATGGATTTTTTCTCCCATTAAATGCAATTTATTACGAAATTGCGGAAGAGGCAACAACACAAATGATTCCGCCACCTTAAACCTGACCGTTATGAAAAGATTCTTTCTATCTGTTTGTATGTTAAGTATTTTAATCATGTCACATTCTCAATCGTTTAATACCTTTCCGGTCACCACCCAGAAACCCCCGTTGCACGGGAAGCACTGGATGGCCATCACCGGTAAACCCCTTGCCGCCACGGCGGGGGCGATGATCTTTGACCGCGGCGGCAACGCCGTAGATGCCGCCTGCGCGATGCTGGCGGCCACATGCACAATGTGGGACGTCCTCAGCTGGGGCGGCGAGACGCAGGCGCTGATATATAATCCGAAGACCGGAAAGGTCATTGCCATCAACGCACTTGGCGTTGCTCCTACCGGAGCCACTGCAGAATTCTATAAGTCGAAGGGCTTCAGATATCCCCCCGAGTACGGTCCTCTGGCAGCCGTCACACCCGGTACTCCAGGCGGGCTGATTGTCATGCTTGCGGAGTACGGCACAATGAGCCTGAAAGAGGTGCTTGCCCCTGCCATGGAAATGGCCGCAGGATATCCCATTGAGGCACAGACAGCCAACTCAATCGAGAGGGCAAAAAACAGGATCAGGGAGTGGCCATATTCTGCAAAGGTTTTCCTTCCCCATGCCGGAGAGGAGCGGGAGGCGCCGTCAGCAGGAGAGGTATTCGTTCAGAGTGATCTGCTGGCAACACTTACTAAGCTGGTTGAAGCCGAACAGCAGGCACTGAAAAAGAAGAAATCGCGCAAGGAGGCTATCTATGCTGCCTATGACCGGTTTTATAAAGGCGACATCGCCGAAGAGTTCTCCCGCGGATGCATCGAGCAGGGCGGCCTTATCACCACCGGTGACCTTGCCGGCTGGCAGGTTAAGATTGAGGAACCACTCATGACCGAATACAAAGGCATTGAAGTGTACAAGCTTCAGCAGTGGACCCAGGGCCCGGTGATGCTCCAGACACTCAATATACTCGAGAACTTCAACCTGAAGGAGATGGGCTATAACTCAACGAAATACATCCACACCCTTTACCAGGCCATGAACCTCGCTTTTGCAGACAGGGACTTCTATTACGGTGACCCGGCATTTCCGCCTGAAGAACCGATGAAGGGACTGCTATCAAAGGAGTACGCAAGGGAACGGAGCAAGCTGATCAATCCTGACCGCAATGACCCCGGTATAAGGCCCGGCGACCCATATCCCTTCGAGGGGAAAGTCAACCCGTTTGGCACGCTGCTGGACTCATGGCAGGCAGAGGCACGCAACATTTATCCTGCAGATGATCCTGATCAGTACAGCCGTTTCCTGGGTACATTCAATTCCGGCACCACTTCAATCGAAGCTGCAGATGAGGAGGGATGGGTTGTCTCTGTCACTCCCAGCGGCGGATGGGTGCCGGCGTGCATTGCCGGCAACACCGGCATCGGGATGAGCCAGCGGATGCAGAGCTTCGTCCTTGACGAGAAGGAGAATCCGTTCAATGTGGTGGAACCCGGCAAAAGACCCCGCGTTACCCTTACACCCACCCTGGCAATGAAGGACGGCAAGCCGTTCCTCGCCTTTGCCAAGCAGGGCGGTGATGAGCAGGATCAGCTGCTAATGCAGTTCTTCCTTAATGTTGTGGAGTTTGGGATGACCGTCCAGGAGGCCTGCGAGGCGCCGTCGTTCAAGACGCTGCAGATGTACTCCAGCTTCGGGGAGCATGAGAAGGTGGCCGGCGGGCTGGTGCTGAACAACAGCATGCCCCCGTGGGTGAGGAAGGAGCTGGCATCGATGGGCTACAGGCTGTCGTTCCAGGAGAGGACCTCAGGCCCTGTCAATGCGATTGGCTTTGACCGCATCCACGGAACATTCTGGGGAGGGTCCAGCAATCACGGGGAGGATTACGGTATAGGGTGGTAGTTATAGGTATGAGGGTCTGAGAGTCCTTTCGACTTTAAGACTTTTCGGCTTTCAGACTTTCAGACCTTCCTGATTGCCTGATAACATTTCCAACATCATTGCTATCTTTGTCCCTTCGGTCCAATCATAAGATGGCAAAGAACGAAAAACGAAAGGGGAAATGGAGCGACAGGTTCCGCCTCGCCATATTCAATGACACTACCTTCGAGGAGCTGTGGCGGGTACGCCTCTCCAAGGCCAATGCATTCCTGGCAGCGGCATTGTTGCTGGTGCTGACTCTTGCGGTTAACACCTCACTGATCGCATTCACAAACCTCAGGGAGTTCATCCCCGGATACCCGAATGTGGAGATGCGCCGCAACATCCTGATGAACGCCATAATGCTTGACTCCCTCGAGCACGAGCTGGAGATCAGGGACAAGTACTTCCGTGACCTGAATGACGTCATCTCCGGCAGGCAGCCCATCGGTTCCGTCGTTCTGCGTGACAGCACCAGGGACTACACCAATGTCGAATTCAGGAGATCATCTGAGGACTCTGTATTCAGGGCGCGTGTCGAACAGGAGGAAAAATACAGTCTGTCAGTGCTCCCGGCACAGAGTGGAAGCGGTTCACAGCAGGGAACCAGTCTCGCCAATATCCACTTCTTTCCGCCAGTCAAGGGGATCATCTCAAGCAACTTCGATGCCCGCACAAGGCACTATGCAACGGACATAGTCACACAACCCAAGGCCGTGGTTTCATCCACCCTCGAGGGAACTGTGATAATGACAGGATGGACGATGGAAACCGGTTTCGTGATTGCCATACAGCATGCAAACAACCTGGTTTCAGTATACAAGCATAATGCCCGTCTTCTCAAGGAGATGGGTGACAGGGTATGGGCCGGGGAATCAATCTCGATTGTGGGTGACTCAGGCGAGTTGTACACCTCGGGGCCTCACCTGCATTTTGAGCTGTGGCATAACGGGGTGGCCCTTGACCCCGCGCAGTATATATATTTCTGACAGGAGAGCGGCAGATGCACAAAAGGCTTGCAATCATAGGCTCAACGGGGTCAATAGGGACGCAGACACTCGGCATCGTCGCCCGTTACCCTGATCTCTTCACTGTTTCTGTCCTTACGGCAGGAAGCAACGCCGAACTGCTGATGGAGCAGGCAAGGCTTTTTCGCCCTGCGAAGGTTGTCATAGGCAACGAGGCATTTTACAGTGTTGTCAGAGACGGCCTTGCCGGTCTCGGAACAGAAGTCATGGCCGGGCAAAAGGCCGTTGAAGAGGTAGCTGCCTCGGAAGGAATAGATACAGTTGTTGCCGCCATGGTTGGGTTTGCCGGGCTTGGACCTACTGCCGCCGCAGTGGCTGCAGGCCGCGAGGTGGCGCTGGCAAACAAGGAGACGCTGGTGGTGGCCGGGGAACTGATCACGCGCACTGCAGCCATCACAGGCAGCCACCTGCTGCCGGTCGATTCCGAGCACTCAGCCATAATGCAGTGCCTTAACGGTGAACCGGAGAACTCCGTGGAGCGCCTCATTCTTACCGCATCGGGCGGACCGTTCCGTGATACTCCGGCTGAGCGGCTCGCAAAGGTAACGCCGCTGGAGGCCCTGCGTCATCCCAACTGGACCATGGGCAGCAAGATAACAATTGACTCTGCCACACTGATGAACAAGGGCCTCGAGGTGATTGAGGCTCACTGGCTCTTCGGAACCCCTGCCGACCGCATCGATGTGCTCATTCATCCGCAGTCAATAATACACTCAATGGTGCAGTTTAAGGATGGTTCGATAAAGGCGCAGCTCGGGGTGCCTGACATGCGTCTGCCGATTATCTACGCCCTGACATTCCCTGACAGAGTCAAAACTGAACTGCCCAGACCATCGCTGGCAGATACCGGCTCCCTGACTTTTGGCGAACCTGACATGGTCCGCTTCCGCTGCCTGCCGCTGGCACGGGCCGCACTTAAGCAAGGGGGTAACATGCCATGCGCACTTAACGCCGCCAACGAGGAAGCCGTGGCAGCATTCCTCCGCGAACAGATAGGATTCAATGATATTGCAGGTACAGTGGAGCATGTGCTTGAAAAGACCCTGTTCAACAAAGAAGCATCTATGGACGTTTATGCCTCTACCGACAACCGGAGCAGGCATCTTGCCAATGAACACATTAACAAACTGAAGAAAAAATGACCGTTCTTATAAAAATATTGCAGCTCCTGCTGTCATTGTCCATACTGGTTATCGTACACGAGTTTGGCCACTTCCTGTTCGCCCGCCTCTTCAAGACCAGGGTTGAGAAGTTCTACCTCTTCTTTGACTGGCCATGGGCCATCTTCAAGAAGAAGTTCGGCGAGACGGAGTACGGAATAGGGATGATCCCCCTGGGCGGATACGTGAAGATCTCGGGCATGATAGACGAGTCGATGGATAAGGAGCAGATGAAGCTGCCGCCGCAGCCGCATGAATTCAGGTCAAAGAAATCATGGCAGCGGCTGATGATAATGCTCGGCGGGGTCTTCTTCAACTTCATCTTCGCCATGCTCATTTACGTGGGGGTGCTGAGTGTCTGGGGCGAGACCTACCTGGCTGCATCGAACGTTAAGTACGGTATCCTTACTGACTCCACCGGGTATGCCATGGGTCTGCGCAACGGTGATAAGATCCTGGCGCTTGACGGTGAACGGGTGGATAACTTCTATGCAATTATCCCTGATATTCTCCTGAATGACAGGCAGGTGATAACCGTTGACCGCAACGGTGAAATCGTTGAAATCCCCGTTAAGCGTGAATATATCCAGATACTGCTCAAGAACCCTGACATTATTGATGCGAGGATTCCTTTCGGCCCGTTCGTCATTTCAGAAGTGGCTGATGAGTCCCCTGCATCTGCTGCCGGTCTTGCCGCAGGTGATGAGATCCTTGCCCTTGACGGCACTCCGTTCCAATGGTATGACGAGTTTCAGTCTTACCTCGCTTCGCGCAAGGCGAAACCGGTGACAGTGTCAGTCCGCAGAGACGGAGAGCTGATGGATCTGGCAGTTACAACCACCGAGGCCGGTGTCCTCGGCGTCTACCGCGAAACCGGGAATCTCCTTGAACTCAGCACGAAACACTATAACCTGCTCGAAGCGATACCCGCCGGTATCGCCAAAGGCTGGAAGACCACTGGTGACTACCTCAAGCAGTTCAAGCTGATCTTCGCGAAGGATACAAAGGGCTACGAATCGCTGGGAGGCTTCATCACAATAGGAAGCATCTTCCCTGGCATCTGGAACTGGCAGTCGTTCTGGAACCTGACAGCCTTCCTCTCACTGATACTGGCAGTCATGAACATCCTTCCCATCCCTGCCCTTGACGGCGGACATGTGATGTTCCTGATCTTCGAGGTGATAACAGGGAGGAAGCCGAGTGACAAATTCATGGAATATGCCCAGATCACCGGGATGGTCATACTCCTTGCCCTGCTGATCTTTGCGAACGGGAATGACATCCTCAAGCTGATCAGGAAATGATAATTGCAGTTGATTAATAACCTTGTGCAAAAGAATTAGTACATTTGTACAAACAAAAACTCTGAGAAATGGGAAAGATCGGACCTCTTGAAATTATCCTGATACTTGTGGTTGTAGTGCTGATGTTCGGCGGACGTAAGATTCCCGAGCTGATGAAGGGCATCGGACAGGGGCTGAAGGAGTTTAAGAAAGCAAAGGACTCGGGTGCTGACGCTGATGCTGAAAAGGGCACCACGAAGGAGAACTAGAATCATAAAACTCTATATTTAAGCCTGCATGAGAATGCGGGCTTTTTATTTCACAAAATACCGGGATTATGAGACATGCCTTGATTTTAATTCTGCCGGCGCTTGTTTTCATCGCTTCATGCGGTGATTCTTCAGTGACCAGGACGCTTCCCAACGTCACCGGCAAAACCGGAGATGTTCTTGTTGTAATGGACAAACAGCTGTGGGACGGTACTCCCGGTCAGGCTGTAAGGGAGCATGTGAGTCCGATGCTCATAAGCCTGCCGCAGGCTGAGCCGGCATTCACAGTCATGCCGGTCAATCCTGAAGGATTTCGTGACATCTATGTCGCTCACCGCAATGTGATACAGGCAATTATTGATCCTGCCAAAACGGAGGCAGACATGATCATGGAACGCAATAAATGGTCAGAGACACAGCTTGTTGTCACGGTTACCGCTCCTGACACCGCTTCGCTGGCACAGTGCATCAGGGATAACGGAGAAGCCATTCGACGGGGGATAAATGATGCGGAGAGGGAGCGGCTGACAGACTGGCTGACCAATTCGGCAGGCAGGGAGAGGAGTGTGCTGACAGCCGGAGACACTCAGTGGGAGCTTGTTTTGCCTGCCGGCTGGAAGCCTGACTTCAACCGCGAGGGAATCATGATGATCTCAGCTGAGACACCTGCTTCAACCCAGACAGTAATGGTGTCCGTAACTGACCGTACCACATCGAGGCTTGGATGCATTGAGCTGGCTGACCTGACACAGAAGAGAATGTCAGACGAGGTGAAAGGACCGGACGGCGGCTCGTTCATGGTCATTGAGCAGAAGGTTCCGGTCAGTTGCCGCTCATTTCGCCGCAGCTCGACTGATTTCATTGAGATGCGGGGCCTGTGGACGCTTGAAGGGGGGTTCATGGGCGGACCGTTTATCTCGTATGCATTCATAGACTCGGCATCATCCAGGGCAGTGGTGGTGACAGGATTCGTCTATGCCCCCAGGGAAGAGAAGAGGGAGCTCCTACGGCAGGTTGAGGCGCTGATGTATACTGTGAAAAAAAGTACGGAATAGGGTGGGGCCCGTATTCTACAATTCTTAAAGCTCTACGAGCTTTGACTACTGTATACTTCCTGGTACCTCTGATCCCTCCTTACCGGCGTGAATCCGGCCTCGCGGATGATCTCCTGCATCTGATCAGGATTGACCCGGAACGGATCCCCGGCAGCACTCACCACATTCTCCTCTATCATAACAGACCCGAGATCATTGGCCCCCGCATGAAGCGAGATCATTGCCGTCTCCCTGCCTACGGTCAGAATTGAAGACTGGATGTTCCTGATGTTGTCAAGCATCAGCCTGCTGACGGCAATCATCTTCAGGTATTCAACTGCTGTGACGTTGTTTCGTATACCGTCCTTCTCCGCCAGCCTTGTGCCGCGGTCCATGAAAGGCCACGGTATGAATGTGATAAACCCGTCGTGCCCTTCCGGCCTGGCATCCTGCAGCTTGCGAAGCATATCCAGGTGCTCCAGCCTCTCCTGCACAGTCTCGGCATGACCGAACATCATTGTTGCGGAGGTGGGAAGATTCAGCCTGTGTGCCTCCCTCATCACTCCCAGCCATTCGGCGACGGTGGCCTTGGCCGGGGATACAAGTCTGCGGACCCTGTCAGAGAGAATCTCGGCCCCTGCACCGGGAAGGGAGTCGAGTCCCGCATCGCGAAGCGCCACAAGCACTTCGCGATAGCTCATCTTTTCTGCCCGTGCGAGCCATGCCACCTCCGGGGGGCCGAGAGCATGCAGTTTGACCCCTGGCCAGCGGCTCTTCAGACGCCTGAACAGTCCCGTGTAGAAATCAAGTCCCAGCGTCGGATTCATTCCACCCTGCAGCAGCAGCTGATCTCCGCCGAGGGCCAGCAACTCCTCTATCTTCCGTTCGTACTCCTCATCTGTGGTAATATAGGCATCATCGCTCTTCGCTGTGCGACAAAAGTTACAGAAACGGCATTGGGAAAAACAGACATTCGTGATGTTGACATTACGGTCAATCATCCACCCGACCCTGTTTCCCGGATGCAGTTTCTGTCTCAGAAGATCGGCAACATGCATAAGCTCCTCAAGGGGGGCTTTGTCCCACAGTGTCAGCGCCTCGTCAACGGTGATCCGGCCGCCTTCGGTGAGACGTTCGTATAAATGTTCTCTGATTCCCATCCTGTGACCTCCGGCGCATTGTAGGCGGAGCACGTAAAGGTAATATAATTAAGCAAATTCATTCAATTATTTGATTAACTTTACCACCCCGGACGGGCCCTTTGTTCTCCGGAAGAGATCAATCACAATGGATAAAAAAACTATAGTTGCGGGAATCACGCAGGGCGACATAAACGGCATCGGATACGAAATCATAATCAAGGCGCTGTCCGACTCTGCCATCACCGACCTGTGCATACCGGTTGTCTACGGCTCCCCGAAGGTGGCGGCCTATCACCGGAAGGTTCTGAATAATACGACTTTCAACTTCAATAACATTCGTACTGTCACCGAAGCGCACCCTAAAAAAGTCAATATTGTAAACTGTCTGGGTGACGATGTTCGCGTTGAACTCGGCAAGTCAACTCCCGAGGGGGGCCAGGCTTCCCTTGCCGCACTCGAGAGTGCCGTTGCGGACCTCGCGGCTGGCAGGCTTGACGTCCTGATTACAGCGCCAATTGACAAGCACAATATCCAGTCGGACATGTTTCGCTTTACCGGGCACACTGACTACCTGAAATCACGCATCGGATCACACGAGGTACTGATGCTTATGATCAGTGAGAGCATGCGGATCGGCTTTGTAACAGAGCATCTTCCGCTGCGTGAAGTGCCCGGTGCCATCACAATAGGCACAATACTGTCCAAGCTGAGGCTGCTTAACAAGTCACTTCTTCAGGACTTTGCCATTCGCGGACCGAGGATCGGCGTTCTCAGCCTCAATCCGCACGCAGGTGACGGCGGGCTGCTCGGCAGCGAGGAGAAGGATATAATAATGCCGGCCATCACGAAGGCCAATGAGGAGGGAATACTCGCATTCGGGCCCTATTCATCGGACGGTTTCTTCGGATCCGGGGCATTCAGCAAGTTTGATGCAGTGCTTGCAATGTACCATGATCAGGGCATGGGGGCATTCAAGTCTCTTGCCTTTGACACGGGAGTGAATTTCACTGCCGGACTGCCGGTGATACGCACCTCGCCGGTGCATGGCACGGCATTCGATATTACCGGAAAGAATGAGGCGTCAGGCAACTCCATGCGACAGGCAATATACGCGGCTGTTGACATTTTCAGGAACAGGGAGATGTACCGGGAACTGATACGCAATCCGCTGCAGCCGCAGAAGATAGAGATCCACGCGGAACATGTTGACGAACTGCCGCCCGAACCTGAAAACTTCGACCAGCCGTTATGATCGATTATATTACCGGCAAGGTTACCGAACTCAATCCTGCCTGTGTGGTGGTTGAGTGCAACGGCATAGGATACAATATCAACATCTCGCTAAATACATATGCTGAGCTTGACAAAGCCACCGAATGTAAGATTCTGATCCATGAATCGATCCGCGAGGATGCTCACCTGCTGTTTGGTTTCACAACAGCGGATGAACGCGATCTTTTCAGGCAGCTGATCACCGTATCCGGAGTCGGGGCCGGCACCGCCAGGATGATGCTTTCATCAATGAGGCCGGCTGACCTGAGAGACGCAATTCTCAGCGGAGATGTCGGCATTCTCAAGGGAGTCAAGGGCATAGGACTGAAGACCGCACAGAGGATAATTGTTGACCTGAAAGACAAGATCGGAAAACACTCAGTTTCCGGTGAAATAATTGCATTTTCCGACAATACAACCCGCGAAGAATCGTTATCTGCTTTAGTGATGCTTGGCTTTGCCAGGAACAGCGCCACGAAGGTTGTAGATAACCTCCTCAGGGAAAACAAAAAACTCCCGGTTGAGGAACTGGTCAGAAGGGCGCTGAAACTGTTATAAACAGGGTGCCGGATTGCAGTTTATTTCACATATTAGAGATCTCTGGATCAGGGTAGGGCTTTTGATTCTGCCTGTTCTTTTCCCGTTTGCCCTCTCGGCACAGACAAATCCCGGTGATTCGCTTCTAAAGCTTAACAGTGACCCTGCTTACCCGTGGCAGGCTTCCCCCTCATCTCCGCTCTTCCTCAGTAATCCTTCCAATATCAGCACAAAGGTTGAGTATGACGGCCGCAACCGTCAGTACATCATATACCAGAAAGCAGGCAGCCTTGATTACCGCCGGCCGGTCTACATGTCACCTGAAGAATACCGCAAGTATGAATTCAACCAGGCGATGCGCGAATACTGGGATGCAACTCTTCGCGGCGATGCATCAGGGTTCCGGTCATCGCTCATCCCGCAGATAGAGGTCGGCGGAGAGACATTTGACCGCATCTTCGGCAGCAACGTCATCAACATCGTCCCGCAGGGATCGGCCGAGCTGATCTTCGGCATCAACATTTCACACACGGAAAACCCGACACTCTCGGAGAGGCTTCGGACAATACCCACTTTCGACTTCCAGGAGAAGATACAGATGAACGTCACCGGCACCATAGGCGACAAGATGCAGCTGGGGATCAACTACAACACCGAGGCGATGTTCGAATTTGAAAACCGTACCAAGCTTGAGTATTCAGGCAAGGAGGATGAGATCATTAAAAAGATCGAAGCCGGCGATGTGACCCTGCCGCTCAACGGTACCCTCATCACCGGCAGTTACAGCCTCTTCGGCCTGAAGACCGAGCTGCAGTTTGGCAAACTCACAATGACCACTGTCTTCTCTCAGCAGAAGGGTGAGTCATCAGTTGTGGAGGTGAAGGGCGGATCACAGATCAGCGAGTATGAGATCACCGCAGACAGTTACGAGGCAAACCGCCACTTCTTCCTCTCGCAGGAATTCAGGGGGAATTTTGACGGGGCACTTGAAAACCTTCCCATTGTCAGCACAGGCCTCAACATCGAAAAGATTGAGGTGTGGATCACCAACCAGACGAGCCGGTTTGAGGACGTAAGCAACAGGAACATCGTCGCATTTATTGACCTTGCCGAGAACCAGTCAAACATCTACAACACAGTCCCTGAGTTCCAGGGCATGCCCGGCGCGCCCCTAAACCCTTCAAACAACACAAACGGCCTCTACGAACAGCTGAACACCACCTATGGCGCAATCAGGAATATTGACCAGGTTGCCGATGCCTTCGCAGGGCTCTACCCCGGATTCCAGATAGGGCGTGACTATGAAAAGATAGAGAACGCTCGCCGGCTTACTGACCGGGAATATACGATCAACCGCCAGCTGGGTTATATCTCACTCAACATGGCGCTCAATAACGATGAGGTCCTTGCCGTAGCATATGAGTACACCCTGAACGGCCAGGTCTTCAAGGTAGGGGAATTCTCAACTGATGGCATCACGGCCCCTGATGCCCTCATCCTGAAGCTTATCAAGGGTACCACCCTCAGTCCGCAGATACCCACCTGGAAGCTGATGATGAAGAACATCTATAACGTCGGGTCAGGCAGGATTGAACCCAAAAACTTCGAAGTAAATATCCTCTACCAGGATGACAAGACCGGTAACGCACTCAACTATCTCCCCGGCACGCCGCTTGACGGCAAGGTACTGCTGCAGGCGCTAGGGCTTGACAGGCTGAACTCACAGCTCGACAGGCAGTCTGACGGCCTGTTCGACTTCGTTGAAGGAATAACCGTAATGTCAGAGAGGGGTCGGATAATCTTCCCTGTGCTTGAGCCTTTCGGACGGCATCTGCTCAAGTATATTTCAGATCCTGAACAGATAAGAAAGTACGTTTTCACGGAATTGTATGACTCCACCCAGACTGTGGCAAAACAGCTGGCAGAGAAGAACAAGTACCTGCTCAGGGGGCAGTTCACATCCGCTTCCGGGTCAGAGATACGGCTCAATGTTGCCAATATCCCTGCAGGCTCCGTAAAGGTGACCGCCGGTGGTGTCACCCTGACGGAGAATGTTGACTACACTGTTGACTACAACATGGGCTCAGTGAAGATCATAAACTCTGCAATCATCGAGTCACAGACGCCTGTCCAGGTCTCGCTTGAGAGTAACCAGTTCTTCGGGCTGCAGACCAAGACACTCGTGGGCACCCATCTCAACTACCGGTTCTCCGAGAAGTTCAACCTGGGTGGAACGGTGCTCAGGCTGACTGAAAGGCCATACACGCAGAAGGTCACTTACGGTGATGATCCGATCTCAAACACGATCTACGGTTTTGATGCATCATACCGTTCAGAATCACAACGTCTTACCAGTGCCATCGACTGGCTTCCGCTGATCGAGACGAATGCTCCTTCATCAATTAATTTCTTCGGCGAGTTTGCGCACCTGGTTCCCGGACACAGCAGGGCTATCACCGATGAGGGGGCTGTCTATATTGATGATTTCGAGGCCAGTGAAATCTCACTTGACCTGCGGGCTTTCAATGCCTGGTCACTGGCCAGCGTACCGCAGGGACAGGATCATCTCTTCCCGGAGGCCAGGCTGAGCAAGGACCTCCGTTCGGGATTCAACAGGGCGAGGCTGGCGTGGTATGTAATTGACCCGCTCTTCCTTCGCAACGGCTCAACCACACCCGGGCATATACGTGCCAACCCTGACCTGCAGTCGAGCCATTTCGTCAGGGAGATCTATGAAACTGAGATATTTCCCTTCAAGGAGTCACCGAGCGGTATCCCTACCAACATCTCCGTTCTGAACGTGGCCTTCTATCCCGAAGAACGCGGTCCCTACAATTTTGACGTGCTGCCGGGGACCTATTCGGCCGGTCTCAGCAGCGAAGGTCTCCTCAACTCACCGCGCACCCGCTGGGGAGGGATGATGCGCGAGTTGCTCACGAACGACTTCGAATCGGCCAACATTCAGTATATCAAGTTCTGGGTTATGGATCCCTTCGTGGAGAACGCTGACCATGAGGGTGGTGACATCTACTTCAACCTGGGCAACATCTCGGAGGATATACTTCGCGATTCGCGCAAGCAGTTTGAGAACGGTCTTCCCAACTCTCCGCTGCTTACCAATGTGGACACCACGGTATGGGGCCGTGTACCTACTGTACAGGCTGTGGTTCAGGCTTTTGACAATAACATTGACTCACGCCGATACCAGGATGTAGGTCTTGACGGCCTCAGCAACGAGGACGAGAATGCATTCTTCGACAGCTTCATCCAGGCCGTGGGTGCGATTGTGAGCCCTGAGATCATGCAGCAGATAATGGAAGACCCGTCAAGCGATGACTTCCATTACTTCAGGGGATCCGACTATGACCAGAGGCAGCTGGGCATCCTGGAGCGTTACAAGAGATTCAACGGTACAGACGGCAATTCTCCCACATCCGAGATGTCTGATGAGTCATATCCAACCAGCGGAACCACACTGCCGGACATGGAAGACATCAACCGTGACAATACCCTGAGCGAGACCGAAAGCTACTACCAGTATCACATAAGCCTGAGACCGGAGGATATGGTTGTGGGTGAAAACTTCATCGTTGATGAGCTTGAGTACACAGCCACCTTCGCCAACGGTGAGAAGTCGCCTGTCAGGTGGTACCAGTTCAAGATCCCGGTAACTGATTATGAGAGGAGAGTCGGTTCAATCCGTGACTTCAAGTCTATCCGTTTCCTCAGGATGTTTGCGCGCAACTTTGACGAGGAGGTCATCATGCGATTTGCACGCCTCGAGCTTGTAAGGTCCGAGTGGCGCAAGTACAATCTTACCTTCTTCGAGGGTGGTGAACGGATCACAGTGCCAGAGGAGGATGACGGCACTTTTGAGATCAGCTCCGTGAGCATTGAGGAGAATGCAGGCAAGGAGCCTGTGAACTACGTGCTGCCTCCCGGATTCGACCGTGTCATTGACCCCGCCAACCCGCAGCTCAGGCAGCTCAACGAACAATCAATGGTTCTCCGCGTCCGCGATCTTGCTGACGGTGATGCCAGGGCTACCTACAAGAATGTCACCCTTGACATGAGGCAGTACCGCAGGCTGAAGATGGAGGTTCACGCTGAGGCCCTTATTGGCGAACCGCTGCAGGATGAAGAGGTTACAGTCTTTGTGAGACTAGGGTCAGACTACAGGAGCAACTTTTACGAGTACGAGATACCGCTGAAGCTGACCCCCTACGGCAGGTACAGCAACAGCAGCGAGGAACAGCGGGAGATTGTATGGCCGGAAGAGAACAGGATCGACATAGATCTTTCGCAGCTGCTTGACGCGAAGCAGGCACGCGATGCTGCAATGCGCCAGGCCGGTTCCACCCTCAGCGAGGCCGACATATTCTCCGTTCAGTCAGGGAGCACCCGTGTCTCCGTCAGCGGCAATCCCAACCTCAGCAACGTCAGGGTTGTGATGATAGGCGTTAGGAACCCGATCAGGACACGTCGTCCGCAGAGCGATGACGGAGCTCCGAGGTCCGCAGAGGTATGGATCAACGAGCTGCGACTGAGCGACTTCCGTGAAGATGGCGGTTGGGCTGCCAATGCGCAGATGCAGGCACGCCTTGCAGACCTTGGAACGGTTAACCTGGTGGGACAGACAAGCACCCCGGGCTGGGGCAGCATAGACAAGAACGTTAACCAGCGGAGCATGGAGCAGGTGATACAGTACGACCTCTCATCAAACCTCGAGCTGGGTAAATTCTTCCCCGAGAAGGCAGGCATACGGATTCCGGTATACATGGGCTACTCTGAGAACCGCATACGACCGCAGTATGATCCGCTTGATCCGGATATCCTTCTTACAGATGCACTGGATAATCTTGAGACAAAGGCTGAGAGAGACAGCGTCCTGGACCTGTCAGAGGAGTATTCGCGCAGGCGTACACTTACAGTCAGCAACGCCGGAACCACGGTCAGGGGAGAGAAGCCACATGCCTGGGACCCGGCAAACGTTTCCGTCAGCTACGCCTTCAATGAGGTGTACAATACTGATCCCAGGACTGAGATTGACGTTGAAAAAACATACAGGGGGGGTATTGCCTATGACTTCGAGGCCCGGCCTAAGAACTTCACTCCGTTCCAGAAGGCGCGGATACTGAACTCACCTGCCTTGAGACTGATCAAGGACTTCAACATCTATCTCTTTCCGAAACATATTACCGTACGAACCGACATATACAGGTATTACAACGAGGTCAAAAACAGGAATATAAGCAATCCCGGGATCCTGATAGAGCCTGTTTTCACGAAGGACTTTCAGTGGACCCGGTTCTATGATGTCAAATATGACATTACAAAGCAGCTGAAGGTGGACTTCACGGCCAGCAGCATCGCGCGTATTGATGAGCCCGAGGGAGGCGTGGACCGCAGGCGGTATCCTGACCTGTTCGATTCATGGCGTGACTCCGTCATGACCAACCTCAGCAACTTCGGCAGGACAACCAACTACTACCACCTGCTGAATTTCAACTACAACGTTCCGATCAACAAGCTGCCGCTGCTTTCGTGGGTGACATCCAATGCCCGTTACAGCGCAAGGTATGACTGGCTGGCCGGTACCGTTTTCCCGGATTCGATGAATATCAATCCCGGCAACATCATTAAGAATTCAAACAACGGCCAGTTCACCCTGCAGGCCAACCTCACAAACCTGTACGGGAAGGTGAAGTTCCTGAAGGAGATTGAAGCCACCACCCAGCCTGGTGCCGCAAGGCGCATGAGCCTCGGCTACGAGGAGGTGACACACAGCAGGAAGGGCCTGGTGCTGAGGGCCGGAAGAGCGCGAATTATAAACCATAACCTGAAGACGAAGGATGTCACCGTGACAGTCACGGCGCCTGACGGGACGGTTGTTAACGGCAAGTATGACGTTGTATCCGATATGCGGATCGACTTCACACCTGACAATGACGTTTCCAATGCCAGTGTGGCAGTAAAGGGCAGGGTGGAGAAGAAGCCCGGGGTTGCCAGCGTGGTTGGCCGGTATGTGATCAGAGGCCTGATGGCGCTTCGGAACGTCTCTGCCACCTATACTGTTGAACAGGGTCATATCCTTCCCGGGTACCTTCCCGGAACCTCCTTCCTCGGACAGCAGAACAGCGGAGGGATGCTCTCGCCGGGATGGCGCTTCATTGCCGGTCTGACGGATGAGAGATTCTTTGACGAGGCTGTCATCAACGGCTGGATCACAACTGACACACTGCTCAATAACGCAGCCACATTCAGCAAGCGTGAGCAGATGAACCTCCGGGCCAATGTAGAACCATTCCCGGGGCTGCGTATTGATATCACTGGTGACCGCCGTTATTCTGAGACAGTATCGTCATACCTCAGGGCCGACCGCCTTGGCAATTTCCCTGACAGCACCAGGAACACCCGTCTGACCGGTAACTTTACAATTTCCGTTGTGTCATGGGGCACCGCCTTTGAAAAGGTTCCAAAAACGGGTGATTATGTCTCTGAGACCTTCGAGCGGTTCCGTGATTATACGGCTGTCATCTCGCAACGCAGGTCTGAAGCGCGCCAGCTGGTTGACAACCTGTATGATCCCGGGTTCGATCCCGTCACCGGAGAAGCAGTGACAGGTCCCTATGCCAGCGGTTACGGCATCACCTCCGGAGAGGTGCTTGTACCCGCATTCCTTGCCGCATACACACGCAGGGATCCGGAAAAGATCACGCTCTCACCGTTCCCTTCAATGCTGCACATGATGCCCAACTGGAGGATAAACTTCGAGGGACTGACAAAGTTCGAGGCGGTGAGGAAGGTGTTCAACTCAGTGAGTCTGTCGCACCAGTACCGTTCAACGTATACAATCGGTTCATTCAACACCAGCCTCTATTATGACCCGGACGGGTCAGGCGTAAGCCGGATCAGGGACCTGCGCTCGAATTTCATTCCTCAGTACGAGATCAACACAGTCACAATCAACGAGCAGTTCAGCCCGCTCATAAATGTTGACCTGGGCTGGAAGAACTCACTTACGACAAGGATAGAGTACCGCAAGTCACGCACAGTCACCCTCAACCTGGCCAGCAACCAGGTGGCTGACATCAGGAATGACGAGATCACGATAGGGGCAGGCTACCGGTTTGATGATGTGGCAATAATGCTGCGCTCACGCACCGGTCAGAAGGCCCTTGAGAGCGACCTGAACATCAAACTTGATTTTTCAATCAGAGACAACAAGACACTGGCCCGCAAGCTGATAGAGCAGGTGAACCAGCCGGTGGCCGGGCAGAAGGTATTCACCCTTGGGGCTACTGCCGACTATGTGCTGAGTGACAGGTTCAACCTTCAGGTATATGCTGACCACACCCTGAATAATCCGTTTGTGGCGAATACATTCCTTACCTCAAACACAAATTTCGGGTTCAGCCTGAGATTCACCCTTGTGCAGTGACGGTTCTTACTGCCTGGCTAAAAAAAGCTTTTGTCAGGTTTTATATAGTAAAAAAGATGTATTTTTGACAACCTGACAGCTGAAGATCAAAGTCTAACATAAATAAAATATCAAACAATGAACGTTCCGGCAAACCTTAAGTACACCAAGGATCATGAGTGGGTTCTTATCAACGGCAATGTTGCAACAGTAGGCATTACCGATTTTGCTCAGCATGAGCTGGGCGATATTGTTTTCATCGAGATCGAGACTGTGGGCGAGGAGCTCGGCCACGGCGAGGTTTTCGGAACGGTTGAGGCCGTCAAGACCGTATCGGATCTCTTCATGCCTGTAAGCGGCACAGTTCTGGAGAAGAACGAAGAGCTTGATGCGAAGGCTGATCTCGTCAACACTGATCCTTACGGCCAGGGATGGATGGTCAAGGTTGAACTCTCCGACGCCTCAGAAGTTAATGACCTCCTTGATGCCGGAGCTTACAAAAAACTTATCGGCGCCTGAATTTTTTAAACACATATGTTATATAATAGCCGGGGGCGTCTCATATGAGATGCCCTCTTTGTTTACTTTGTGAACGGTAACCGGCATAGCCCGGAATCCGGTAATTGTAAACACGAATCATTATGAAGCTGAAAAGTCCCCAACACATCATAATCACCTCCCTCTTTCTGTCTTTGCTGATTGTGGCAGGTTCCTGCTCACCAAAAATAGAGTCAATGGGAAAGGAGTCTCTCCTCGAGATCAGGGAATCAGGTGAGAACAGCCTTAGAATCACTCTCAGGCCAAAGGATGTGAATTTTTCACTTCTGCAGACCCCACTGCTATCCACCCGCGGGTACGGGAGACCGGCTATGAAGATCAGTTCGATTACCAAGCCGGTAACCGGAAGTGTAGGTTCATTTACCGTTGAGGTGTCGCCGGGTCCGCTGACGGTGACTGTGAAGGATAAGGAAGATGAGATTGTTCAGCGGATTTCTTTCCTCCCTGACGGTCGTGTTTCATTCATGGTTGACGACAAGCCTGTGCTTGGCATGGGTGAGGGTGGCCCACGTATGGGCAGAGACTGGAAAGATGAGCAAATTGAATTTGACCGCAGAGGAAGGCTTCATGAGATGACTCCGCGCTGGCAATCAAATGCTTACGGTTCGCGAAATCCGGTCGCATTCCTTATCGGTACCGGAGGGTGGGGGATTTATATGCCATCCCCCTGGGTGCAGGTGGATCTCAGAGATGCCCGGACAGGTTACTTTATTCCCTGGAAACCGCCTGTTCTGAAGAGCGATTCAGCCGAGCACAGGAGGGAATATGTCAGGCTCGTCCAGGGCAGACCTCCGGTTGATCATATCATCACGGGTCTGTATGACCTGTTTGTCTTTGACGGCGATGAGCCGGCTGACCTGATGAAGGATGTGTCACTTGTTGCCGGACCGGCAGTCCTGCCTCCGAAATACGCAATGGGCTACATGCAGTCACACCGGACCCTGGAGGATGAAACGCAGATGATTGATATTGTCAGGACCTTCAGGGATAAGCGAATACCGATTGATGCCGTGATTTATCTCGGAACCGGCTTTTGCCCCAGGGGGTGGAATAAGGAGCAGCCCTCCTTCGAGTTTAATCCTGAGGTATTCAGGAGAGCACCCGGAGAGGTGATCAAAGATCTGCATGACCTTAATGTCAGGGTGATAACCCATATTGTGCCATGGGACCGTGACAGCCTGCCAACTCTTCACGGTTCAATCCCCCCGGGAAAGGGTGATGAAGTGGATGAAGGTCATCTTCTCCCTTACTGGAATCAGCACCTTGATCTGGTCAGGACCGGGATTGACGCGTGGTGGCCTGATGAAGGTGACTGGTTCAATCTCCATGAGAGAATCAACAGGCACAGGCTTTATTATGAGGGGCCTATTCATACCCAGCCTGATATCCGTCCCTGGAGCCTCCACCGGAACGGCCATCTTGGTGTGGCTCAGTGGGGAGGATGGGTCTGGTCAGGCGACACTGAATCTTCCTGGAAAACGCTGGAGGGGCAGATTGCGGTAGGGATCAATCACTCCCTCAGTCTTTCACCTTTCTGGGGATCGGACATAGGTGGATTCTACCCAGGAAATGAAAGAACAGGTGAGATGTATGCAAGATGGTTTCAGTTCGGAGCCTTCTGCCCTTCATTCAGGTCTCACGGACGAACGTGGTGGACGATACTGCCTTGGGGCTGGGGGTTGTCAGAGATGGGTCCCAGGGAAGATAACAACCGCAATGTCCCGGCAAGAAATACCGAGATGTATAATCCCTCACCGGATGAGCTCAACAACCCGGCAATCGAACCTGTCTGCAGAAAATATGCCGAATTGAGGTACCAGCTGCTCTCCTATAACTACACCCTGGCATGGGAAGCCAGGGAGACCGGGCTGCCGATGATGAGAGCAATGTGGCTGCACTATCCCGGGGATATGAATGCCCTGGGCAAGGGTGACCAGTACCTGTGGGGCCGCGATATGCTTATTGCCCCGGTTTATGAGCCCGGTGCCAGGCAGCGTGTTGTTTACCTTCCGGAAGGCAAATGGTATGACTGGTTTACAAACACACTGATCGGGGGAGGGAACAATTATACCAGGCAGGTGGACCTTGAGACGATGCCTATATTTGTCCGGGCCGGATCCGTGATCCCGATAGATCCCTTAAGACAGTATGTATCTGAAAAGGTTGAGGAGGACCTAACTTTCAGAATCTATACCGGGGCAGACGGTGATTACACTCTGTATGAGGACGACGGCATATCAAATGATTACCTGGAAGGCAAGGGATACAATGTTATCA
>JAEYZD010000091.1 GCA_023430725.1 Bacteroidota bacterium | reverse complement strand
GTTACACTCTGGCTGGCGCTTGCATGACCAGTTGCAGCCTGACCTGTCTTGCTGCCGACTACGGTAACCGGGGTGTTTATACTGAAAACAGTCTGACCCTCTGACCCGGAGGAGGAAGCCGCACCGGTCAGTCCGGCTGCGTCCTTCACCAATGTATAATTGACGCATACAGGATGGAACTCATTATAAGCCCCGTCATCCAGACGCATATGGACCCGTACCCCTTCTCCCTTTTCATTGATAACTGTTCCTGTTACCGTTGCCTCAGGTTCAAGGAGAATATCCTCCCTGACATATTTCTTCCCGAGAATCAAGGAATAAGGTATCTGAATATATTTATTCTTAAAGCCCTGACGCGTGATAAAAAGAGCCCACTTATCTCCCTCTTTTGAGCCTGGAAGTTCAAAACTGAAGGTGCCGTTGGCCGGAGTCATCTCTGACTGGACGATATAGCTCATATTAAAGAGCTGTACAAAGGCCCCCTCAACGGGCTGCATCTGATTGTCAAACCTGTATACCGATCCTTTGATTGCCGGTGGCAGAGGCCTCGCAACCAGCTCCTTTACAGGTGTCGGTGCTGGCAGTATGTAATCGGGGCTGAATACTGCATCATCGGCAGGATAGCCGAAAGTAAATGACACCGGTGCATCCATTGTATAATTTACATCGGAAGTTGCCAGGGCGGTTGCATATAGAAAATATTTGTCGTTCGGATCATTAATCCGGTTAATTACAAGATTCCGGAGTGTGGCCTTACCCGTGTTTCCTGTTATCTCTTTGGCTACAACCTCCATGTTGAACAGCTTCTCTCCCTGTTCAACAGATTGTGAACCCTTTCCTTCATTCCCCGGGACACCGTCAGGCCGGAAATCTCTGAGGATATATACAACCATGCTCTCAACGTTATCATTTTTGTACTGGCTGCTGTAGCTCTTGTCAGCCTTGACGGTGACATCAAGGTCATATGACCTGACTTTGGTGCTTACCATCCCCAGATCTGCGTTATCTCCTTTTGGGGTCAGGACTTCAACAGTGGGGCTGGTGAAATAGTAGTCATCAACTATAATATTTGCATACATGTAAAGGTTGCCCCTGGTCACTTCAACTGATTCATTCTTGACATAAACCGGTTCTCCATTGGAAAATCCGGTCTGTTTTAATCCTATGATTGTGCGGGTGGCTGTAATTTTTTCTGCAACAATGCCCAGACCCGGATTATTGAACATGAAATTGAACCTTCCGTCCTCACCGGTGGTACAGAATGCAAAGTCAGTATCCTGCAAAGGAAGCGTGTCGGTGACATAGGGAGCCTTATATTGCAGAGTGAAGGAGCTGTTTCCTGCACGCATCTGCACATCCTGTTCAAAAACATAGCTGTCAAGTCCCGGGGTAAGGTACACTTTCTGGTTGTCAGCTGTCAGGATGTAATAGCCAAGACGAAGCCTCAGAGGTGACTTTTTAACAAACCCTTTTGTCTGCTGATCCTGCGGGAAGAAATACTGAAGGGTCCCGCTGACAGAGGAGTTGGGCATGGCCCACGACTTAATGCCGTCAGTCCCCTTTTCAAGTGCAGGAGGGGCTGTCACAACAAGCTCCGGGAAGGCAAGTATATTATCAGATTCCTTCCCGTATCTGAATGAGAAAACCTCACTGCGCCCGAAATTTTCAAAGCGGGTGTTAGTCTCCCGTTCAGAGGCGATCACCTGGAACGCATATCTCTTTCCCGGATCAAGCAGAGGCTGGGCCGGACCGTAAAGAAACGATGTGCCAAAGACCTCCTCCTCAAAGAAAGCTGGCGTGGTTGCCGACAGCAATGCATCGTTTGGGTCCCTGACCGGGTCTGTTATCTCCACTATCTTGAGGATGTATGAGGTCCATGCCGGTGCTCCCGGTGATGGTGTCCAGCTGAATATTATCTGCTGTGACATCGTATTCTCAATCTCGCTTCCGTCAGCCGGGGCAATCAGCATAGGTGGCTGCAGATAGTTAACCCTGAAATAGTTACCGCACCCGGCAGGACTCTCCTCAGAGAGCAGCCGGCCAGAATTGTACACCCTTGCACATACCCGGTAATTACCCGGAGGCAGACCCTGGGTGCGCAGTTCCGAGGGATCAATTCCCGTGATAATAAGATTGCCAAGAGAAAAGTACTGCGAGAGATCAGGCCCCGTGAGAATGACAGGCACTCCTGTTTGCAAGGTGAAGGTTGTATAAGCATAGTCTGCAAGCGACCTGAGCTCAATGCCATTGTCTCCGGTTATTGTGAGGCCGAGGGTGCATTCAAGGTCAATGAAATCCATTGACATTGCCGTGACGGTGATCCTTGTTTTGTCTGCATAATCTTCGATATCCGGACTGTAAGGAGGAAGAACTGCCACGCTGGCTGTAACCTGTGCTTCAAGCTGTGGACCGGTAACCGAAGCCAGAATCATGGCCAGTACACCTGCCTTTAGTAACGACCTGCAGTTGTTCATATGTCTAGAAAATAAATCCATAACCTAACTCCCCTTTAGTTTCAGTAAAAGAATTGACGCCTGTGCTGTTGTTCACATAAAACCTCGCCCTGACCATGTGCATCTTCGTTATCCTGAAAGTGGATGAAAATGAACCTGAAGTGATGTGCCCTGACAGAGTATCATCGAGAATATTCGAAAGACGCGAGCCGGCAACAGCCAGATTCAGCCTGCCCTTAAGCAATGATGATGACAGTGAGGCTGTGGGCCCGTGGAATGTATTCACTGCCGATGGGATATCAAATGTCGAGTAACTGTAATTAAGTGCCAGGTTGATCCTCATGGGCATATAACCGACAACATATGAGCCCATGGCCACAAACGTCCTGTATGAACCGCCTGTCTCATTTACATGATCTGTCATCAACTGGTTGTTAAGGGTTACCATTACATTCTGGGAGAGCGTCTTGCCGGCGAAAGAAAGATTCTGAACCAGGTTGATGCTGCTGGTTGTCTGTGATATCTGGTTTATCGTGCTCAGAGGATCAAGAGGATTAATCCCGGCTTTCTGGTCAATGTCATAATTTGAATAGTTAATATCAGCCCTGTACCACTTCACCGGGTTTGCTGCAACCCGTACCGAGCCGATTGTCCGGTTGGTCTGATGAATGAGGGTTTCCTTGAGGTTGTCACGCTGAAAACCCAGGCTGCCGGAAATGATGTATTTATCGCCGGACAGGGTAACGGCAGGCTCAATTGTAATATTCCGGATATTATTCTGCATGAAATAGGTGCCCATCGAACGGAAACCGGGATCAATCTGTCTCAGTCTCATCTTCAGGTCGAAAACCTTTGAATCATACCCGAATGAGGCATCAACAGCATTGCAGGAGGTGGTGCTGACATTTGTCCCGATGAGCTCACTGATAACCGGGAGAAGCTTCATGCCCGGTTCTCCGTCCAGACGCTTGTCTTCTGTATAGATGCTGTTTGCAAGTTCAAGGTCGAATACAAAGTTTTTCAGCAGCTTCTGATGGGTTATGAATGAAACAACGGTATTGGAACCCGGAAGGAGCAACTGGCTGGTGTCTGCAATTGACCCGGAAACATCTGTTGCCCTGAATACTATTATGTCGGCACTGTTAGATGCGGTTCCGTAACCTAATCTGAACGCCAGGCCGTTGCGTCTGTATGCCGGCACCTGTTGTGTCTGTACCGGAAGTATGGAGGAATTGAACGGCACCGGCCTCAGCAACTGGCCGTACATCACTCCGATCCGGAATTTCCCCGGGGTGAATTCACCCCCGCCACCCAGGATAGTATGACCTCCGAGGGTGTATTTAGAGAATGATACATTGCGGTAACCAAGATGCAGCTTAGCCCATTTATAGGTCGGGCTGACACCAAACCTGTTAAAGGGCTGCTGAAAACTGCGCTCCTGTTCACTGACGGTAAATGAAAATGGAAAGGTAATCCCATACACGGTTATCACCGGGTTACCTACCAACATCCATGAGAAGGCGGGACGGTTAGCCTCCCGTCCTTCAACGTTGTAAAAAACCATTGAAGCTCCAAGCTGTCCGCTGATGCCAAACTTATCCTGGTCTTTAAGGGAAGACAGGTCCTGTGAATCGGCGATCGAACAAAACGGGACAAGCAGGAATAAAAAAAGATACCTACTGGGTCTCATATTCCAGATCAGTTAGATTTTTGGGGTGAACAAATATTAAACAAAACGCGGTGAACCGTCGAAAATTACAAAAGAAGAGGGAAATGATGCGGATAAATTTGAGAATGAGATATTAGTAGCAGGTCAGATCTGATCAGATTGCCTTGCCATGATCTCCAGGCACATCCGGGTATTATGATAGGGACACTTCCAGAAACCCGCCTTGTCATCATCACGGTTAACGGTACCGTCGGCACGGATGCTCCAGTGCCATTCTCCGTTGACACGGTCCGAAATGTTGTGAAGGATATAGTCAAGTGCTTCCGAAGCAATCTCCAGCCAGCCGGAATCGCCGCTCAGCTGCCATGCGTTCAGGAAGCCCACCACGGACTCCGACTGGACCCACCAGTGCCTGTCGCGGTCAAAGTGACCTGCGGCGTCATCCTTCTCGTAAAAAAGGCTGCCGTCGCCGGCCAGCCCCTCATGAGCCGCAGAGGCTATCCTCAGTGCCAGACCCTTCACACTGTCGGCCTCACCAAGGGCTTCCGCTGCCTCGCACATAAGCCAGGATGCTTCAATGTCATGACCGTATGAGACAATTGTTGAACGGCAATTCCACTCCTCATCAAAGAAGAGATTCAGATGAGCAGTCTCCGGGTCAACAATCTTCTCTGCAAATACCTTCACAAGCCCTGCAAGCTGCTGCCTGAGCTCCAGGTCGGGCCAGATCCTGTAAAGAGCCGTATATGCTTCAAGAACATGCAGATGAGTGTTCATCGTCTTTTTCTCATTGGCATCCTTCGCACTCAGGCGGAGATCGGCAATCTCTCCCCACTCACGGGTGAAGGCCTCAAAATATCCGCCACGCTCACCGTCAAAGCTGTGCTCCTCAATCAGCCGGTACAGTTCAATTGCCCTGTCAAGCGACTCCCTGTCGTCCGTTGCCGCGTGATATGTGCTCAACGCATAAATGAAGAACGCCTGCGAGTAAATCTGTTTCTTCGTATCCAGTGGCTCGCCGGTGCTCTTCAGGCACCAGTAAGTGCCGCCGTGTTCCTCATCAAAGAAATACCGGAAGATATAGTCGCGCGCCCGGGTGGCCATTTCCAGGTACATCGGATCGCGGAGCTTTATATAAGCTGCCGCGAAGCTCCACAGGATGCGTGCATTCAATATGGCTCCCTTCGGTGCACCGGGAACGACGTTATCCCTCCCGTCTATCTGGCCGTAAAATCCGCCACCCTCCGCGTCTGGCATCTTCTGTATCCAGTAAGGCAGGATAATCTGAGTAAGCTCTTTCTCAGCAGCAGTGCCCATCCCTGCGAGTATCATTGAAGCCTCTTTTACCATCTGATGAAGGTGAATCTTGCAGTTAGGTTTCTTCCGGAAGTCGTTCTCACTGTTTTCCTGACAAGTACTCCCGGTTGCGGCTGATGATTGAATTGAGCGATTTCACCGATGCCGCAGAGCGAAATCCGTCAGCCGGGGTATTCATGCAATAGTCGACCAGCCGGTCAACCGATGACACTGCAACGTGCATTCTTGTATCAGACGATGCGTAATAGATATAGACCGTTCCGTCATCATCGGCAATCCACCCGTTGGAGAAAAGGACGTTTGAGACATCGCCGAACCGTTCCTCATCAACCGGGGCCATGAAATAGCCACCAGGTTCAGCAATCAGCCTCGAGGGATCATCAAGAGCAGTCATGTAGAGGTAGAGAACGTACCTCAGTCCCGCAGCGCATCCCCTGACACCGTGGGCCAGATGCAGCCAACCGGCAGGAGTCTTTATGGGATGAGGCCCCTCGCCGTTCTTCATCTCCTTGATTGTGTGATAGTGTCTGAAGTTGATAATCTTCTCTTCGCCCGGCATTATGACTGCACGGGTGATGTCCCTTATCAGCGCCCAGCCAATACCTCCTCCGCTGCCGGCGTCGATGAAGCCGTCCTGCGGACGGGTGTAAAGGGCATATTTACCGTTGACGAATTCAGGATGGAGAACAACATTGCGCTGCTGACTGGCCGAGACCAGGTCAGGAAGACGTTCCCATGTCACCAGGTCATGCGTCCGTGCTATGCCTGCAGCGGCGACGGCTGATGAGAGGTCTCCGGGAGCAGCGTTCGGGTCCTTCCTCTCACTGCAGAAGACGCCGTAAATCCAGCCATCTTCATGATGAGTCAGCCTCATGTCATATACGTTAGTATCCGGATCACCAGTCTCAGGCATAGTGACCGGGTAATCCCAAAACCTGAAGTTGTCAATCCCGTTTGGACTCTCTGCAATTGCGAAGAACGATTTCCTGTCGTACCCTTCCACCCTCACTGCCAGAACATATTTGCCGTTGAACTTCATTGCCCCGGCATTGAATGCGGCATTTATGCCAAAGCGCTCCATCAGGTGCGGGTTGGTATCAGGATTGAGATCATATCTCCATTCGAGCGGTGCATGGGCGCCTGTCAGCACGGGATTTATAAACCTGTCAAAGATGCCGTTTCCGGGTTCGATCTTTTTGTTCCGGCGTTTAATGAGTGCCTCGTGCTCTTCGGTGAGCCTGGAAAGTCGCAATTTGAAATTATCCATCTGGTTAAAAAATTAATCCTGTTTGTATATGCTGAGGGCCGTCAATTCACTTTGAAAGAAAGTTTCTTTAAATGAATAAAAGCTGATAAAATCCTGTTCGCTTACCTGCCCCGGCCAGGGTGCATAGTAATGTCCCGGCCTGTTAGGTGCATTGCGCCATACCAGGGCATATGATATGCGGTGGTTCTCCATTGCAGGCCAGAACGTGGTGGTCCACCATGTTGAATCGGGTATTCCCTCGTACCCGGCCTCGGTCAGCGCCGCCAGCTTGCCATGAGCCCCGGCTGCCTCAGTCACAATGCCCAGCACCCTGCTCACATTCTCCCTGAAGGAACTGTTGCCGGCATCGGGCATCTGGTAATAGTCAAAGCCCATCAGGTCAACATAATCATCTCCCGGGTATCGCTCAAGGTACTGTTCCATGCTGCTGATGTCACCTCCGCTTGAATAGGCGAAGAGCAGGTTATGCAGGTTCTTCTCAACGCACAGATAATCGAATGTGAATCTCCACAGGGCAATGAACTCTTCAGTGGTGCAGATATTTTGCCCCCACCAGAACCAGCTTCCCGTATGCTCATGCCACGGGCGGAAGATCACCGGAATGGCCACTCCCTTATCATCCTTCAGTGATGCAAGGAACTCCGCAAGGTTATCAAGCCATAACCTGAACTCGTCATGCTTCTCACCTCCGGGAAGCACCGAGGCCACAACTTTGTCAGAAGTGACATCCCATGATGTGCTGCCGGTAAGCGGATTATCAACATGCCAGCTGAAAGTGATCACCCCTCCACGGGCCCATATCTGGTCAACAAACGTTTTCATATCTGCAAAGGGAACTGAGTCAAGGTTCACCGGAGACCGGTGCTCAATGTCACCGAGATCCATGCCGTATACTGCCGGGTAGTCGCCGGTGACCCGCTTTACATCGGATTCACCTCCAGGATAGATCCATCCGATGCCGTAAGAAAGGTCATCCTGGTGTCCGAACATGATGCCCTGCCCGGCTGCCAGCTTCAGCCCGGCCAGCATGTTTACGGTCGCGGTGGTGGCCGATCTGTCTGCAGGACCAGTGTTTACAGAATCTCCTGTATTGCAGGCTGTAAAAAGCACCATCGCCAAGGTCAGGTACAAAATACTTTTCATGTGAGGGTTATTTTTTAGTTAGTGAAGAGAGGCGCAGGCTGAAATCAGAAATCACTCCTACCGTGGAGTCAGTATCAAAGACTGAATTAAGTCCCTGTTCCTCCTGCGGCGGATCACCCAGGTAGTCATCACCGGGGAGCCAGTGAATCCTCCCTTCCGCAGCCCGGCCTTCACCAGCCCAGGCCCAGATGTTGCATCCTGCCAGAGGCCCGAGTCTACCGGCATGTTCAAGCACCTGCCCGAAAGCATTGGTGTAATATCTGTCGCGGGAGGTAGTTGGCTCCTGCAGTGAGAATCCGTGAAGGTCGCGGGGCAGCCCGAATTCCTCAAGAACTATCGGCTTGTTCAGCCGTTCAGACACTTCAAGATGGTCATTTATATACTTGTTTGTCAGCACTATAGCTGTATCAAGAGAACCACCTATGTCTTTTATGTCAAGCCAGCCCCAGTTTTTGGGCCATATATGCATCACGAGGTAATCAATGTTCGGGTCAGCGTGAATCCGCTCAAATACCTCCATCTTCTGTTCGCAGCCGTGCCGCCCTTCTGTCCCTGTTGTGACAAGGTGATTTTCATCGAGTTCCTGAAGCAATGAAGCAATTCGGGCAATCATCGCCTCGAAAGCCGGGATGTTCTCATCCGAGAACGCCCTCGGTTCATTGGCTATTTCCCATGTCATTATCGCAGGGTCATCAGTATACTTCAACCCGGTATAGCTGTTGGTCCTGCCCACAATGAACCTTATATACTCAACGAACTGCCCGATGCAAGGTTCGCAGGTGTTAAACTGCCCGGAGAAAGCCATGAACTGCGGCCATGTATTCCCTGGCAGGTTCGGATTGGGTATGGGACCGTAACCGTTCCAGTTCAGATACTGTGAGAATCCACCGCTCCAGTCCCACGCATTGTTGAGAAAGAGAATTGCATGCATCTCCCGTTTGCCCATCTCGGCAAGGAGGAAATCAAGACCGTCAAGCATCACCTCACTGTATTCTCCCGGGGCGACCTGCAGCGCAGGCGTAACCCTGAATGGCTCATTGTCAGGACCTTCGGGGCCAACCATGACCCGCAGGTTGGTTATTCCGATGCTCTTCATATGATCAAGTTCCCGCAGCAGCCGTTCGCGGTCACCGTACTCCCCCTCAGTACCAAGTATGGCTCCGTACCAGTAGTTGGCGCCGACAAAATAGTAAGGTTCACCGGCGAGCCTGAAAATGCCGTCCTCAACGGTTACATAGCTGTACTCCTGACTGCTCCCACAGCCGGAAAGGGCAAGCATCAGCAGCAGCCCCGGCAATAATCCTTTCATAATTCTATCTGTACGATCTATATCAAAAATAAGAAATCGCCGCTTCGGTGATATGATATCATTCCTTTAAATAGTGATACTTTAATGCCTATATGAACCATCAGATGACATAATATAGACTGCATACCGGTACATTTTTACCCGGTCAGGCACCACGGATATCTCACCTGGCACAACAACCCCTGACATACGGCTGAACTACTGCAAATTAAATTTTGATTGAACCCCGATTATTATTTATATCATTTTTGCCTTAACTTTATATCGCTTATCATCCGGAGTACAAAAAAAGCGAGCAATGACCGAGAATATACTGAAAGAGATAACCCCGCTAACCCAGTCTGACTGCTTCACCTATTTTCACAGAACAAAATCTGAATTTGATTTCCCCCTTCACTACCACGACGAGATCGAGCTCAACTTCGTTCGCAATGCAAGGGGCGCAAAGCGAATTATAGGAGACCACGTGGAGGAGATAGGCAACATGGAACTGGCTCTTGTAGGGCCGGGGCTGCCGCACGGCTGGTTCGGAACAGGATTCGGAGCTGACCAGGTTGAGGAGATAACAATCCAGTTCCACAAGGATTTCTTTGACGAGAAATTCCTTCAGAAGAACCAGCTGAATTTCATCCGCAACATGCTTCGCAGGTCCCTTCGTGGCATCCTTTTCTCAAAGGAGACCACAGCCCGTCTGGAGCCGCGGATAATAAACCTTGAGAAGAAGCAGGGCTTCGACTCTGTCCTTGAACTTATGAGCATCCTTCATGATCTCTCAATCTCGCGTGATTACAGGGTTCTGTCTGATTCGGGTTTCAGCGATGCAGAGGTCTTTTCATACAACAGCCGGCGGATTGAGAAGGTGATGGAATTCATACACACATCCTTTGACAGGCAGATAACACTCGGTGAGGCTGCCAGGATTGCAAGCATGACTGAGTCAGCCTTCAGCCGGTTTTTCAAGCTGAGGACAGGCATGACCTTCATCGACTGTGTCACGGAGGTTCGTCTGGGTCATGCCTCCAGGATGCTGATCTCATCAACAAAGACAATAGCTGAGATAGCTTACTCATGCGGGTTCAACAACATATCCAACTTCAACCGGATCTTCCGGCGCAAGAAGGGGTGTACCCCCCGTGAGCTCCGTGAGAGCTATGACCAGGGAACCAGGGTATTCATCTGACCCTTACCGTACTTACCGCGTCAGGCAGGCCGTCAGATGAGGCAGTCACTCTGATATCACCCTTTGTACGACCGGCCTTTACCACCACCAGGCACTTACCGTTGTAAGCCTTCCTGTACTCTGCCTTGAAGGGTTCCATGCTTGTCTGGCTGCCGTTGTCAACACCTGCTATCATGCCGGGACCATCAACCGAGAAGTTCACCATATTGGCTGCATGCGGCACAGGGTTTCCGTGGCGGTCAACCACGGTGACTGTAATGAATGACAGGTCAGCTCCGTCTGCAAGAATCTCGCTCCGGTCAGGCGTAAGGACCAGTCCGGCAGGTTCACCGGCCGTGGAAACCGTCTTTCTCATTATCTCAGCCCCGTTCCTGTAACCGACAGCAAGCAGAGTACCATCTTCAAACGGCACTTTCCATACAAGGTTATAGTCGTTCTCTCCCTTTGACTGCCTTCCCTGCGAGACACCGTTCAGGAACAGCTCCACCTCATCGCAGTTTGTAAATGCCCACACATCAACCGTCTGTCCGGGATTCCAGTTCCAGTGCGGGAATAAATGCAGCACATCCCTGTCAGTCCATTCACTCTGGTAAAACCAGTAGACATCCTTCGGGAAGCCGGCCAGGTCAATGATGCCGAAGTACGAGCTTCGCGCGGGCCACCAGTAGGGAGTGGGTTCGCCGAGGTAGTCAAAGCCGGTCCAGATATACATTCCCGTGAGGTAGGCATTCTCCTTTATCAGCCGCCAGCTGTCGCAATGGGTTGTTCCCCACGGCGCCGAGCAGTTGTCATACGCCGAGCATGTGAGGTCAGGGTTGCCGTCCTTGAAAAGCTGATCCCAGCGTGCCGGCCAGCGTCTTATCACATCCGACGGCAGATCATAGCTCCCCCGTGTGGCAAGGGCCGAGGTTGTCTCCGTTCCAATGTACTTACCCCCTGGAAACATCTGCGGCATCCGTGTCCAGAGTGTATCACGGTAGTTGAATCCTATCAGGTCAAGGGCGCCGGAGGCGATGACCGGGTTATGGGGCATCGGGTCATTGCATGCTGCCGTCACAGGCCTTGTATCATCAAGCGAACGGACAATACCCGCAAGTTCTGTGGCGATGGCTTCACCGCTGCCGTTCCTCTCCCACTGTTCCATCACCTCGTTGCCGATGCTCCAGATGAAAACAGACGGGTGATTGCGGTCGCGAAGCACCATTGCCTCCAGGTCCCGTCGGTGCCACTCGTCAAAGTCAAGGCCGTAGTCAAATTCTGTCTTTTTAACCTTCCAAATGTCAAAGGCTTCGTCCATGACGATAAAGCCCATCCTGTCACACAGATCGAGCAGCTCGGGAGCCGGAGGGTTGTGCGATGTGCGTATCCCGTTACAACCCATCTCCTTAAGTATCTCAAGCTGCCTTTCGATGGCACGGGTGTTGACCGCAGCGCCGAGGCAACCAAGGTCATGATGATTGCACACCCCCTTTATTACAACCGGTTCACCGTTGAGGATGAATCCCTTTTCAGCGTCAAATTCAAACGACCTGATGCCTGTAACAGTCTCATACACATCGGCCAGCAGCTGGCCTGACCGGATCCTGGTTTCAACCCTGTAAAGCTGAGGGTTCTCCAGTGACCAGAGGCGGGGAGTCTCTATCTTCAGCTCCTGTGTAACCGTGGTGCCAGCCTCGGTGAGCTCCACCTGGTCAGTCTCCGCCTTTGCCACTTTCCTGTTCTCTGAATCATAGACCGTTGTCTCAAGCCGTACGTCAGCTCTCCCGCCGGAGGCATTGCTCACCTGTGTGGTCACCCTCAGCAGGGCAGCCTCAGCAGACACCTCGGGGGTGGTGACAAAGGTTCCCCAGTGGTCAACAGCGATCTTGCCCGTGGTTGTCAGCCATACATTCCGGTAGATGCCTGACCCGGAATACCACCTTGAATTGGGCTGCTGCGAGTTGTCGACCTTTACGGCTATCACGTTATCCTCATCGCCGTACTTTAGCCAGGGGGTCATATCATACCTGAAGGAGCTGTAGCCGTACGGCCTCTTGCCAAGGTAGTTGCCGTTTACCCATACTTCACTGTTGCGGTAGACACCGTCAAAGGAGAGGTAGGTAAGCTTCTCTTTGTCATCACTGCTTACCCTGAATGTCTTGCGGTACCATCCGATGCCTCCGGGCAGGGCGCCTCCTCCCGGTGAGGCAGGATGCTTCTCACTGAACTCCCCCTCGATGCTCCAGTCGTGCGGCAGCTCAAGCTCACGCCATCCGCTGTCATCATAACCCGGCTGAAAGGCTTCATCACCCGCTGCAAGCGAGAACTTCCACCCGTCATTGAAACTGACATGATTACGCGGTACAGGCTGTGAACAGCCCTGGATAATAACCGCCAACGCGACTGCCATCAGCAGCCGTGACACTGTTTGTCTTCCCTCCATAACAGTTATGTTTAGTTAATTCAATCCCAGTTTATTCCTGATCCATTCCATCTTTGCCTGGTAGAAATGGGCAGGCAGGCCGTGACCCGCCAGAGGATAAACAATATATTTCTTCTCTGCCGTCACCTGGTTGTAGGCTGCAAAATTGATATGCGGCGGGCAGACCTCATCCATAAGCCCCGCTCCCATCAGCATCGGAGCCTTTATCATCGGCGCGAGATTTTTTATGTCGAAGTAGCTCAGGGTGTAAAAGGCTTCATCCCATGTAAGCATCTTCTTCTGGTCAATCAGCTCGACGAACTCGTTACCCGGCCAGACTGCTACCTTAAAGTAGTCCCTGAAGTCGGACAGGAAGGGGACTTGTGGTGCACATACCGCTATCCTGTCATTGTTCAGCGCCGCAGTCGCGAAGCTGAGGGCACCGCCCTGGCTTGCACCCTCGACGGCGATGCGTGAGGCATCCACCTCTGGCCTGGAGCACAGAAAGTCGACAGCCCTTACACAGTCCATATAGGCTCCGCGATAGATATATTTCTCCTTGTCTTCAAGGCCGGAGAGGATGTATCCGGGGAAACCGGGGTTAACATCATCCCTGCTGTTGCCGTGACCCCTGATGTTGAGTCCGAACCCGATCACATCATCACCGTAATTTATGTATGACGGCACCATCACGGAGCTGTATCCCTGCACCTGCATGATTGCAGGATACCGCCCCGGCTTTACCGGCACCTGGTACCAACCCCTGATCAGCGCATTGCCAAGAGATCTCATCTCAACGAGATATACATTGTGCTTTTCAGTGCAAAGGCTGTCTATCCGGATCATATTGTACTGCGGATCCACGGTTGCCAGCTCAGCTTTGGCCCTCTGCCAGAACTCAGCGAAATCGGGCTGCGGATCAGCCGGCGATACTATCTTCTCAGGCTCATAGCCGAAGTTGAAGCTGAGCTTGCTGTTGCCCATCTTGCTTTCAAGGGAGACCGTGGCCTTGTAGAAACCGGGTTTGAGGTCCTTCACAGTGAAGACAAATCGGCCGGTGCTCAACTTCTTAACAGCAACATCGCGGTAGAACCTGTCAAACTCCTCTCCGAAGTCTGTCATGATCTTCATGGACAGAGCGCCACGGTACTTTTTCCTGAATTCGCTCCTGATGGTTATGGGTATTTCCACCTCAGGTGAACCAAGAACAATCCTGTTTTCTGCCGGAAATTCAACTCTCATGTCGAGAAGGTCAGGGTTGCTCCTGTTTGTCAGCTCGGCAGGGCCGCCGTAAATGCCTCCGTCGCCCCCGGCATCATACACCCTTACGGCGACAGTGTTCTTTTTGCCCCACTGAACATATTCCGGGGGTATGAGATATGAGCGCTGCACATCGTAGGCCCCGGCGTAGTCCGGGGGCATCTGACCGGTTGCCCCGATCTTGTGACCGTTGAAGAAGGTCTCATCGGCATCATCAATCTTGCCGAGATTAAGCATCAGGCCACCATACTTGTACGCATTCTTTTTCATCTTTGAGGGTATGACAACCTTCACCCTGTACCAGGCATAGCCGTCACCCTTTATCCCCTGCCGCTCCCAGACCGTGAGAGGCGATATATCATTCCACCAGTAGTCGTTCAGCGCGGAATCAATATACTCCTGTTTGTCACCCTGCAGGAACTTCCACTCCGCGGGCACGATGCTCTGTCCCAGGCCGGATGCTGCAGCAAGAAGCAGGACCAGATGGACCAGCAAAACTCTTTTCATAATCATTTCAATATAATTTTAATGCAATACTGTTCTCAAAACTGCAGTTTTATCTCATCTCCCGTATAGGTTACCGTTTTATCAGGTGTTCTTCCGAAATCAAGCTTTACGGGCTTGCCCTTTGAAACGACAACAACATTTACGGTGCGTTCCGTAAGCATTCCCTGGTACTCACCGGTGCGTGCACCGATTGTAAGGGTTCTGCCGGCTTCGTTCCAGGCTATCGGTATGAGTGAGTATGCCCCCTCCTCGTAGTTGTAATTGTCACCCTCATCTTCATACAGGGTGAAGCTGCCGTCAGCCCCCGTATAGACCCAGACGGTAAGCGGATCAGCCTGTTTTTCAGTTGTGTACTGAATTGCCGGGCCAAAGGGGATAACTGATCCTTCCCTGACAAATACAGGCATATATTCATACGGTGCCTCTGCCTCAGTCACAGCGCCTCCGGCGAAGTACCTCCCGGTACGCATGTCATACCATCCGTAGGCGGCGGGGAGATAAACGCTGCGTGACCGGGCTTTGTATTCGGTCACCGGGTTTATCATCAGGGACGGCCCGAACATATACTGGTCAGGGATATCGAAGACGGCTGTATCACCGCTGAAGTCCATTGTGAGGCCTCTCATGATGGTGTAGTCATTCAGCCAGGCATGCCCTGCAAGGGAATAGATATAAGGCATCAGTCTGTATCTAAGCTGGTTGTATTCAACCATTGCCTTGTATGCAGGATGTCCGGCCGGGGCGGTATTATACATCTCGCGGAATGGGAATTCGCCGTGTGATCTGAACAGAGGCACGAATGCCCCATACTGGTGCCAGCGGGTCATCAGCTCACGCCACTCCTCCTGGTCTGCCGGAGAGGGGTTATGGAAGCGGCTCTCAACCGAGAATCCCCCGATGTCCATCGTCCACCATGGTATCCCTGACATCGAGAAGTTCAGTCCGCAGGGTATCTGTGCAGCCATATCGTGCCATCTTGCAGCTATGTCACCGCTCCAGTTGGCGGCGGAGTAGCGCTGAAGTCCCCCGAATGCGGAGCGTGTCAGGATGAAGACCCGGTTTTCCGGATCCGTGGCGCGCTGCCCCTCGAAGACTCCCTGTGCCTGTACCAGGGCATAGGCATTGAAGTACCTGTCGGCCGAGCCGAGGGCTGTCGGGTTCATCATCGCCTTGCGCTCATCCATCGGCAGGTTCGAGGTTATATCCGGCTCGGTGGCATCGAGCCACCATGCATCAATCCCCTTGCTGTACAGGGCGGTGTTGATCTGGTCCCAGAATGCCTTCCTGGCATCTGCGTTGAACGCGTCATAGAAGGTGGAGAGGTAACCGATCCAGTCCTTGCGCTCCTTCTCTACGTTACGCATGTAGAGATAACCCTTGCTTTTCATGGCCTCGTAGTTTTCTGTGCCCACATAGTACTTGGGCCAGACAGAGATCATAATGTTTGCGTTCAGCTCATTGTGCAGCGTGCTGATCATCGCATCGGGATCAGGAAAACGGTCAGGGTCAAACTGATGGTCACCCCATTTGTCAATAGGCCAGTATTGCCAGTCTAACACAATGTTATCAAACGGTATCTGCCGCTTCCTGTACTCACGGACTACATCGAGGAGTTCCTGCTGGTTTGTGTATCGCTGGCGGCTCTGCCAGAATCCCATTGCCCATTTCGGCATCACAGGGGCTTTGCCTGTTACGGTGCGGTAACCGCTGATGACCTCATCCATGCTCTCTCCGCTTATGAAGTAATAGTCAATCTGGTCAGCCACCTCGGACCAGAATGAGATCCTCTGCTGTTCGTCTGCATCAAGCGGAGTAAGATAGCGGAGCGCGATGTATGACTCGCCGCCGTCTGGGATCCATTCTATCTTTACCGGATAGCGCTTACCCTGTTCAAGGTTGAGGTTGAAATAGTTGGTGGAGGCGTTCCAGCACTGTCTCCAGCGGTCGAATATCAGCCTCCCGTCAATCCAGAGCTTTGCATACCCTGCCGAATTGAACATGAACTTATGCTCTCCCGAAGTGTCTGACTCGAACTCCCCCTCCCAGGTGACCATACCGTCACCCAGGCTGAATCCCTGCGGAAATTTCACAAGGTCCGGGATGAACTGGTAACTGATCTCCTTTTCCTGGCGGGTGGTGAAGACATTTTTGCCGCTCTTCCGGTCGGCATACACTGCAGTCAGTCCACCCTCCGCTCCTTCCCTGTCGTAGAGTTTCAGTGCCGACAGTTCGTTCCACTCGCGGATATCGCCGTATTTTGTACGTGAGTTGTTGTCCCAGAGGATTCCATAATTCCTGTTTGAGACAATGAAAGGGACCACTGCCATTGTGTTGTACTGGAACAGATCGGCATCCTTCCCCTTCAGGTTCATGAAGGAGGTCTGGTTGGCTCCCAGGCCATAGATTGCCTCGTCAGGATGCGACTCAAACTGCTGCCTGACCGTGTGGCCGGTCTCGTTGATTGCCATAACGGGCGAGAAGCTTCTTCCGCCTCCCTCCAGTTCTGCCAGGAAGAGATTGCCGTCACGGTCCGTGAACCGGACCTCACCGGTTTTAAGTGATACTTCTGCGCTGAGCGAAGAGGTGCTCAGGGTGATGAGACCCTCTCCCTTTTCGATTGTAAAATCGGATTTGCCGGAAGGCAGAGGAAGAGCCATCAGACTCACCGATTCCGGAAATTCACCGGAGGGTACAGCCGTGACCCTGATGATCCGGTCATTGACAACCTGAAGTCTCACGGCCTGACCCGGATAATCAGATTTGCCGTTGAGACGGACTGTCATTCCATTGTCAGTCCGCTCGTAGGGTTCACCTGAGCAGGAGCACAGTGCGACTGCAACTGTGAAGGCAGCCGAAGCTCCGATTGCTGAAAGTGTTCGTGCAAGTTTCATCTGTCAGTGTTATTTGATTATTAATTTCCTTGAGACCCTGTATTTATCCCCGGAAAAGGTTATCAGATAAATTCCCGGATCAAGGGCGGTGGCCAGGGGGATGGCTGAACCGTCACTTTCCAGTTCCGATGTCATTAAAATTGTCCCGAGGAGGTCACTTATTGAGATACGTGCAACGCCGTCAGGGAGGTTTTCAACTGTAACGTTTCCGTCAGAGGGATTGGGCCGTATGGTTATATCGTCAGCAGCCTGCAACTGTTCAGAGGATGTAATCTCATTGTTTATTGCCAGTTGCTTCGTTCCCGGCTCAACAAGCAGGTACAGTGAGGAGAGAGGCGGAAGCACCACTCTTATTTCTTCACCGATGAGAACCGCACTGGCTTTGATTGTCTCGTAATCAGCCGGTCCTCCGGCCTCAAGGTTGCTGCCTTTGCCGTTGACAAACACCTTCCTGGAGAAATCAGTTCCCTCTGTTCCTGTCAGTGTATATGTGAAGAACCGCTCGCCCACACCGTAGTCCTTCAGATTGATTCTGACAACCTTTCTCACCTTTGTGGTGTTCACGAGCGAGGCCCCGATGTGGCCGGAACTGAAAGCTGTGGGAGTGATTACCACGCCTGGGGCGCCGGTGACCGTTGATTTCAGAAGCACATCTCCCGTGTGGCGGCGCATATAGTAGAGATGATAGAATGCCGGATGGGGTGTATAGTTCGGGATGAAGGGTTCGTTATAGGAATACATTCCGTGATCATTGCCGTTATCCCAGCCATTGGCCAGGTCCCAGCGGCAGGCGGCGCCGAAGCCTGATCTGATCATCTCGCCTGTTGCCAGTACAGCCTGCATGCCATTTGCATGCGATACGGCCTGGTTGGAGCCTGTGGCGAAGATATTGTACTCAGTCAGTGCCACCGGCAGCATTGGCATTCCGGCAGCCTCAACAGTTGACCTTACATAGTTCCTGTATCCTTCTGTATAGCTGTAGGAGCCCAGCACCGTTGCCACATCAGAGTTAGTGTTATAGGGTGTATAGTAGCTGTGAACCACGTAGAAGTCGGCAATATCACCGACCTGAGCCGCCACCCCGGTATTCCATGAATTGTGGGTAGAGGCGGCTTCCACCATCACCACGCCGATTTTTATCTCCTTGCCGGTCTGAGCAGCGGCAGCCTTCATCGAGTCAATGAAGACACGGCAGTGCTGACCGTAGAGCTGAGGTGTGATATACTCCGGCTGGCCGTCCTTGTTCAGGGACCGGTCAATGCGGTAACCGGCTTCCCAGCTGCCGAAGACCTCGTTGCCAATCTCCCAGAACTTCGTCCTGCCGTTATCATAGCGCACCCATTCTGCAGCCATGTGTGCGGCCTGTGCCACGGGGTTGTCACTCGTGCCGTACCTGGCATAACCGTAGTTCACTGTAATCATTCCTGTTATTCCTGCCTTGCTGAGTATGCTGTAGAATGAATCGGCGTGCATCGTCCAGTTCTCCGCCCTCTGCCCGTACCAGGGCCACCATGTGTTTGTCGGATCATTGAGGAGTGTTTGCGGTACATCAGCTGGCCGCTGATTGGTGCCCCTGTTCCAGAAGAAGGCGTCAGAGGTGCTGCCTCCGGGGCCACGCATCACACCCTGATCGCGGTTGGCAATATGCTTCATCAGTGTGGCATTGTCGGACATCGGTCCTGTCCAGAGATTGGCATTGTCACCAAACAGGTACGGCGACACTTTAGTGACAGTGTCGGCAAAGTCAACCGTGACGGCAACCGTAACAGGATCGGTCACTGCCGGAACATCGGTGTATTCAGGCACTGCAGCTGTCCGGGGCTTCCATCCGGCCATGAAGAATCCCTGCGGGTAAGCGCTGTAATCAGGCTCATCACTCAGAGGGTAGGTTTTCAGATCCGGCATCTCGTCGAGGGTCACCACATAGTCATGGCCCATCACCTTCTGCCAGTGGCTGAGGGGATTCTTTATCCCGTCACGGATAAAGGAGCCGTACCAGGGCATGAACCACGACCAGTGAGCCCGGTCAGCCACCAGCCTGTCAGGATCAGGGACAGGTCCGTTCTCGCTGAGTGTAATAAGTTTTTTGCCGCCGAATCTCTCCCTGATTGAATTATAAGTCAGAACCTGGGAGTTGAAGTCACCGTCTGCCGCGTAGATGTCAGCGCCCAGAATGTCAACGTACTCATCTCCGGGATACCACGTGAGATTATCGGCCGCGGCATCAGTGGTCCAGACCCATATCAGGTTCTTCAGGCCGTGATAGTTTACGAGACGGTCAAACATAAGCCGCCAGAGTGCCTTGCATGGTTCTGCTCCTTTTGCTCCCCACCAGAACCAACCCCCGGAAGCTTCATGAAGTGGCCGGAACAGCACAGGTATGTTTTCGTTGTTGAGCTGTTTCAGAAAACCGGCAATTATGTCAATGTCACTCAGCATTGCCTGGTATTCTGCCGAGGTGGTCTCGTATATCTTAGTGATGTCAAACTGGGTATCCGCCGTGTAAAATGCCTCAGTGGCACGTGACGGATCGCGCCAGTGCCAGCAGATGGCCACCAGGCCATTCCTGTTGTACCAGTTCCTGGCCTCGGTGACGAGCACTGACTTGTCAAACCAGCTGTAGTTGCGGTTATGATTCATGAAGTCGAGGCCTATTAGCGCTGGATATTTGCCGGTCTGGGAGAATAGCCACTCAGCCTCCTCCTTTGCATTGAGGCTCATTGCACCCGAGTGTATCTTGTGAGTGAAACTGTCCATAAGATAGCTCCAGAGTCTCCTTGTCTCACTGTGTGCCCCGGTGGTTGAAAGCGTATACGGCAACTGCACATTCACTTCCAGATCGGTGTCAGGTTCAATCCTGAAATAGTCAAACAGGAACCAGCCCCAGCTCTTTGTCAGTGAAAGGGTGTTGACCCCCTCTTTCAGCCAGACCTTTCCAAACGTGATCTCTGTAAAGGAAGCGGTGGCAGGGAATGATGCCTCGGAGCTGTTGCCGTTGATCCCGACGATGTTCTTCTTGTCGCCGTAAGGTGCCGCATACCCCAGGTAAAGCTTGAACCAGCCGCCCTGAGTCAGGGTGATGGAAACTGATACTGCATCTCCGTCATTCTGAAATATTCCGGTGTAGCCTGTCCCCGAATAGCCGGCAACGGAAGACTGTACTGAAATTCCCCCGGTGAGGGTGCCGTTCTCTGCCTCATACCTGGTGCCCTGGGCCACAGTGGCAACAGAAAGGACCAGCAACAACGCCGGGCATAACAACAATCTGAAATTTAATCTCATACGTAATAGTCAGCTCCGCCTTTTTTAAATGCAAAGGGTATCTCAATTTAGTGATAAAATCTGAGATACCCTTTGCTCTGAATTAAATGGATAACCTAATCAATCACCATTATTTATGCTCGAATCTAATGTTGTCAATGTAAAGACCAGTAAGGTCCATGTTCACTCCGGTCCAGAGTGTCATACCCCAGTCGCCGCTGGCAGGGATGACTGCCGGCAGTGCCGAATAGGTTGCAAGATCAAATGTGATAGTGATCCAGCCCGGGGTTGACCAGCTGCCGTCCTGATTCTGAATGCCAAGGTGGCCGATGTCGATATCGGTTCCGGCAAGCTTCATCGTAAATGATCCTGTGCCGGGCGCAAATGGTTTGGTTATATTGACATCCATTTTCAGGTAGTGGTCTGCCTTTGTCACTGATACCTTGGGCATCTGGTCATGGTTGCAGCCCCATATCCAGGTCCACCCGTTGAGTGCTGTCAGTACTCCGTGCATGTAATTGCCGGATACTCCCAGTGCCGGGTCACTTCCAAGTTCCACGGCGCCTCCCCAGTTGTCCCAGCTGAGGTCATGACCGTTCTGTACTTCGAAGTTGTTGATCATCAGCGCAGGATCAACTATCGGGTCTGTGGCGCCGAAGAAGATCTGCGGGAAGATGCCCTGTTCTCCCTCGTAGGTAAGAATTCCGATTGTGCCGTATCCGCGCGTGACGTTCATCGGTACATATACATCAATCCTGGTGTCGGTCTTGATGCCGTAGGCTGTTGCAGCGATATTTCCAGGGAAGATCAGCTCCTTGACCAGCAGCATGTTCGTGCCGTTGATTGTAAGGATCTTGCCTGGTTCTCCGCGGAACTGAGTGTAGGAACCGAACGTCGGGAGATTGGCCAGCAGGGTGAAGTCAATAGCCGAGACAATCTGGGTGCCGTTTTTGGTTGTCAGGGTTATCTTGCCTGATTTGGCTCCGACAGGTACTGTAACGGTGAGCGAAGTTGCAGTTCTCGCACCGATTGTGCCGTCAATCCCGCCTGTGAAGGTTACCATGGTAATAAGATCAAGATCAGTTCCCGCAACAGTGACAGTGGTACCTGCCCTGGCCGAGGTGGGGCTGAATGATGAGAAAGCAGGGACAATCATGGTCAGATTAGGACCTGTAATCTCCTTGTCTGCTCTTGTGAAGAAGCTTACAACTCCGTCAACGGCGTCATCCGGGACAGTCACCAGTATCTCGGTGGCGGTGCCGCCGGCCTTGATCGTACCCTGTTTGTTCCCGCCGAAGACAACACTTGAAATAAGGTCAAGGTTGGTTCCCGTGACCGTTATATCCTGTCCGTTCTTCAGTGTTACCGGGGTAACTGCAACCGTGGGGATCACCATAACCAGATCAGCTGCAGAGGTCACCTCAACTCCTGAAGCCGGTACCATGATAACCTTGCCGTCCTTTGTGTCCTCAGGCACGGAAATGACTATCTGGGTGGCGCTGTGGGTATCAAAGTCCTCAGCCTCAATCACCTTGCCGCCGCCAAGCTTGACGGAGAGGACAAGGTCAAGGTTTGTACCGGCAATAGTAAGGTTGGTCCCTGCCTTTACAGGATTCGGTGTCACCGAGGTGAAAGCAGGCAACGTCACGTTGAGTGTTGCGGCCGAGTATACTATGATCGGCTCCTCCTCTCCGTTGGAAACTGCTATCTTGCCTGTCTGTGCCGTTGCAGGCACCTCCAGCTTGATCTCGGTACGTGTGTGACTCGTGAAATCATCCTCAGAGACCACAATACGGTCGGAGAGTATTACCTCACCGACAAGATTGAGATAGTCACCCGTTATTGTCAGCACATCTCCTGCCTTTACTGTTGCAGGGGTGAAGCCGGCGATTGATATGGGTTCCGAGAAACCGATAGTGGTCTTGGTTGTGATGTTGCCGTCAGGAGTCTTCAGCATAACGTATCCGGGCATAGCCTCCTGTGGAACAGTAAGGGTCAGCAGGGTCGGCTCCTTCTTTGTAAAGGTTGTGATTGTGATGTCATTTGGCAACACCACGGATGTCACCTTATCGAGGTTCAGTCCGATGAATTTAAGTTCGGCTCCCCTGGCAATAGGCATTGGCCCGAAGCTCTGGAGAACCACCTTGGTATCTTCCTCTTCCTTGCCCTCGCATGAGGTGACAAGGAGACCGGCGCTGACAACGCAGAGTGTTGCGATGAGCAGGGCCCAGTTGTGGAATTTTATCTGAATTTTATGCATTGCAATTCTTTTTTCAGTTGATATTACTTCGGTACAACGCGTATGTTGTCTATGCATATGTGCGGATTGCAGTCCTTCCCGGCAACACCGCCGTTCCAGACATAGAATGTCAGGCCACGCATCATTTCAGGCGTCAGCTTGTTCGCGCTGACCGAGCCATCTGGAGCATAGTTGAACTCTGACAACGGGTAAGAAACGGTGATCCAGCCGTCAGTC
>JAEYZD010000053.1 GCA_023430725.1 Bacteroidota bacterium | reverse complement strand
AGAATGTTCCTGACGGCTTCTACAAGCTCACCTGGTTTATGTGGTACAAGAAAGCCGGTGCCGGCAAATGATCCTGGTTATTGTATTGTGAATTAAAAAAGTCCGGTAGCAATCCGGACTTTTTTATTGGACTTATATTTTGAAAATCAGTTTCGTATATAAAGATATCCGCTGATTGCCATACCGTTCTCAGCCTCGATAACGTAGAAGTATACATCATCAGGAAGGGACCTGCCGTTGTAGTCGGTACCGTGCCACATGTTGTTGTAATCCGTATTACCGTAGACAAATGCCCCCCTTCTGTCGAATACTGTTAATTCAACCTTGCCGAGCAGATCAATATTTTCAAGCATAAAGTAGTCATTAAGGCCATTCATGTCCGGGGTAATCAGTGAAGGCACTTCAATGTTACTGACGGTTATCAGAAGGTCATCAGCCGACTCGGGGCATACCCCGTTGGACACTGTCCATGTAAGTCTGTTTTCGCCCCGTACAAGCTGGCTGACTGTGGTTTTTGCCCTGTCCGGGTTGGCAACAACACCTGTTCCTGATACCACTGTCCAGATCCCGGTTGTGAATTCGTCAGGCTCTGCAGCGTCGAGCGTGGCAGTGAAGACAAATGTCAGTTCCTGGTCCGGTCCGGCGTCTGCAACAGGTGGCTGCAGTATATAGACTGTCACAGGGCTTACCGAAGAACAGCCGCCGGGGATAGTTCCCCTTATGTAGTATGTGCCCGCCGGCGCCGATGCCGGATTATTCAGAGGCTGGGTCGTCTGTACATCCCTCCAGTAGGTGTATGTCAGGTTGGGTGTTGAGCCTGCAGTGACTGCGGGTCTTGTAATGTCAGCCGTGGAAGGGTGACATAAAGGGTCGGGATTATGGATCACAAGCGTAGGGAACGGACCTGGCTGCGGGTTGATTACCACGTCAGCGGATACTGCTGAGGTACATCCACCGGCATTTGTAACAGTGAAGTTATAAGATCCGGGGTTAAGCCCGGTAACTGTAAAAGTTGTGCCGGACGCGCTGGAAGTAACGCTTCCCGGAAAGCGGGTCAGGGTCCAGGAGCCTTCGGCAGGAAGACCTGTAATCACCACACTCCCGGACGGCGAGTCGCATGTTGGTTGGGTGATGGTCCCCGGCACCGGTGGTGTTGGTGTAGGTGGTTGTATGTTGATTATGACCTGCTGTGAAGGCAGTGAAGCGCAGCCGCTGGTACCGGTAACGGTAAATGTATAGGTCCCGGGCTGCATGCCCGTTATCGTTGTGCTTACCCCGGTGCCGGTATATGTGGCACCGTCAGGATTGCGCGTGAGGGTCCACGAACCGGGGGCAGGCAGACCGGAGATGAAAACGCTTCCTGTAGAGATGTTGCACGATGGCTGGGTAATGGCACCAATTACAGGAGTATCGGGCAGCAGAGGCCCCTGGTTGATTACTACGGCCTGCGAGGGACCTGAAGTACAACCTTCTTCATTTGTCACCGTGAAGGTGAATGTTCCGGCCGGGATGCCCGTTATGAGCGCACTGCTGCCTGAGCCGGTTGTCACAAGGTTTCCCGGCGTGCCGGTGACACTCCAGGTGCCGGCAGACGGGAGGCCTGAAAGCTGAACCGTTCCGGTGGGGGAACTGCATGAGGGATGGGTGACTGCTCCCGGCACCGGAGGCGATGGAACTACCGGCGGTTCATTGATCACAACATTGGCAGAGGGGGCTGAAGTGCATCCTGATGCATTTGTGACTGTGAAATACCATGTCCCTGCCTCTATATTATCTGCATTAAGTGTTGTGCCGCTGCCGCTAAAGCTTCGTGTGCCCGGGTAGAGACGGACTGTCCAGGTGCCCTCAGTGGGTAGTCCGCTGAGTGATACAGTGCCCGTCGATACTGTGCAGGATGGCTGTACTGTGGCAGAAATCACCGGTGCTGCCGGAATTTCCGGTGGGGTTGTAATGCCTATCTGCGCTGATGGGACTGATGTGCAGCCGCTCTGGTTTGTCACTGTATATGACCATGTGCCGGGCTCAAGACCGTCCACAGTATATGTTGTTCCGCTTCCTGTGAGGGTTTCTCCGTCAGGCAGCCTTGTCAGAGTCCACTGACCTGTACCGGGGAGGCCTTCAAGGACCACACCGCCGGTTGCCGTTTCGCATGATGGCTGAGTAATCCGGCCGATCCTCGGAGGTTCCGGCCCGTTGCAGGCAATCTTTATCATGTAATCCTCAACCTCACCGTATGACCCGGTTCCGGTAGGTGATTCGGTGCTGGGTCCCAGCCTGAACCTTGCAAAGGTAGGCCTTGACCCTATGGCATCAGCCGGGACTTCGATATCCAGGTTGTAGTTTACTGAGCTTGTTCGCCTTATATTCCTGGCTATTCGTTCATTGCTGTCTCTGAAGTCGCCGTCACCGTTCCAGTCTACCCAACCGTTAAGATAACATACATATGGATACTGGGTTACGATGCTGATCCTCAGAGTTGCTTTTGTTCCCTGTCTCAGTTCCGGGATAGTCACCCCGTCTTCATCATCCCTTCCGGTCAGGTCATCACCGCTGGCCTCATCGGAATAGAGCTGTGACGCTTCACCGTCAGGTTCTCCTCCGAGATAACGTCGCCCGTCCATGACATGATCAGCAGATCCGTAGATTGCAGGGGCATCCCCGAAATCATTTGGGAAGGCCTGCATGATCATTACAGCCGGGTTGACTGATAGTCCGGCCGGAGATGATTCAGTGCCACTCAGGCTTCCCGCCGGAATGCTGAAGGCCGTCAGAATGGGCAATACCAGGAGCAGGATTCTTATTGGGCTTTTATTTGCCATTCATATTCATTTATCAGACCAGGCGCCTGTTGTCTGTCCTAAAAAGTTACAAGTTAGAGACGATGCAGGCCATATGCAAAGATAATTTGATTGACAGATATTCTCACTTTTTAGCAATTCATGCTTCTGACAGCCATTATTCGGCATTTTCTGCACTTTCACAATGCTGACGGAGATTAACTCCGATTTGACGAACTCCGGCCTGCAGTTGATAAAATAACCGCTGAAAAGGATAAATGTTCTGCCGGCGGACAAAATGGAGGATTATGCCGGTAAAATATTTAATTTTGTTTACATTAAACCAAACAAAAGAAAGAAGTAGCAATGAAAGACAGAATGCAGGAGTGCTCACCGTCGTCAGGTGCCGTATATGGTCTGGGACTGATAGGTGCAGCCATTTATTTCATCGGGCAGGCCACAGGATTCTGGATGGGGGTTCTCGGATTCCTGAAGGCTATTGTCTGGCCTGTATTCCTTGTCCTGGAGGCCCTTAAAAGCCTTGGGGTATAGGAGTACATGCATCATGACGGCCCCTGGTGCCGTCAACCGTTAAAAGCTGATCAGAAGGTTTTTATCTTGATTCTTCGGAGGACAGTTCCTTCTGCTCCTCACCGCAGAAGCGGCATATCTTTGCACTTAGCTGTATCTTTTCACCGCAGTTGGGGCACTCCTTGCTGTCTGAGGCACCTGATATCAGTTTCTCCTTTTCGTCGGAGATAATGCCCTGGAAGAGGTTGAGTTCGGAATCAGTGATGAACTTGACCGGTTGTACCATGCTGCCGCCGGCATATTCAATCACGAGATACCTTTTCCTGAGCTTCAGGATCAGCCAGACACCTCCGGCAATTGATATCAGAGCGATTCCAAGCATTATGTACGTGGACTGTCTGACGTCTGAGAGAAGACCGAGTGTGGCAGACAGAACTCCGAATGCAATCAGTGCTGACCCGGCGAGAGGTCTTGAAACCTCCTTGCTGCTGGTTCCGGTGATATCCAGCAGACTTACAATCTTCTTGCCACTGCCTGCCCTGAGGCTTCCGATACTGCCTCGCTGGCGCGATTCATACAGTTTACCTACCTGATAGACCCTTTTGTCTGTTACAATTACGGCTGAATCTGAAAGGTCATCGTCAACCAGGAGTGATGAGAAGTAATCCTGACCCAATATCGCAGTGAACTTTTCATGCTGCGACGCAAAGAGGTTTTTATAGTTGTATCTCATTGATATGGTCAGTTTGGCAGGAGGCTGCAACAGCCCGTATTTTTCACTCGCCTGCCCAAATTTCGCGAATTAACCTCATTAAATGAGCTCCGGAAGCATGAAATGCAGTATATTTTTGACCAACCTAGGGGATCATAGGACAAATGGGCTGAGTTCTTAGATTACATCCCTGCAGGGGGATCAACTGCCGCAATGTCAGTAATATGTCCTGCCGGAGAGTACCGGCAGCATCCGTTGCGAGGCTATTCAAAGTGCAGTGAAAACACCCACATTCGCGACTTCAGGGAAGCAATTGAGTTGGTGTATTCAGGGTACTCCGGATGGGGATCACGGGCCAGTACATCCTTGATTCCGTTGGACATTTTAAGCTCCAGGGACAGCCTTATGCTCTTCGTGTAAAAGCCTACACCGGCGCCCGCCTCGTAATAAATATCCGGTTTGTTCAGCCTGAGATAAACAGGCCTTTCTATCCGGTAACGGTCCTGGGCGTAGAAGTCATACCTGTAATTGACCCCGCCTATAAGGTACGGTTTTATGTTCTGCATCCTCCAGCCGTACCTGAGTAGCAGTGGGACCTCAATGAAACTGGATTCCAGCTTCTGTGGAGAAAACACTGTATCAACCGGGCTGTCTGAAGAGAAATTCAGGTTTCGCTGACCGAAGGAGATGCCCGGAAGGAGCCTTATGTCGAAGAACTGGTTGATCCTGAAATTAAGGGCCAGGTGGATATTGATTCCCGGGAATACACTGACGCCGGAGGGATACAGTGAGTCAACCGCCCTTAACTGATCCGATGGATTGATTTTGAAGCTCATTGCATTAAACCCGAGGCTGTACCCTGCATTAAAGAATTTCTCGTCTTCCCACGGGCCGTTGACGGGTACCTCTCGTTGTCCCGCAAGACCCAGCCCGTACAGCATCATCACTGCCACAGAGCCGATTCTTTTCAAACTGTTTCTCATCGCCGGAGGCATCTACATGATTAGGGGGTACAAGATACAAATAATGATCGAAGTGGTGCATCCGGGGCAGACTGACATAAGGAGCGGGCCAACAGGAATTTTCTCTTGTTAACATTGCTTTAATTGCTATATCTTGACCCGGGAAAACAGGCACTTTCAGATAGTTAAAATTTTTACAGTCACAGTATCATGGACAAAACCGAAATATCACAGTTTCTGGCGGGAGTAGAGCTCTTCAGAGGCCTCGAAGGAGAGGAACTCAGAGAACTGGCAGGTCATATCCTGGAGAACCGATGCTCTCCCGGTGAGGTCATATTCAGCGAGAACAGCCCCCGGGAAGACATCTTTGTCGTGTATGAAGGAGAGGTAGAGCTCTTCAAGAAGAACCCATACGGTATCGATGTAAGGCTTGCACTCTTTGGCCGTGGTGATTTCATCGGAGAGGGTATCTGGGAGGCAGGTTCACTGCACACAACCTCTGCCAGGACGGTCAAGGCTGCCACGCTGCTGGATATTAACCGCGATTTCTTTCAGAGGAGCCCATCCACCACACTTAAGATACTTCTGAACATAACGCGCATCATCTCCAGGAGGATGAGGAACGCCAACACCCGTCTGCCAGGGTATGCAGCACAGTATGAGGCCGGTAACACCCGCACTGAGTCCGATCTTCTGGGTGAGAGGGAGGTTCCGGGCGAAGCATTTTACGGTGTACAGACCCTCCGAGCAGTTGAAAATTTCAATATCTCAGGGGTGACACTGAACTTTTTCCCGCAGCTGATTGAGGCTCTTTCGCTGGTAAAGGAGTCTGCTGCCGAGGCTAATTTTGAGCTCGGACTGCTGGAACAGGAGGTGCGTGATGCCATTGTCATGGCCTGCCGTGAACTGCAAAACGGCAAATATCACAACCAGTTTGTTGTTGACATGATCCAGGGCGGTGCCGGCACCTCCACAAACATGAACGCCAATGAGGTCATTTCCAACAGGGCACTTGAGATTATGGGTGAACCGAAGGGCAGTTACCTCCGGTGTCATCCCAACAACCACGTAAATCTTTCGCAGTCAACCAATGATGCCTATCCCACCGCTGTAAAGATCGCCCTTTACAATTCAAACAGGAAGCTGGTTGCGGTGCTGAAGACCCTGGTTGAGTCATTCAGGAAGAAAGGAAAGGAGTTTTCGCATGTGATCAAGATGGGCAGGACCCAGTTGCAGGATGCGGTGCCGATGACCCTGGGGCAGGAATTTGAAGCCTATGCAGTGACACTTGGCGAGGAGACGGAGCGACTGAACCAGAATGCCAGCCTCTTCCTCGAGGTCAACATGGGTGCCACAGCCATCGGTACCGGGATCAACTCCGAGCCGGGCTATTCAGACAAGGTGATAAAGCATCTCAGGCGAACCACCGGCCTTGATCTTGTGCTGGCATCCAACCTTGTGGAGGCAACACAGGACACCGGTGCCTTTGTCATGTACTCGTCGGCGGTCAAGCGACTGGCCATAAAGATATCCAAGATATGCAATGACCTGCGTCTGCTCTCATCAGGGCCCCGCGCCGGCATCAACGAGATCAACCTGCCCCCGATGCAGCCCGGCTCGTCAATCATGCCGGGCAAGGTCAATCCCGTCATCCCGGAGGTCGTAAACCAGATTGCCTTTAAGGTAATCGGCAACGACCTGACCGTAACAATCGCCTCGGAAGCCGGGCAGCTCGAACTGAATGTCTTCGAACCCATCATCGTGCTCAGCGTTTTCGAGGCGGTGGAGATGCTTATCAACGGGATGAATACGCTCAGGTACCGCTGCGTGGATGGAATCACTGCCAACGAGGAACGCTGCAGGTCAATGGTTGAGAACAGCATCGGGCTGGTTACCGCTCTCGTGCCATGGCTGGGATACAAGGCTGCAAATGAGCTCGCCAGCGAAGCGCTTCGCTCCGGCGAAAGCGTCTATTCACTCGTGCTGCGCCAAAATCTCCTTTCCAGGGAGAAGCTCGACCAGATACTGGCACCCGAGAATATGCTCGGACCGGGCAGGATGAAGGCTGACTGAGAGGCCGGGGTACGGCGGCAGGCCGGGGTGAAGTGCACGGCGCAGCCTTTTTACTGCAGCGTGACCGGCATATCAGAACGGGGTGCACTCATAACCGTATGACTCAAGCTTGGTCTTGGTCATTGAATTGCATACCTGCTGCCATTCACTGGGATCGTGCTTGTTCTCACAGTACCAGCAGATACTGACCTTGTCACACGATGTGAAACTCAGCATGTACAGCAGGAGCAGGAGCCCCGCTGCGCGTAAACCGATTTTCATAGTTCTCCTCTTCATGCTGACTTTCTGCCCGGCAGAATGCAAATTTATACATAAGTGGTTACAAAATCCCGCATCTGCACTCCGCTTATACTGATATTACCTGTCCGGCATGTAAACAAGCCTTGTTCTGTACGATACGCCCCCGTGCTCCGCAGCTATTGTGTATACTCCGGGTGCAAGGCCCTCTTCGGCAAGGTCAATCACCTCAGTGCCGCCGGTCTCCCTCACAAGGGCAGTCACCCCGGCGACCGAGATAAATCTGAGGGTGACCGTGCTGCTGAGCTCCTCACCCAGGCTCACCACAATAACTCCTGATGACGGGTTGGGGAAAACAGTAAGCTTACCCCATTGCCTTTGAAGTAGCTCTTCTGCGTTCGTTGAGACCGGATCATTGGCAAAGGGAGATCCGCCGGTGTTTGCCGAGCGTCTCCAGTATGACGCCATGTCCGGATCACCAGTGGGGTCTCCCATCTGTGATACCAGAGAGTAGCCGTTACCGTCAGCTTCAACCGGCCACGGTGAGTCATCTGAGAAGGTAAATGACAGAATTTTGTTCATGTTCGGGTCATTCACAAGCACAAACTCACCTGAATTTGCAAGGTTGCCGCTGTAGTTGCCGCTGGGTCTCATCCCGTAAACAGCGTAGAACTCCTCGGGTTTCGAGGCTATCACATAAAATCCCTTCGGCGGGAGCATAATCCCCGCGGGCACCTTGTAATAAATAGCCGTATCAATGGTGAGACCGGCTATGTTGACAGCATTCCGTCCTGTATTCTTCAGTTCGAGAAATTCCAGGTCCTTGCCGTCCACAGTATCGTTGCCCCTTATAAGGTCTGCCGGGTGATAATGCACCTCGGTAACCTTGAGAAACGAATAATCCTCGTTCACAGCCGTAAACCGCACCTCCTTCAAGGGGCTCCAGACCTGGTTGTCGAGTATGCGTGACCTGAGAATTGTCGAGGCGGAGATCACGAGGCCCGATCCGTGCTGCGCCGCCACGGCCTTGCCTGATACGGTTCCGCCGAGAAGCCTCGGATCGCTGCCGTCGGTTGTATAGTATATCTGACCCCTGGAATTGGGATTCTCGAGGGTAACGGTCACCGGCGAAGATAATGTCCGCTCATCTGCCAGCGTCAGGCCCGATTCCTTCACAACCGTTGGCTCAAGGGAAGGGTAGAGTCCTGCCGACTTCAGCTGGCTGACAACTATGCCTGACCTCACCGGGAAGAAATTGTTCTCAAGATCAGTTACCTCGGGAAGCCAGTCGTCAATCCTGTCCTTCGGGTTCCAGCTCTTTGAGTCTCCCCAGCGGGCCGATTCTGCTATGATTGCCTTGTCAACCTGCTGTTTCCTCGCCTGGAACCGGTTGATGCACCGTCCCGGATGTAGTGATCCGCCGGCCGAAAAATGCCTGAAGGCCCTGTCCGCAAAGCGAAGCCGGTATTCAGCGTTTGACATCAGTTTGTGATGAAGCCACTGCGGCTGGAAGTTGCTGATTCCCGATGCCGTCATCGCCGGGTCATTGATTGTCACCCTGTTCTCGTTGATGCCATCGCTCAGCGAATAGCGGCTGACAAACATCGAATGCTCCGAATCATGGGCCAGGAAGACGAATCCCTCCCCCTTGTTCTTCCTGTTCTGAATAGCGTAATAGTTGTTTGCCATTGAGTTGGAGGCAAAGGCCGAGACCGGGGCGTCAAAGTTGCCGGTGTAGAAGATCACAAGCATGTAATCAATCAGGTTGTCAATGTCAACATACACACGGGTATTCTTCACAGGCTTGCCGTTCTGGTCCTTTCCCTCCAGGGCAAAGTAGTCTGCGTTGGATGCAAAGCCGCGTACGCACCTGTTCCACAGATCCTGCCATGATACCATCGTGCCGTCCGTTGCCTCGTTGAAATATGGCCATGCCTCTACCGAGACCTTGATGACGTCATAGTCATCCTCGCTGTCGCCGAAATAGGTCTCCGCATAGTCAGCATCGGCCCTCTCCTCGGTCTGATAAAGGCCCCAGTACATGCCGTTGAGGTAGAGGTGATAATAACGGCTACGGGTATAAGGCTGGCCCATGTCGCGCTGCGTGTCCCTCGAGAATACATCCCTGAGGAAGGTATTGTGAGAGTCTCCGTCCATACTCCACGAGTAGTTCTGTTCTGTTCTGAGGTCCACCTTGTCGAACTCTGAGGCTCCCTCATCGCCGAAAAGCGGATACTGAAGCTTGCCAGGTCCGTACTCCTTCCTGAAGAAGAGCCTGAAGGCATGCTTGGGGTTCTCCGGTTTGCGGCTGGCCCCTCCGCGGATCCGCACGCCGGCGTTCACACTGAATTCCACCGTGTTGTCAGTGTCAATGAGTTCCAGGGAGCACTGGCGCTCCCATTCTTCACCGTGCATGTAGGCATTTACGTAGATGCCCTCCGAAGGGCTGAAGAGGCTGGCATTGTCAGTGACCAGCGAGATTGACGGTATATCCCTCAGGCTTGACTTTATATGAGGGCTGTAACGCGAATCATTGATCACATCGGGATCCATCTCCAGATCTATTACCTGTCCGTTTACAGAAGATGTCGGCCAGTCGCCCCCCGGATGCCCCTGCAACAGTACCTTGTCAAGGAAAATGAACGACTTTGTCACCGGCCTCGAAGGGGAATAGCCGGCTCTGGCCAGCGATGCCCGGACAATGAATACTGGTGTGCGCGGACGGCCGGCAGTGATGTCAGGATCAACCCTGACCGTGGTTGCAGTGCTGCTGCGCATTGCCGCAGGGGATGTCTGCGGGTTGCTGCCGTCAATGGTATAGACCAGCTCGTATCCGGGTTCGCCCGGGGTGAGTGCCAGGTCAAAGGGTGCATCGAAGAATCCTGCTTCATGACTGAAGCTTATGGAGAGGGTGTCAGGCACCTCGGGCTGTGACAGCGCAGCATCGATGCCAAGGTCAAATAAAAAGTCGGAGCTGTTGAGGGTTACATTGAAAGCCTGGATGCAGATCAGATTAGTCCCGTCGATAAGGGACACTTCGGATGAGTCGAGGCTGTAAAGCTCAAAGGTGCCCGATTCATGGTTCGCGGGTGCGAGAGCTGAATGTGAAAGTGTCGCAGGTGCATTCCTGCTCATAACCCTTGTGCCGTTGACCCAGATGACGAACCCGTCGTCATAATTGACCCTGAAGCGTATTGTCTTTATCCTGTCAGTGGAGAAGGCGTTGAAACTACTCCTGAGATACAGCGTGGAGTAGCTGTTTATCATGTCACCGAGAACCGTTCCCCCGCTGCCGTCACCGTAACGGAAAGGGGCGTTGGCCTGGCTCCAGCCGGAGTCATTGTATGCCGGTGTCATCCAGTCAGCCGGCAGGGTGGCGGCAGAGGAGCCTTTGAGGTATTTGTATGAAGAGCCGGTGCTGAATTCAATCTGGCCGTTTATGCTGCCGCCGGTGAGTATGAAAGCGAGAACGAGAGTGAGGGTATACTTATGGATAGGTGTTGTGCAGCGCATCTTCCTGGATCAGTCAAGGGTTTTTCCGGGCAATCCTTTTTCCCCTGGATTTCCGGGAACCCAAAAATAGCTCTTTTTGCCTTTGTCCGGTCTGTCAGGATCAGAAAAGCGGTTTGCTAAAAGAGGAAGTATTGCGAGCGGGTGATTTTTTTCGCTGCCTTGAGCGTATCATGCAGCAGGTCACTCAGGTGGTGGAGTTCAAATTCCTTTCCGCCTCTCTCTTTCGCATAGAACTTGCTTGACTTCCCGGGAGAAGACCTGATTACAACGTCTTTCGTTGTGTTCATCAGGTACATCCTCTCATGCGGCAGGCTCATTATATGATAATTGTAGAACATGATTGTGTATTATACCTGTGTTACTTGAATTATAACGCTTCTGCACGAAAAAAATTGCTGACAGTAAGGCGTTTATCTTCACAGTACCATATCAGGGTCTGCCGGTTCGATGAAATATTGGTTCAGGTACAGACTCCGGATACGAATTTTATCTGATGAGAGTTATTATATTGATAAGGAACCCGGATTTAAAAGTTCTGCAAGGTATGGCACTGATGATTGAAAAAGGATGGAGGTCAGTATTGATTCTGACTGCTGCGTTTATTATGGTTCTTCCCTCGGCCGTTGCTGGCCAGGGTGTCACCGGAAGTGGTGTTGTAACCGGCGATGTTCCTGACTCCGTGCGATGTCCTGAAATGATATCAATTTACAGGTCAGCCCTGGCGCAGGGCGACACAGGTGCTGCTCTCGGATCATGGAGGGAGGCGCTTGCCGGCTGCCCTGATCACTCAGAGGAGATATACGCTGACGGAGAGACTCTTTTCAGGCAGATGTTTGACCTGACGGGAAGCAGGGAGTATATCGACTCCATAATGATGATACTTACGCAGCGTTCCTATTATTTCGGCAACCGTGCTGCCAGCGAGCTTCGCAAGACCGACCTGCTGATGGAGCTGGCGGGTGATGACCCGGATTATCTGGGGCTCTGCTATAATATACTGATCGAGGGGGCGGAAAGCTATCCTGACCAGCTGGAATGCAGTCATTTTGTACGGCTTGCCACGGTGGCTGCCAGCCTGTACGCAATGGGGATCATAGATTCCGGTGAGATGGGACAGACCTTTATCACCTCAATCGGAACGGTTGACCATCGTATTGAGTCGGGTGTTGTAAACTGCAGCAATGAGGAAGACCTGCTGAACATGGAGACATTTTACCGGACCAGCGGCGCTATGACGTGTGAAGGGCTTGAGACGCTTTACTCCGGGAAGGTCGATCGTAATTTCCGCGATGCTGCTTTTCTTGGTAAGGTTTATGACATGCTCAATGAGGCGGGCTGCAACTCTTCAGATATGTATTACAATGTAGCGGTCAAGATGTTTGCCAATGACCGCTCGGTGGAAAACGCCCTGCGGCTTGCAGAGCTTAACATAGCCCGGAACGACAGTGACAGGGCTACCTCCTATTTTACGGAAGCCTATAACAGGGATACAAGCAGGGTTTCCCGTTCCGCGGTACTCAACAGGATTGCCATGACTGATCTGGCACAGGGGAGGAGGCAGGAGGCACGCAATCGTGCCGAGCATGCATGGCAGCTCGACAACAGCAATACGCGGGCTCTGATGATTCTTGCCGAGTGTTATGCCGGCGCCGAGCTGGGCAATTCGTTTGACAATCACACCGCCTACTGGGTAGCTGTTGATTACCTTGAGTCGGCCGTTAAGGCTGATCCCTCCCTGAGGCAGGAGGCAGAGCCGAAATTCAGGGCCTGGTCACAGCTCTTTCCCACGAGGGAAGAGTGTTTTTACCGCCGCATCCTGGATGAGGGCGCCGTATTCAACGTCGGTGGCTGGGTCAATGAAGTGACCCGGGTCAGGTTCAGGAAGGAGTAACCCGGATTTGTTGGTCGGCCACACCCCCGAAGTCTAGTTTGGTCTCCGGTCCCTGCTATCATTCATGACAGCATCATAGTGTGCCTTTGTTCTGGTCTGGCTGACAGATTCGTCAATCGATTTTGATCAATGATTCCAGAAACTCGCCGGCACTCATTACCGGAAGCTTGCTCTCTCTAAAGTCAGCCTGGTTTCTCGTTATGATAAGGTCCTGGTCGTTTGCCAGGGCAGTATAATATTGAATTGCATCTTCAAAATCCTGAAAGTCTGAATTCAGGGCAAGATCAGTGATTTTGTCATCAAGCGGAAGTACATTAACCAGCACCTTGAATTTCCTTAATATTGTTCGGACCTTAGCCGACGGGAGCTGTCTTGAGAGAATATAATTTGTGTCAGCAAGGCAGAGTGCGGATATTGAAAGTAATATCTCCTTTTTGTCTGCCAGGGAGAAAAGCATGGCTGCCTCAGAGTAGAAAGGGATTCTCTTTGCCAACAGATCCAATACTATATTGGTGTCAAGAAAACCCTTTTTCATGAATACTTCCTGATGAGGTAATCTGACCGCTCTTTCTTGAAATCGAAGTCTTCGGGTAATTTGATTACTCCGCTGAGGCCCCTGACCAGGGGTGTGATTTCAATATCCCCGGGCTCGTCCTTTGTGACAGAGTCAAGGTAAGACTCAATCAGTCTCGACAGGCTTGTCCTTCGATATCTTGCATATCTTTTTGCCCGGATTATTACACCGCTGTCAAGCTTTATTGTCAGTTTTGTGTCCATTTTCGCAATATATACGTACAAATATATAATAATCGTACGTCTATTGCAAATTTTACAGCCGGGAAAGCGAATCAGCCTAAAAAATTCATCTTTTCTAAACTTCGGTTGGTCAAAACAGGGGATTCAGGCATAATGAATCCCGGAGAAAGTTATCAGGCAGATAACTAGTCATATACAATTTGCCGGGGGCCTGATAAGTCCCGGATTGTGCCAGGTTACATAAAAATAGAGCACTTTTTGACGAAGCTCGTTTTTTTAACCCCGGGAGGTTCCCTGAGGCCTGTGAATCACCGTGAAAATTTGACGAGCCCTCCTTGTAAAATGCTCATAAATACCACCATAGGAGTGGCGGGGTATTGTGCTGCGAACCGGTCTGGCGTAACTTTGTCCCGTTAGTCAAATCCAACAGCCATGAAGACAATTAAACAGATTTCTTCGGGTTTAAAAGTTGCTTACAGAATCCGGATATTTACCCGGAATCTGAAGCCAAATCCGATACCGGGCGCTCCTTATGCCCGTGTCATCCTGCTCGGAATGATCTTCCTCCTGAACACTTACCTGGTTCCGGGTGGAAGTCCCATGCTGACTGAAGAGGCGATACAGCGTACTGAGAGATACCTCTTCTATTTTGAAGTCAGAAATCAGCCCTTCAGTGAGG
>JAEYZD010000045.1 GCA_023430725.1 Bacteroidota bacterium | reverse complement strand
AAGCAGCAGTCCGAAATTGGTCTCACCCTCGGCGCAGAGTTCCTTGCAGACGTTCCAGGCCGTTATTATTTGTCCTTTGGCGTCACATGCTCCCCTTCCGGTAATCATGCTCTTTCCTGCTACCGGTTCAATGTACGGGGGGACAGTGTCAAGGTGGGTGCAGAAGATGATTTCGGGGATACCCCATCTGTAAAAAAGGTTGACGGTGCCATCGTCAACATCCTGTATCTCAAGATCAGCTCCGGGAATGTGAAAATTGCCTGTGATAAAATCTGCCAGCTCCTTCTCTCTGCCGGAGGTTGAGTCAATCCTCATGAGTTGTAAAAGTTCACTTTCAAGCATATTGCCTAATGTTACCGTATAAAAAAAGGCACGAACCAGAGATCCGTGCCTTCATGTGAACACAAAATCCCTCATCGTCGGAGAGGTTTCTTCCCTGCCTTTATTATGGATTTTGTATTAAGGTTCATTATTTATTCACACTTGAGATTTGTCCTCTGTGCTTTGGCGGCTTCTGCAAACGGGCCGTACTGTGCATTCCTGAATGATTCGCAGGCTGCTGCTGTTTCACCCTTGCCGGCCTGGGCAACCGCAAGCTGGTAGTAGAACATCGCTTTTGCTTCTGCATCACCGGTCTCAAGGTCAAGTCCCTTCTGGGCATATGCAGCTCCCTCGGTGAAGTTGCTCTTCTTGTTGTAAACATCTGCAAAGAAATAGAACATCGTTTTGTCGTCACCATATTTTGCAGCCCTTGTCAGCAGAGCGAGAGCTTCATCAAGCTTGTTGGCTGTATTTGCTTTTGAACCGGCAGCACGGAAGTACTCCAGTGCAGAGCCTTTTGCCTGGGTTGCCTTTTCAGCATCCTTTGCGGGATCGAGCTTCGAAAGGAAGAGGTCAAGTGTCTGTTCATAGGCGTCAGCATCATCACGGTTCCTGTATATCAGCGCCTTATTGTAGATTGATGCAATATGGTCAGGATTTATTGCCAGCACACTGTCAAAGGCAAGCATTGCCTTGTCGTAGTCATTAGCCGAGAATAACTCGGTAGCCATCTTGTAATATCCGTTGACGAGTATCTTTTTTGAATTTTCCCCGTGGGTTTTGCTGCCGTACTTTTCAGCCATGGCTCCGGCCAGTTTCGATGCTGCGATAACTTCTGCAGCCGGCTTCTTCTCGTTGTAAGCGGTTGCGGCAAGCTTGTAATACAAACCTGGCAGGACCTGTACGGCTTTCTGTTTAAGGTCGTTGGCGGTTTCGCCCACTTTATCCGATAGTTCAATCACCTTTTCAAAAGATGTGATGGCAGCAGGGACATCGGTCTGCATTGCCTTGGCGCCTTCATTGTAGGCGGCAATAACCTCGTTCCTGTCCTGTGCATTGAGATTCACACTGAAAAGTGCAAAAACAACAGCAGTAACTGTCAATATTCTTCTGATTCTCATTTTGCCTTTTTTTGTAGGGTTATTAGTTCTGTTTTTCTGTTTTATGGCCGGTAAATATAAAAAAACCGATTTAAAAATACCCATTTATGATATTTTTATAATAATTCTTCAAATGTTCAATTCATTAACCTGTACCTGTTTTGACCATCTGCAGTGATATTGGATTCTGACGCTAAAACTCTATTTTTATGCTGAAAAACAATAATCTTATGACTCAAACCGGCAAAATCCGTACCAGCGATGAATATGTCCCCGGCATAGCATGGGCAGCCCACAGGGGAGCAAGCCCTGATACCGCCTCCAGAGCTGAAGAGCTGATGAACAGTCTGCTTTCACCGGGAGTCTTCAGGATGACGGACATTCATCCTGATATTATACTGTTCATGAGCGGAGGCTCGGAACGGCGTGCACTCGAACTGGCTGATCCTTCAAGACCAGTGCTTTTGCTGAGCATCAGGGGCAATAATGCCTATGCTGCAGCTACAGAGGTGATGGCATGGATGGTGAATAACGGAAGGAGGGCAGTGCTTTCCGATGCTGCAGACGCCTTTGAGTCAGGACTGCTAAGCAACTGGATAAGGGTTGCAGGTGCGATGTACAGTCTCGCAGGAACCAGGGCCGGGCTCCTGGGGACAGTATCAGAATGGCTTGTGGCCTCGGACGTATCTGCTTTGACTCTGCGGGACCGTTTTGGTATTGAGCTGACAGGTTTCCCATGGAACGGGATGCCTGATTACAGCAGTGAATCCCCGGACCCGGCACTGATGTCCAGATTTGAAGGACAACGCCCCGAGGGTCTGGAGGATGCAGCAATGGTTCTCTCTCTTTTGCGCAGAGCGATGGCCGTAAACAGGCTCCGGGCGATAGCTGTTGAGTGCTTCAGCCTTGTTCAGCAGCGGAAGGTGACTGCCTGTCTTGCACTGGCACAGCTTAATGCTGAAGGGGTTGTGGCTGCCTGTGAGGGTGACACGGCTTCGATGGCGGGAATGTCAGTCGGCCTGGCGCTGACAGGAAGCGTACCGTGGATGGCCAATACAACGCGACTTGCGGATGAATCTCTCATCCTCACACACTGCACAGCCCCGTTTGACTTTGTAGGAAACATTGAGCTGCCTCCCCATTATGAAACAGGTTATTCCCTCGCGGTTAACGGAGAGGTGAACCTGACAGACGTTACAGTGTACCGGTTTTCCGAGCAGTTGGACCGGGCCTTCGTTGCCGAGGGCAGGGTGACCGGCCGGCCCCGCCTGGCAGATGCCTGCCGCACACAGGTGGAGATCAGCCTTTCACGTGAGGCGCTGCAGCAGCTTCGTGAAAAACCCCTCGGCAATCATTTGCTTGTTTCTGCCGGCAGGCATGCGGATCTGATCCGGCTGGCGTGCAGGTATAAGGGAATAGAAACATCTGCAGAGATTGTCTGATTTGCCGGCCGGGCATAATTCTTCAGCTTCTCTGAACCGGATAACTATAACAGATGAGATAGAAGTATGATTGTAACATGCGTTTATGTGAATGTAAAGCCTGAATTCCTGGGGGAATTCATTGAGGCAATCAGGGAAAACCACAGGGGATCTGTCATGGAGCCCGGGAACATCAGGTTCGATGTACTGCAGCAGGCTGATGACCCATGCAGGTTCATGATCTATGAGGTGTTTGAGTCAGAAGAAGCCGTTGCAGCCCACAAGGAGACGAGGCATTATCTGAAGTGGAGAGATACGGTGAAAGAATTTATGGCTTCTGAACGATTCGGTGTGCGATACAATGTCATTGAACTTCCTGAGAAATTATAGGGGTGAAACTTCCGATTGTTCAACGCCTCTTCAACGCCGTTTAGATTTGTCAATAAAAACAGGCGCTTTGTCAAAATGAGATTAAATTTAGATTTTAATTCTCCTCTTTTTTTCTATTTTTAAACGACAGCTGGAATAATTTAGCTATGCGGATTTTAACCCCCATAATACAAGCGCCTATGAAAAAGATTTTTATTACGATGCCGGTTGCACTTCTTGTGTTCGGCCTGATGATTGTCTCCTGCAGCAAGGAGATTGTTAATGATGACTCTTCGGCAGCTGATCTTAAGAGAGCAAAAGTGCCTCTTCTGGATCAGGGACGTCTGTCTGATATTGAATTTCTGGGCAAGAACCTGTTTTTTGATCAGAATTTATCTGCAAACGGCAAGATGTCATGTGCTACCTGCCATGCACCTGAAGCAGGATTCACAGGTCCGGATGAAATGGTCAATGAAATGACTGCTGTTTACCCCGGAACAATCGGAAACCGTTTCGGCAACAGGAAACCCCCTACTGCTGCCTATGGTGGCGACAGCCCCATTCTTTACTGGGATGAAGATGAGGAGTTATGGATCGGAGGAATGTTCTGGGATGGACGTGCCACGGGCTGGACCCTTGGCGATCCTCTTGCCGAGCAGGCGATGGGCCCGTTCCTCAATCCGGTTGAACAGGCAGCCCCAACTGCAAAATTTATCGTTGACCGTGCTGTAAAATCAAAGTATGCTTATCTCTTCACCATGGTTTTCGATGACTTCAATCCCATGAACGTGGATATGAGCTATGAGCAGATTGCCCGTGCAATTTCTGCCTATGAGAAGAGCAGTGAAGTAAATCCCTTTTCCTCCAAGTTCGATGCATACCTGAAGGGCATGACAGAGCTTACAGCTCAGGAAGCCTGGGGCCTTGAACTGTTCAATGATGAGGAGAAAGGAAAATGTGCATTGTGTCATCTGAGTTCTGGTCCTGCACCTCTTTTCACTGACTTCACTTATGACAACCTGGGTATCCCGAAGAATCCTGACAACCCGTTCTATATGATGGACGAGGAGATCAACCCTGACGGAATGGCCTGGATTGACATGGGCCTCGGCGGTTTCCTGAAGTCGATAGAAATGCCTTATGAAGACGAGATCGGCAAACATAAGGTTCCTACACTTAGGAATGTTGACAAAAGACCCTACGAGGGATTTGTAAAAGTCTTCGGGCACAACGGCTATTTCAAATCACTGGAGGATATAGTTCATTTTTACAATACCCGTGACGTTGAATCAGAAAACTGGCCTATGGCCGAAGTACCTGAAACTGTCAACTCGGACGAGCTTGGCAACCTTGGCCTTACCCTTGAGGAAGAGGCGGCGATAGTAGCCTTCATGAGGACGCTCAGTGACGGATATACCGGTATGTGATACAGGGTTGGATAATAAAGGGAGGGTGGCAAAGTTTCACCCTCTTTTTTTTGCTTTTTATTAACTTGGTGCCGGAAAACATTCACCAGATGCCAATACCAGACCCTTTTATCTTCGCGCGCCTGCCCCGGATCCTTTTCGGTCCGGAAAAACTGAACACACTTCCGGCTATAATTGCGGAATACGGCCGGGAGATTATTCTGGTAACCGGAAGACAATCATTTGCAGATTCACAACGGGCTGAGCTTCTCCGTGATCAACTCACTGCCCGGGGAATAATGATCCATTATGTAACCGTCGAAGAAGAGCCATCACCTGAAGTGATCGACGAGGCGGTCAGCCGACTGCGGGGAGCTGGTATCTCACTTGTCGTGGGGATAGGAGGCGGAAGCGTTATGGATGCCGGGAAGGCTATATCCGCCATGCTTACAGTTGACGGATCAGTGACTGAATTCCTGGAGGTAGTAGGCAGCAGGGAGCATCCCGGGACGAAAGTGCCATTCATAGCAGTACCGACTACCTCCGGCACAGGCAGTGAGGCCACGAAGAACGCAGTCATCTCCAGGGTGGGCAGAGAGGGCTTCAAACGCTCTCTGAGGCATGACAACTTCGTGCCGGACCTGGCAATCATTGATCCTGAGCTGACTCTTGACTGTCCACCTGAGATAACAGCCGCTGCCGGAATGGACTGCTTTACACAGCTCACGGAGGCATATCTTTCTGACAAGGCCGGCACCATGACCGATGCCCTGGCCCTTGACGGACTGAAGGCCTTAAGCCGGTCTCTCCTGAAATCATACACTGACGGAGACGACCTTAAGGCGCGCTCTGATATGTCATATGCGGCGCTCATGTCCGGAATCTGTCTGGCCAATGCCGGGCTGGGTGCCGTGCACGGTCTGGCCGGATCAATCGGCGCGCTGTTCAGTATACCTCACGGTGCGGTATGCGGCACCCTTATGGCCGCCGCCAATGATATGAATGTCAGGGAGCTTCATAAAACAGTACTGCACGGAACCGCCACGGAAAAAAGTACTGTCACAACAGCATATTCAGCTCTTGGAAAATACGCAACCCTGGGCAGGATCTTTGCTGACGCCACCGGGAAGAGCGACAGCTACTACATTGACTTTTTCATTGACTATCTGCACGCCATCACCTACCGGCTCAACCTGCCCCGGCTGGGCAGCTACGGCCTGGTTCACGGTGACCTGGAGGCAATAAGTACACAGTCAGACGTGAAAAACAATCCCGTGAGGCTCTCCTCCGCCCGGTTACTGGAGATACTGGAACAGAGGCTGTGACAGTGAAAATTACTGGCAGGTCAGCCACCGGTGAGAACCGGGCTGAGGCTGTGACGGTGAACATCACAGGCAGGCCATCCACCGGAGTGATCCGGGTGGAGACTGTGACAGTATGAGCATATGCCGGGACCCTATCATTTTCTCACCAGCTGGTATCCCCTCCTGAAAAAATAGACCATCGGAAATACAAGCATGTGCATCAGCTTGGTGTAGGGGAAGATCATGAAGATCAGCAACCCTATGAAGATATGTGTCTTGTAGACAAAGCTGTGCCCGGCAAGTACCGCACCGGCATCAGGCTGGAATGAGATTATCTTAACCGCCCACTCTCCGAGAGCAGCATAGTTCTCCACCGTCGACGTGGCTGTTGTAAACACCGAGAAGAGACCCAGACCCGCCTCCGCTATCAGAAGGAAAATAATGAAGTAATCGTGGAACCGGCTGGTTCGTATCAACCGTTCGTCGGTGCTTCGGCGTACAGCCAGGATTATCATCCCGGTAAAGGCAATCAGTCCGAATATAGTCCCAAAGCTAAGTGCTATGATCCTTTTTGTTTCGGTAGTCATTACAAGATGGTATACCTCCGCAGGGATAAACAGGGTGAAGTGACCAAAAAAGACAGCTATGATCCCCACATGGAACAGGTTGCTGCCCATCCTGATCTTCCCGTCGGTAAGCAGTTGAGTGGATGTGGCCTTGATGCTCTTGTTCACCAGCATGATACGGGTAAACAGTCCGAACCAGAAGACCGCAATGGATATGTGCGGAAAATAGGTGAAGAGGAAGTTATTGATATAATTTTCCATGGTGGCTTATTTGCATTTGAAACATGTATTCGCATCTGTAAAAGTGACCGGTTCTTCATAATCCCTGTCAGGGTCTTCCGGTTCCGTTTCAGCGGAGAGGAGTGGTTCAGCGGGGACCTCAGGAGCTTTTGCCGAGAGCGACATAACCGCCCCGGTAAGGTATCGGTAGATGTTCTCTTTTGTGGCCAGGCGCTGATGGATGAGGCTGATCACGTTCACTGTCCCTGAAAGCATCTCTGATGC
>JAEYZD010000022.1 GCA_023430725.1 Bacteroidota bacterium | reverse complement strand
TCCCGAGAAGGCGAGGGAAAAGAAGCAGAACTTTGTACAGAGGATCAGCAAGGAGAACCAGAAGGACTGGATCTACCTCACGGGAACTGAAGAAAACATCAGTGCCATAACTGCCGCAGCCGGGTATAAATACACTCCGCAGGGACTTGATTTTGCACACCCTTCAGTCATAATGGTAGTCAGTCCTGCAGGTAAGATCACCCGCTACCTCTATGGCCTGACCTACCTGCCGTTTGATGTGAAGATGGCGGTCATTGAGGCCCAGAAAGGGATAGCCAGGCCGACAGCCAACCGTATTCTTGAATACTGTTTTGCCTATAACCCGGCAAGTCAGACATACACGCTGCAGGTAACAAGGATAGTCGGTATCATTACAATATTCTTCCTGGTGCTGATCATGGTTATCCTTTTGGTCAGGAGGAGAAAAAAATAAATCCGTTTGAATATGGGAAACGAAGCAGAGGTAAGTTACCTGGAATACCAGGGGAGGCACAAAGGGATATGGTCATGGCTCCTGAGCACTGACCACAAGCGGATAGGACTGCTGTACCTGTATGCCGTGATATTTTTCTTTTTTGTGGCAGCCACGCTGGGTCTTCTGATGCGTATCGAGCTGATAGCTCCGGGGCGCACTATCATGGAACCTCAGACGTACAACGGGATGTTTACAATACACGGGATCATTATGATCTTTGTGATTGTAATCCCCGGGCTTGCGGCAGTATTCGGCAACTTTTTCCTGCCGATACTCATCGGGGCCAGGGACGTGGCCTTCCCGAAACTGAATCTCTTTTCATGGTATCTGTACATGATCGGAGCGCTTCTGGGAGTGGCATCACAGTTCTTCGGTAGCGGGCCACCCGACACCGGATGGACATTCTACGTACCTTACAGCGTGGAGTCGGCCACAAGCGTCATCTGGGCACTGACTGCGGCGTTCATTCTTGGCTTCTCCTCGATTCTGACGGGATTGAATTTTATTGTCACAATCCACCGGATGAGAGCGCCCGGGATGAAATGGATGAGGATGCCACTCTTCCCGTGGGCGCTTTACGCAACGGCGTGGATACAGGTGCTTGCCACTCCTATTGTTGGGATCACACTGATAATGGTAATAGCCGAAAGGGTTCTCAATATAGGGTTCTTTGACCCTGCTCTTGGCGGCGACCCTGTTCTCTTCCAGCACCTCTTCTGGATTTACTCGCATCCGGCAGTTTACATAATGATACTTCCCGCTATGGGCGTGGTCACTGAGATCTTCCCCACCTTCAGCCAGAAGCCTGTCTTCGGCTACGGTGCCATTGTGATCTCCAGCCTTGCCATAGCCTTCGTAGGTTATTTCGTCTGGGGCCACCACATGTTCACCTCCGGCATGAGCTACTATGCACGGTGGTTCTTCTCATTCCTTACATTCATTGTTGCCATTCCAAGTGCAATCAAGGTATTTAACTGGATATCAACGATGTATGGCGGATCAATAGATCTCAAGCCACCTTTGCTTTACGCGATTTCGTTTATTTTCCTGTTCCTCATCGGTGGTTTCACAGGCCTGGTTCTCGGTGCGCTCGCAACGAACGTTCAGACCCATGACACGGCTTTTGTAGTGGCCCACTTCCACTACATAATCTTCGGTGGTATGGGATTCTCCTTCTTTGCGGCAATCCATTACTGGTTCCCGAAGATGTACGGCAGGATGTACAACAACAGGGTTGCAAACATTGCATGGGGATTCAATTTCGTGGGTTTCAACCTTCTCTACTTCCCGCAGTTCATCATTGGGATACAGGGAATGCCGAGACGCTCGTACGATTACCTGCCACAGTTTGAAACAGGGCATGTGCTCTCAACTGTCGGGGCCTTCATCCTCATAACGGGGCTGATACTCATGGTAATCAATCTCATGGTTGCCGCAAGGCGCGGGGCGAAGGCGCCGGCCAATCCATGGCACGGTGTCACCCTTGAATGGAAGATCCCCTCTCCCCCGCCGCACGAGAACTTTGACGAGATTCCCGAGATAACCGCGAAGCCATATTTCTTCGGAACGAAGGACCAGAACAAAGCGTAAGATATCCATGACAGATAATCATACCCATACAGAACACCTTGACAGCGAGACCGGTAAGCTGGGAATGTGGATATTTCTATTCACGGAACTATTCCTGTTTGGCGGTCTCTTCCTCGTCTATGCCATTTTCAGGGCAAAGTATTCCGCTGACTTCCACCTGGCTGCTGAAGAGCTCAATGCGTTCATAGGTACAATTAATACCGTCTTCCTGCTTGTCAGCAGTATGACAGCGGCAATGGCGCTTACCGCGATACAGAAAGGAGACAAACGTCTGACCATCTTCCTGTTGCTGGTGACAATTCTTCTTGCGGCCCTGTTCATGGTAAACAAGTATTTCGAGTGGTCACACAAATTTGAATACGGCATCTGGCCCGGTTCACCGGTTCTGAAAAACATGTCGCACGGCGAACTGCTGTTTTTCGGGCTGTACTATATGATGACAGGGCTTCATGCGCTGCATGTCCTGATCGGGATGATCCTTCTCTCAATCAACGTGGTGAAAGTAAAAACAGGTGCAGTGAACAGCGGCAGGTTCCTTATGCTTGAAAACAGCGCCCTCTACTGGCACCTTGTTGACCTGATATGGATATTCCTCTTCCCTCTCCTTTACCTTATAACCTGAGAAAGAAATGAACAACGACGAAAAACATATCTCATCCTATCAATCGCTGACTGTTGTGCTGGTGATACTGCTGTTTCTCACGGCAATCTCGGTGCTTGTCACGGGATTTCACCTTAGAGCCCTGACTGTGGCGGTGGCACTGCTGATTGCCAGCGTCAAGGTTTTCATTGTGCTCACCCAGTTCATGCATCTGAAGTTTGAGAACCGTTTTCTGCGGCTGGCTGTGACAGGGGTGTTTGCGCTGTTTGCAGTAGTGACTATAATAACATTCATTGATTATTATTTCAGATAAAAAGCACTGATATGTTCAATGGAGCATCAAATCTTGCAGAAGGAGTAGACCAGGCATTCCTGTTCATCTTTATAATCGCCTTCATTTTCATAGTAGGGATAACTGCCTTCATGATCTGGACTGTGATCCATTTTTCCCGCAAGAAGGGGAAGGAGGCGAAGCAGTTCGAAGGGAGCATGAAGCTCGAGGTTTTGTGGACGGTTGTGCCACTTATTCTTGTGATGTTAATGTTCTGGATCGGATGGAAAGGCTTTGCTCCGATGCGAAAGGTACCGGCCGATGCGATGGTCATAACAGCAATCGGCAGGATGTGGGAATGGGAATTCATTTACAGTGACAGCCTCAGGTCGAAGGAACTTGTGCTCCCGATAAACAAGCCGGTTAAACTCGAGCTGGTGTCTGAGGATGTCAATCACAGTCTCTTCATACCGGCATTCAGGGTCAAGGAGGATGTGATACCGGGTTACGACAACTACCTGTGGTTCACTCCAAACTATATCGGCGACTATGAGATCCTGTGCACGGAGTACTGCGGGCTTCTGCACTCGGCCATGGTGTCAAAGACTAAAATAGTGGAGCAGGCGGAGTTCGACGCCTGGTACGAGGAGCTTAAAACAGCATCCTTCATTCCTGAACCGGAAGGTTTGAAACTTCTTCGAGGAACGGGATGCCTTGCATGTCATTCACTTGACGGGGCGAAACTGGTCGGTCCCTCATTTGCGGGACTGTACGGTGCTCAGCGAACTGTTAACGAGGGTAACGCCCAAAAGACTGTGACGGCTGATGAGGCCTACATTACAAGTTCAATCTATGACCCGAACCTTCAGATTGTCGAGGGTTTTGCAAGGAACCTCATGCAGTCATACCGCGAGCTGCTCACCGAAGAGCAGATAGCCATCATGACCGAGTATCTCAAAACGATAGGCAAGGATGCCAACTGAGAGGATGACAATCGCCATGATAGCTGAGCTAACAAAGTGGAAGCTCTCACTGGCGGTTGCTTTCTCAGCCGTGACCGGGTACCTGATTTATGACGGTTATTCCGCCGGCGGGTTGATTCCCGTTGCCGCGGGTGTCTTTCTTCTCTCGTCAGGCGCTGCGGCGCTCAACCAGTATACCGAGAGGAATAGTGACGCTCTTATGGAGCGCACCGCCGGGAGGCCTCTTCCCTCAGGCAGGCTGGCGGCGCCGGCCGCCATGGTGGTGGCTGTGGTTGTGCTGCTGGCAGGGATTGTGCTTCTGGCCCGCGGCGGCACGTGGCCGGTGTTGCTTGGAGCCCTGAATGTCATACTGTACAACCTCATCTACACCGGCCTCAAGAAGAGGACCACCCTTGCAATCATACCCGGGGCCATTGTAGGAGCCGTGCCGCCGCTGATCGGCTATACGGCGGCCGGCGGCGCCATGACTGACAGCAGGATCCTGCTGTTCGCACTGTTCATGTTTCTGTGGCAGATGCCTCACTTCTGGCTGCTGCTGATCCGGTACGGGGATGAATATGAAAAGGCAGGGATAAAAACTGTACGCTCGCGTATGAGTGAAGCCTCCATCATGCGCCTCGTCATGGGATGGATCACAGGCTCCTCCCTCCTGCTCTGGCTGCTCACCGCAATTTACATGCCCTTCAGCAGCACGGCCGCCATCATACTGTTCCTGCTCAACACTGCCTTCATCATCGCCTTTGCCGGGATCATCCGGGCAGGCTTTGACGGCGTCAGGTCAAAGTATGCCTTCATGGCCTTCAACTCCTTCAGTGCCCTTGTAATGATAATACTGATTGCATTTGCCTGAACGGCCTTTGTCCCCTGCCGATACTCTTCAGCATCCTGAAGGATCACGGAAATTTCATACATTTGAGTTCCGCATCGGCGGAGAAGAACTGTTTTAAATCACTGAAGAATGAATCTGAAGGTTTTTTCGATCTTTTCACTGCTGCTGTGCATGCTGGCAGGAAATATCTGTTCACAGGATGAAAAGGCAAACAGCATCACTTCCGGCCCCACCTCCGGATCACTGGTGATTGCCGGCGGGGGCAGGCTGTCAGACACGATCATAAAACGTTTCATAGAACTGGCGGGAGGCCCGGAAGCACGCATTGTGCTTGTACCCACTGCTGAAGGGGCCGGCAGTTATCCGGAAAGTGCCGCGGACTTCCTGAAATCGCGGGGCGCCAAGAATGTCTTCATATTGCATACCGGCAGCCGGGATACGGCAGACACCGAGGCCTTCACAAAGCCCCTGGAGAATGCAGCCGGCGTATGGTTTGGCGGCGGGCGGCAGTGGCGGCTTGTCGATTCCTACGGAGGCACCCGTTCGGAAATGATGTTCCGCAGGGTGCTGGAGGGTGGAGGAGTAATCGGCGGCTCATCCGCCGGTGCAACCATCCAGGGCTCTTTCCTCGTCAGGGGTGACACACAAAACAACCAGGTCATGATGGGTGACCACCAGGAGGGTTTCGGCTATATCAGCAACATCGCCATTGACCAGCATGTGCTTGCCCGCAACAGGCAGTTTGACATGTTTGAAGTTCTGAAGGCCCATCCCGGGCTTCTGGGTATCAGCATCGACGAGAATACTGCCGCCATAGTCACTGGTGACACTCTGCAGGTGCTCGGAGCCTCATATATCCTTGTCTATGACGGGAATTTCTGGTCCCGGGAAGGGAGCGAACTGAAGAAATTACCTGCAAAAGAGTCTCTCTTTTACTTGATCCGGCAGGGTGACAGGTATGACATGAGGCAGAGAAAAATCATCAATTGAAAGCCTGTTGCATGCTTTAATTCTCAGTAATCATTTACCGGTTGTTCAACAGGATGCCATTTTCGGGCAATTCTGCTACCTTTATTCTCTCATTCAATAAAACTTTCCTATGAAGAAGATACTTTCACTTTCACTGTTGCTGGCAGTTTGCATCGCAGCATTGTCGCAGCCTCTGACCTCCGAACAGATAGACAAACTTGCGGAGCAGACCTTAAAGGTCTTCAATGTCCCGGGTATTTCCGTTGCCGTGGTCAAGGATGGGCAGGTGGTTCACATGAAGGGGTACGGTGTAAGTTCAATTGCCACCGGGAAAAAGACTAATGAAAACACTCTTTATGCAATCGCATCCAACTCTAAGGCCTTCACCTCGGCAGCGCTGGGTATCCTTGTTGACGAGGGGAAGTTGAGATGGGATACAAAAGTCATTGACATCATACCTGAGTTCAGGCTTTATAATGCTTATGTAACTGAGGATTTCAACATAAAAGACCTGCTGTCACACCGGAGTGGCATGGGGCTCGGGGCAGGAGACCTGATGCTGTGGCCCGACTCCTCGTCCTTCACAAAGGAGGAGATCATTCATAACCTGAGGTACCTGAAGCAGACCTCGTCATTCAGGACGAAGTATGATTATGACAACCTTCTTTACCTTGTTGCCGGTGAGGTGGTGGACCGTGTCTCCGGGCAGAGCTGGGAGGAATTTATTGAGGAGAGGATCATGAAACCGCTGGGAATGACAAGTTCGGCAGCTTCATACAACAGGGTCAGGGACAGGTCAAACCTGATGGATGCCCACATACCTGTTGAAGGGGTGCTGAAGGTGGTGCCGATGTACCAGAGCAGCCTGTTCAATTCAGGTGCCGGGGTCATCAGCAGTGTTTCCGACATGAGCAAATGGGTAATGATGCATATTAACCGTGGCAGCTTCGGTGAAAACAACAGCAAGCAGTTGCTCAAAGAGGCAACCCACCGCGAGATGTGGACTCCTCAGACCATAATACCGGTCCGCAATCCAGGTCCCTACAGGAGTCATTTTTCTGCCTACGGCCTTGGCTGGGGTCTCACCGATGTGGCAGGATACCTGCAGGCATCGCATACAGGAGGATTGGGTGGAGTCGTAACTCAGGTGACAATTATTCCCGAACTGAAACTTGGGATCATCGTATTCACAAACCAGCAGGAGGGCGCTGCCTTCACAGCCATCACAAACTCAATCAAGGACGGGTATTTGGGGGTGAAAGGCAATGACTGGATAAAAACCCTCGGTGAAAATGTTGAACGAAATCGCGCAGAGGCGAAAAAGATAACCGATGAGGTATGGGCGAAGGTGGAATCACAGCGGTCAAAGAGCGGATTGCCGGTGAATCATGAAGTATACACAGGCACTTACACCGACAACTGGTTTGGTGACATCGTCATCTCGGAGGCGGGCGGCAAGATCCGTTTCCGGTCTGTCAAATCGCCACAGCTCAGGGGTGACATGCTGTTTTACAATGCGAACACCTTCGTGGTGAAGTGGGATGACAGGTCAATGGATGCCGATGCATGGGTGGTCTTTTCGCTTGACAAAGAGGGTAAGGCGCAGTCATTCTCAATGGATGCCATCTCACCCCTGACCGACTTCAGTTATGATTTTCATGATCTCAGCCCGAAGAGGAAAGAAGACAAATGAAGCGTTCGATCTCACTGATTCTCCTTCTCGTCCTGGCTGCCGCAGTTGCCGGTCAGCCCCTTTCGGAAAAGAAGATTGACAGGCTGACGGAGCGTGTGATGAAGGAATTCAATGTTCCCGGCATCGCCGTGGCCGTGGTAAAGGATGACCGGGTAGTGCATATGAAGGGTTACGGTGTTCGCTCCATCTCCACTGGTGAAAAGACAGATGAACACACACTCTTCGCGATAGCGTCGAATACAAAGGCGTTCACTGTTGCCGCACTAGGCATCCTCATAGATGATGGAAAGCTCGGATGGGACACAAAGGTAACTGACATTATCCCCGAGTTCAGGCTGTACGATTCATATGTCACGGAAGACTTCATGATAAAGGACCTTCTGACCCACCGCAGCGGCATGGGACTCGGGGCAGGAGACCTTATGGGCTGGCCTGACTCTGCAGATTTCTCAACCGCAGAGATAATCCACAACCTGAGGTACCTGAAGCAGACATCGCCATTCCGGACCAGGTATGATTATGACAACATGCTCTATATCGTAGCAGGTGAGGTGGTGGCAAGGGTTTCGGGGCAGAGCTGGGAGGAGTTCGTGGAATCACGCATCATGGGGCCGCTGGGGATGAACGAATCGGCTGCTTCATTCAAAAGGATTAAAGACCGGACCAACCTGATTGACGCACATGTCCCGGTTGACGGCAGGCTGCAGGTGGTGCCGAAGCAGGAGGCCAAGAGACACAACTCGGTGGGTGGCATATACAGCAATGTAAATGACATGAGCAAATGGGTGCTGATGCAGCTGAACAGGGGCCGTTACGGTGACGGTATGGAGAAGCAAATCTTCTCAGGGGAGGTTCACAGGGAGATGTGGACGCCGCAGACTGTAAGGCCGGTTGGCCGCGGAGGTGCTTACAGGACCAATTTTGCATTTTACGGGCTTGGCTGGAACCTTGCGGATGTAAACGGATTCCTTCATGTATCCCATACAGGAGGCCATTCGGGGATCGTGACGCAGGTCACGATGCTCCCCGAGCTCAGCCTGGGAATCATTGTGCTGACCAACCAGGAAGAGGTCTCAGCTTTTACCGCAATCACCAACAGTATTATCGACGGTTACCTCGGGATCCGCAACCAGGACCGCCTGAAGGAGTTGAAGGCCATGATGCTGCAGCAACAGGCTGAAGCGAAGGAGATCACTGACAGGGTATGGGCAACAGTGAATGCAAGGAGGGATGAACAGTCAGCTGAGGTTGTCCTCGGGGATTTTGAGGGGACCTATTCAGATGTGTGGTTCGGGGATGTGATAATAAGCGAAGAAAACGGAAGGATGAGGATCAGGTCTGTGAAATCGCCGCGGCTGAAGGGAGAGATGTTCCATTATACCGCCAATACCTTCATTGTGAGATGGGATGACAGAAGCCTTAACGCCGATGCCTTTGCTGTTTTCGCACTTGACCGCGTAGGAAGACCGGCTGCAATCACAATGGAAGCAGTATCACCGCTGACTGACTTCAGCTATGACTTTCACGATCTATACCTTAAAAGAAGCGAAAACAAGGACAAATCACAGCTTCCAAATCCATAAGTATTATTTTAGCAACATAATCAGATATCCCCTCCAATGTCATTTATACAGCTCAGCATTTTACTCTCGGCATTAATCGGATTGATAATTATAGCTTGGATACGCAGCTTCGACATTTATGAAAAGGAAACATTCAGGGCCATGTTATGGGCTTTCCTGGCCGGTGGTGCGACGTCGGTTCTGATAGCACTCGGAATCTATGAGTTCCTCCGGCTCTTCGGTATCGAAGATGAAGTGATAAGCAACACCCTGGGATCCATCTTTGTCATTGGTCCTGTTGAGGAATTTGCCAAGCTGGCTGGTCTGGTGGTGGTATATGCCCTTATCCGAAAACAGTTCAATGAGCTGACTGACGGCATCATATACATGTCATGCGTGGCTCTCGGCTTTTCAATAATTGAGAACTTTTTTTATGCAAATGCCGGAGAAGGCACTGAATATCTTCTTATTTACAGGGCATTCATAAGCACACCAGCGCATATAGCCTTCAGTGTGATCATCGGTTATGCCTGGTACAGGTACAAGAAGGAAAACAAGTCCTTCAGTACTGTTGTGCTTGCCCTGACAGTTGCAAGCCTGTTGCATGGCGTGTTTGACGCCCTGGCATTCAGTCCGTGGTTCAATTTCCTGCTGCTGGTGTACCTCTGGCTGATTCTCAGGCAGTCTCTGAGGCTTGTGCAGTACACAAATGTTGTCTCACCGTTCAGACCGGCTTTTGAGGCGCTGTTTGAAACCGCATCGGAGGAGAAGGCTGAAGGGATCGAATGTCCCAGCTGCGGGTCAGTTGCCCCGAAGGAGCTCTTTCGCAACAGATACTTCACGGCATGCCGGTGTGACGGTTGCGGCTATCATATTGCTTCACGGGGAGATATACGCAGGATTTTCAGGCTGTTTGCCCCGGAGTACAAGAGACTTGGGAAGAAGCTGACGCCTGCCAGGTTGAGTGACGGGCGAACACTCATGAGTGTCTACGGATCAGCATTCTTTGGCGCTAACGGTAACAGGGGCTTCTTCAGGGTCGGAGAGCTGGCTGCGAGGCTTCAGTCCATCAATGACGAACTCATTACCAGGTTCAGACAACGGTCGTTTGTGTCCGCAAATCTTCTCAAGCGCTTCTTTGAATGAAAAACATCATGATGACTTCAGAATATCAGGAGGCAGGCCGGTTGAGGGTTTTCCGCAATGGCCGTTTTTTTACCGGTACCGAATTGATCGATGACAGGGACCTGATTGCCGAGGGCAACCGGATAGCAGGATTCACCGGTACGGATTCTGCGCCGTCATGTGCTGAGATTATCGATTGCGGTGGCAACCTGGTGACAGCCGGACTCATTGATCTTCAGATTGCAGGAGGCGGAGGTTACCTCTTTTCGTCGAATCCCAACCCCGAAGCCCTTGACGTAATTACCAGGGCAATATTATCAACAGGCACGACAGGCTTCCTGCTGGCCTTGCCCACAAATACGCATGATGTTTACATGGCAGCATTCAGGACTGTCAGCGAGTCTTACAATCCGGCTCTGCTGGGTCTTCACATGGAAGGTCCGTACATCTCTCATGCCAGGCGCGGAGCCCATGCGCCGGAGCTCATAATCAAACCAACCACAGAGAATCTGTCTGCACTTCTCCGCGAGGCAGGCGGCACAATAAGGATGATGACAGTAGCTCCGGAGGTATGCACTCCTGAGATCATCTCATTGCTCAGACAGAATGGCATCACCGTTGCGGCAGGCCACAGCAATGCCACCTTCAGGGAGGCCATGCTGGGCTTTGAAAGGGGGATAGAGACAACAACCCATCTCTTCAACGCGATGACTCCGCTGCATCACCGTGATCCGGGACTTCCCGGGGCGGCATTCATCTCCGACTGCGCCTGTGCGAGCATCATTGCTGACGGCATCCATGTTGACTTTGCCATGGTAGCCATAGCAAAGAAGGTGATGAAGGAGCGGCTCTTCCTTGTCTCCGATGCCGTTGAAGAGAATGACCGGGGAGCTTACATGCACGTCAGGCAGAATGACCGTTTCACCCTGCCCGACGGCACACTGTCAGGAGCCAGGCTCTCAATGCTCGACGGGGTAAGGAACTGCATCAGCCATGCAGGTATTGACAAATATGAGGCAATCAGGATGGCAACCCTGTATCCTGCAAGGCTTATAGCTGCAAATGACAGGGGAATCATTGCAACGGGTGCCAGGGCCGACCTGATTATGACAGACGGTGAGATGAGGCTGACCGGGATCTGCATCAACGGACACACGGAATTCAAAAAAATGATATAATGGCATTACTTGGAATTGACCTCGGAGGAACAAAAGTTGCATTTGCACTTTTCGACCGTGAAGGCAACATAAGGGGCAGGGAGAGCCTGCCTCTTGAGAACCGGAAGGGTCATGAGGTAGGCAAGCTGATAGCCGTCACCACGGCACTGAAGATTTCAGTTGCTGCGAATGAGGGTGATTCCGTGGAGGCAGTGGGGATATCCGTCCCGGGAATAAGCCGTCGTGAAAAAGGGACCGTCTGGGCCCCTAACATTCCGGGCTGGGATGACTATCCCCTTCTGCGGGAGGTCTCTACGGTGACGGGTGATATACCTGTAATCATCGAGAGTGACAGGTCATGCTACATCTCGGGGGAGATATGGAAGGGGGCAGCGCACGGGTGCAGGGATGCCATCTACCTCGCTGTCGGAACCGGTATCGGTGCCGGAATAGCAGTCAACGGCGATGTACTCCGGGGGGCGCATGACATCGCGGGGGCTATCGGCTGGATGGCATTATCAAGACCGTTCAGAAGCAAGTACACGATCTGCGGCAACTTTGAGTACTATGCCTCCGGCGAAGGGATTGCCAGGCAGGCGGCACAATACCTGGATAAGCATGAAGGGTACCAGGGAGAGCTGAGAAAAGGATCGGGGAAAAAAGTCACGACCCATGATGTGTTTGTTGCATGGCTAAATGGTGACATTGCGGCCATATCAATCATCGATCTGGCCGTTGAGTACTGGGGCATGGCCTGTGCAAATCTCGTCAGTCTCTTCAATCCCGAGAAGATTATTTTCGGTGGTGGTGTATTTGGTCCGGCCACGGAGCTTATCCCTGCCATCATGCAGGAAGCGGAGAAGTGGGCTCAGCCGATAAGCATCAGGCAGGTAAGCTTTGAGCCATCGGCGCTTGCAGGTGACGCAGGCGTTTACGGGGCAGGATTCCTTGCATTGAAACACATTGGATAACCAGGGGAGAAATATGAAAGGAACATTCAACAGACAACTCGTATTCCGGGCGGCATGCCTGGGCATGCTGCTCTTCGGGATCGGCCTGATTATGCTCGGTTCAATACTGCCCGACCTGAGGCTCAAACACTCGCTTGATGCCGTGGAGGCCGGTACACTATTCTCAATCCTGCCGGTAGGCATCATCCTGGGGTCCCTCCTGTTCGGTCCGGTTTGTGACAGGTACGGTTACAGAACCCTGCTGGCCGTCTCGGCGCTGCTGATGTTTGCCGGTTTTGAAGGGCTTGCCTTCACAAACACCTCATGGATACTGACTCTGTCGGTGTTCCTCTTCGGGGTTGGCGGGGGTGCCATAAACGGTGCCACCAATGCAGTTGTTGCTGACATAAGCACCACGGGCAAGGGTGCTGACCTGAGCATCCTGGGTGTGTTCTTCGGGATCGGAGCCCTGGGAATGCCTCTGCTGCTAAGCCTCCTGAAAAAAAGCGTACAGTTTGAGACAATAGTGGCAGGCACCGGTCTGCTGGCTCTTTTTGCAGCCATTCTTTTCGCAATTGTGAGGTTCCCGGCAGCAAAGCAGGCTGAGGGTATTTCGATGAAGCAGGTTGGGGGGCTCTTCCGCGATGCCACTCTTCTGCTTATCGCTTTCTTCCTCTTTTTCCAGAGCGCATTTGAAGGGCTGATAAACAACTGGACCACAACCTATCTTATTGAGAGGGCAGAGGCCGGGCAACAGGCTGCACTTATGGGTCTTTCGGCCTACGTGGCAGGAATGACAGTGATGCGTTTGCTTATCGGAAGTGTACTGAGAAACATGTCTGAGCGAAGCCTTTTGTATATGTCATTTGCCATCACACTGGCGGCACTTCTGCTCTTTGGTCTCAGCAGGTCCGTACTGCCGGCCGCCACCGGCCTTTTCATCCTGGGAGCAGGACTGGCTGCAGGATTTCCCACAATGCTGGGACTGGTGGGAAACAGGTATCCGAATTTGTCCGGCACGGCATTCAGCTTCGTACTTGTGATAGCGCTGCTCGGCAACATGCTGGTTAACTACACTATGGGACTTGTGGCAGAGACCTGGGGCATTGAAAACCTGGTGATTTTCACCTTCGCCGAACTTATTATTCTGGCTGTCATTGCAACAGCTATATTTGGAAGACTTAAAAACAACAAATAAATCCTTAAAAACTAAGATATGCTGGCACTTGAATGGCTTAACAATGCAAGAGATGTGATGAATCGCATCGAAGGGACACAGATGGATAACATACGGAAGGCGGCTGAGGTAATGGCTGACACGATTGAATGCGGCCGGTGGGTGCATACATTCGGATGCGGTCATGCCACACTTCCCATAGAGGAGATGTACCCCAGGATCGGCGGTTTTGTCGGATTCCATCCGATGATTGAGATACCGCTCAGTTTCTTCACCCATATCACAGGGGAGATGGGCGTTCACCAGTTCGTTTTCCTTGAGAGGGTTGAGGGCTACGGCGTAGAGATAATGAAAGGATACACGTTTGACACCCGTGACACGATGTGGCTCTTCTCTCATTCAGGGATCAACAATGTCAACATTGACATTGCGCTGGAGTCGAAGAAGAGGGGAATGAAGGTTGTGGTCTTTGGCTCTGCCGCTGCAGCGAAGGGAAAGAAGACGAGGCACACCTCGGGCAAGACAATCTTTGACATCGCAGATATCGTTGTGGACACCTGTGCCCCGCTGGAGGATGCTTCGGTTAAGCTTAAGAACCACTATGACAAGATCGGGCCTGTCTCAACAATGGCCTTTGTGACCTGTGTCTGGATGACAGTCACCACTGTAGCGGAGATCCTGGCTGACAGAGGTGTGAAGCTCTACATCCACCCAAGTCACAATGTGCCGGGAGACAACACCGCACGGGAAAGGCTTGACGAGGCCCTCGCCGAGTACAAGCGCAGAGTCGCCGGCGTTTGACAAAAACAATATCCGGGAACATGAACTCTCTTGAGAGGAGCATAAGTTTCATCGGGGGGCGTCATACTGACCGTCTTCCCTTCCATCCCATCCTGATGCGGTTTGCAGCGCGTCATGCCGGGATAAGATACCGCGATTTCTGTCTCATTCCGCAGCGAAAGTGCGAGGCAAACATTCGCTGTGCGGCGGATTTCAGTTCCGACTGGGTAAACACAATGTCCGACCCCTGGGCTGAGGCAGAGGCGTTCGGCACCCGTCTCTCCTACCCCGATGATGATCTTCCGAAGGTTGAGTGTCATGTTGTTGAGGATATAAGTGATATCAGCAGGTTGAAGGTGCTTGTGCCCGCTGAACATACCAGGATGAGGGCAAGGGTTGAGGAGATAGGCATTTACGGTCGTGAGACCGCCGGAAAGCTGTTAATCTGCGGCTGGGTGGAGGGTCCCCTGGCAGCGTACTGTGACATAAGGGATATCAACATGGCCATGACTGACCTTTACGAGTATCCCGGCGAGGTTCACAGAGCGCTGGACATTATCACGGAAAGCGCCATAGCATTCATCACGCCTCAGGTTAAGGCAGGAGCCCATTGCATTGGCATCGGTGATTCGGTATGCTCCCTGATATCCCCGGACCTTTACCTGGAATTCTGTTTCGAGCGGGAGAGACGACTGGTTGAGCACATCCATTCACTGGGTGCCTTTGCCAAGGTCCACATCTGCGGAGACATCTCAGCCATTCTGCCGGATGTAATCAGGACAGGTGCAGATATAATTGATATTGACCACCGTACAGGACCGGTCACCGGGGTGCTTGAGCTTCTGCGAGCGGGGCAGGTCTTTTCCGGCAAGAGTGACCCGGTATCCGTCCTGCAGGATGGTGGCGCGGAGTTGATACGCAGCAGCTGTCTTTCCTTTTTCAGGGAGGCAGCCGGCCGTACAATTCTCTCCGCAGGTTGCGAGGTGACTCCCGGGACAACGGCTGAGAACCTGAAATTCTTTTCATCCATGGCTGGAGGGCTTGCAGCAGAAAAAAGTACAAGGTAAAATGTCGAAGAATATAGCACTTGTACTATCCAGCGGCGGAGCAAGGGGCTTCGCCCATATCGGCGCAATAAAAGTGCTTGAAGGCAATGGCTACAACATCACCTCCATCGCAGGCACATCAATGGGAGCTCTTGTGGGAGGCATCCATGCAGCCGGGAAGCTGCCGGAGTTTGAAGGGTGGGTCAGCGGGCTGGATGCCATGGAAGTGCTGCAGCTTACTGACATAAGTCTCAGCAAGAAAGGATTTGTAAAGGGAACCCGAATCATCGAAAAGATCAAGGAGATTGTGCCTGACAGGAATATTGAGGATCTTCCCATTCCGTTCTCAGCCATTGCAACAGACCTCATGCGTGGAAGGGAGAGGATTTTCAACGCCGGCAGTCTTTTTGATGCTATCAGGGCCTCCATCTCAATTCCCACTTTTTTTCAGCCTTTCAGTCATGGCGGTGATTACTTTGTTGACGGGGGTCTTGTCAACCCTATACCTATAAACAGGGTAAAACGCCACGACGGGGATCTTCTTGCCGTTGTGAATGTCAATGCTGACATTCCGTATGTAAGGATAGAGCCTGCGCCGGAGGCAGAAGAGTCATGGGGGAAGAGTTATCTCAGGAAGATCAGAAAAATCAACAATCATACAGGCAAGCACATTCCTAAAAACAAAAAAGATGATATCGGGCTGTTCAATCTCAACAACCGGAGTATAAGCATCATGCTGAATCAGATTGCGGCCCTGACCCTGATGAATCAAAAGGTCGATATTATGATTCAGGTATCGAAGGAGTCATACGGAACCTATGATTTTTACAAAGCAGGGGAGATTATCAGGGAGGGAGAGAGAGCCACAGTTGAGGTTGTTGCCCCTGCACAGGGATGAACAATCATCCAGGGTTAATTTTCATTCCATAAAACTGTAGATTTTCAGGAAAAGAATCTATCTTTGATATATGATCTAAACTATTTCCAGATGAAGTCAATCTATTTCATATCATTTCTGGTGCTGCTGGTTGCAGCACCGGTACTTAACGGCCAGAAACCGATCAAGGTGCTTGAGGACAGTGTGCAGTTCGGCAACTATATCTATCCTGGCTTCAATGTCACAATTCCTGAAGCGGACTTTGACAACGTGCTGAAGAACTGGATAAAGACACAGGAGAACGGTACAAAATCAAAGGTTCAGACAGAGAACGGTGAGATGACGATATTCGGAGCCATAATCAAAGAGGTCTCTCCGGCACCGGTAAATATTTACAGCCGTCTCATGAATGAGGACACTCTGAGCAGGCTGCTTGTATGTATTGAGCTCAAGAAGGATCAGTATGTGGAGCCAGCCTCCGGAGACATTCAACTGACCTCTGCACAGGACTATCTGAAGGAATTTGCCAAGTCTCAGTATATTGATTTCGTCAAGGAAGAACTATCCGCTGAGGAGAAGATTCTGCGTGACCTTAACAAGGAGCTTGGCAGCCTGGAGAGCAGCAAGGCCCGTACCCAGAGGAGTGCAAAGAACAACAGGAACACTGTAAATGCCGAGCAGGAGAAGCTTCTTGTAAAGCACAATGAGCTAAGTCTTTTGTCAAACGAAATCATAAACAAGAACAATGAGATGATGGCGATGCCTGTAGGTGCCGGAAGAGATGCAATGTCCACCCAGGTGAATGAGCTTGAGAAGAGGCGCAAGAAGCTCCAGAAGGAGATCGGCAAGGCAGAGAAAAAGATCGGCAAGGCAAAATCAGCAATTGACCAGGCAGACAGGTCAATTCCAAGAAATGAAAATGAGCAGGATGTAATGAAATCAAAGATAGATGCCCAACAGGCAGTTGTTCAGCGTTTCATTGACAAGCTGAACACAATTAAACTGTATTGACAACAAAATACTCATTATTGATAACCGAAAAATAACAGAAAGATGGAAAATCAGGAACAGAAAGAGACCTACCAGCAGAAGATTCAGGAACAGCTTGATGAATGGAGGAGTGATATAGACAGGCTCAAGGAAAAGGCGAAAAACGCCACAGCTGAGAAGAAACTCAAGTACCAGGAGACTATTGACAAGATGGAGCTCAAGATGGATGAAGGCAAATCAAAGCTGAAAGACCTTAAGGAATCCGGATCCGAGGCCTGGGATGCAGTCAAGGATGGGGCTGATTCGATCTGGGACACGATGAAGGCAACTTTTGCCGAGGTCAAGGAGAGGCTCAGGGACAAGGACGACGACGACATACAGGAAGACAAGAAAGCCTGACATCCCGGACCTGCTAAAATGAAAAAAATAGTTACTATCGGGATAATAGTCCTGCTGATAGCTGCTGCCCTTATATTCTGGTGGCGTCATTACTTTGTCTTTGGCGAAGGGGTTAAAGCAGGTGATCTGAATTACCTGGTCAGGAAGGGTTACATCTTCAAAACATGGGAAGGGAAACTGATCCAGACAGGATTCAAGACACCAACCCCCGGCGCCATACAGAGCAATGAGTTCGACTTCAGCATCACTGACGACAGTCTTGCAGTTGTACTTGAGAGGGCCAGCGGCAAGTTCGTGGAGCTGCGATACAAGGAATATATTGCACCCCTTCCATGGCGCGGCATGAGCAAGTATATTGTGATCGAGATCCTTGAGATCAAGGACTCGGAGCAGGAGCAACAAACCCTGATACCTTACCAGGCGATATGACAGGGATTACAAGAAAGAGGAGGCTGCTGGCGGGCATAGCCGTGCTGGCGGTCTCTGTTCTGATTTTAACAGGCTGTGCAGAGCTGATGAAGGTCATTCAGACTGCTTCAGCAGTAAAGGAGCTGACAGAGGGTGACATCATCGGCGGCCTGAAGGAGGCCTTGACTGTCGGAGCCCGTAATGCCGCCGGAAGACTGGCATCGGAGAACGGCTACTATAATGACCCGGCCGTGAAGATCCCCCTGCCCGATGAAGCAAGGGTAATAATTGACAACATCGGAAAGATTCCGGGGGGTCAGCAACTCATTGAGAACGTGGTACTGAGCATTAACAGAGCGGCTGAGGATGCCGCCAGGGAGGTTGCACCCATCTTCGTGAATTCGGTGATGCAAATGACAATCACAGATGGCTACAACATTCTTCACGGTGCAGACAATGCTGCCACGGCATACCTCAGGAACACCACGCAGGAGCAGCTTTACGCCCTCTACAGGCCAAAGATCAGTGCATCAACCGGAAAGGAGATAGTTGCAGGCGTATCCGCACAGGAGTCATGGACCACCCTGACAGACAAATGGAACAGTGTGGCCAACAGTGTTGCGGGGAAGATTGCGGGATTCAAGCCGGTAAATACCGATCTTGATGATTTTCTGACCAGGAAAGCACTGGATGGGGTCTTTCTTAAGATGGAAGGCGAGGAGCTGAGAATCAGGAAAGAGGTTGAGGCAAGAGTCACCCCGCTGCTCAGAAAAGTTTTCGGGACACTTGATCAGCAATGAAATCAATTATGTCCTGTCTGACAGGGGTTATACCAATTAATTCAGCTATTCCTATAATTGCAAAAAACTAATAAATATGAGAAAATCGATAATTGCATTCATCCTGTTTGTCCTGATAGCCGGATTTCAGCCGGCATTAAACGGCCAGGCAGCTGACACAACCCTCGGCTGGCACAAGAGCGGTGTATTCTCCCTTAATATGGCTCAGGCATCATTCACCAACTGGGCTGCCGGCGGACAGAATTCGGTGGCTCTCAACGGGCTTATTAACCTTGCTGCCAATCTTAAAAATGAAAAGTCGGCCTGGGATAACGCCCTGACAATAGGCTACGGAAAAATGCTCCAGAAGGGGAATGACCTTGGCTGGGTCAAGACCGATGACCGGATTGACTTTCAGTCGAAGTACGGGCAGAAGGCTTCCGAGAAATGGTTCTATTCCGGGCTGATGAGTTTCAGGACACAGATGGACAACGGATACAACTATCCCGACACTGAGAACAAGATATCTGATCTGCTGGCCCCTGCTTATCTTCTCTTCTCACTTGGTATGGATTACAAGCCTAATCCGCAGTTTTCAGTGTTTCTCTCCCCTCTTACCTCCAAGAATACAATAGTAATGGATGAAGCGCTTTCAGCCATCGGCGCCTTCGGGGTTGACCCTGGTAAGAAGTTCAGGCCCGAGCTTGGTGCCTATGCAAACATCGCCTACAAGAAGGATGAGATAGTAAAAAATGTAAATTTCCTTACAAAGCTTGATCTGTTCACGAATTACCTTAAGAATCCCCAGAATATTGACATAAGCTGGGAGGCGTTGCTTGTAATGAAGGTAAACGAGTTCATTTCGGCAACCGTCAATACTCATCTGCTGTACGATGATGACATTCTCATCAAAATTGATGAAGGGAATGAGGGTGAACCGGTAATGGGCAAGCGTGCGCAGTTCAAGGAGGTAATTGGCGTTGGTTTTACGTACAAGTTCATTAAGTAGGCAACTTGGAAAAATTACATCAGATGAAGAGCGTAACCCTTCTTGCCATGACGATGCTTATTACAGGAAGTCTCTGCGGACAGGCATTGCAGGACATCAAACTTAACGCTCCTGACATGGAGCGGGGGCTGACAGTGATGAAGGCTTTTGAAAAGCGGGCCTCAGCTACGTCATTCAGTTCCAGGGAGCTGTCGCTGCAGGATCTGTCGGACCTGTTGTGGGCATCACTTGGCGTGAACAGGCCTGAAAGCGGCAAGAGGACAGCGCCTACTGCCGTCAATGCACAGGATATAGACATCTACGTTTTAATGAAGTCCGGAACATACTTTTATGATGCCAAAGCACATACATTGAAGGGAATCGCAGCAGGTGACAACCGCAAACTGGTTTCCGAGCGGCAGACCAACTTCGCGAATGCGCCGGTCATGCTTGTTTTGGTCTCGGAGATTTCAAGGTTCAGGGGTGACGACAACAGCCGCAAGCTGAGCTGGGCGTCAATGGATGCAGGGATTGTATCACAGAACATATCCATTTTCTGTGCAGGGACAGGGCTGGTGACACGTCCGCGGGCATCGATGGATGTGGAGGGGCTCAGGAAGCTGCTCTCACTGTCAGCCACACAGCAGCCGCTTCTGAACAACCCGGTGGGTTATCCCAACGAATAGGGACGGTATGGTATGCTGAAGCTGATCAATCATCCCCTGATAACGCACAAATTGTCGCTCATCAGGAGAAAAGAGACCGGGACCAGGGATTTCCGGCAGAATGTCAATGAGATAGCCGGGTTGATGGCCTATGAGATTACGCGTGATCTTCCCCTGCGCGAGGTAGTAATTGACACCCCTCTCTCCTCTTGTGTAACATCGGAACTCTCACGGGAGATAATACTTGTACCTGTGCTTCGTGCCGGGCTGGGAATGGTTGACGGAATTACAAGCCTGATAACCACGGCCAGGGTTGGTCACATAGGACTTGTCCGCGATCATGAGACGCTTGAGCCAACCGAATACTATGCCAAGTTTCCTGCGGATATTTCCGGTGCCGTGGTAATGGTGCTGGACCCGATGCTTGCCACCGGCGGCAGTGCCAGTGCAGCTATCGGGGCCGTAAAGAAAAGAGGTGCGGTGACAATCAGGCTGGTATGCATCGTAGGGGCACCCGAAGGGGTGAAAAGGGTAGAAAATGAACATCCTGATGTTGACATCTACCTGGCAGCTCTCGACAGTCACCTCAATGAGAACGGTTATATAGTCCCCGGGCTCGGGGATGCCGGAGACAGGCTCTTCGGAACAGTTTAGTTTGCTATATTCGCAGATCAGTTCAATCAAACGACAGAGGATTATGGGACTCAAGCGCCGGCTTATTATTATGAACTTTCTCCAGTTCTTTATGTGGGGGGCATGGATGATGACACTGGGTCATTACGGATTCGTGGAGAGACAATGGAACGGCGCTCAGTTTGGCCTGGTATTCTCAACGATGGGCTTCGCGTCACTTATCATGCCTACGCTGTTCGGGATTCTTGCCGATAAATGGAAGGCAAATTACGTATTTGCAATACTTCACCTGCTGTTCGGGGCAACAATGTGCTTCCTGCCTCTGATTGAGGCGCCGCTTCCATTCTTCTGGCTGCTGCTGCTTGCGATGTGTTTCTACATGCCTACAATAGGCCTGAATAACTCTGTCGGATTCAGACTGCTGAAAAGTGAAGGCAAAGATCCGACAAAGTACTTCCCCCCTATCAGGGTTTGGGGTACGGTAGGATTTATCATCGCCATGTGGGTGACAAACTTCTTCACCAAACCGTGGGGACTCGGATACAGCATAAAGGTTTCATTCATCATTGCAGCTGTTTCCGCATTCGGCCTCTCTCTGTATTCATTCTTCATGTTGCCGGTCGTGAAAAAAATTGAAAGCGATGCAACGGAAAAGAAGACCTGGGTTCAGAGTCTCGGGCTGGAAGCCTTCGTGCTGTTCCGTCAAAGGAAAATGCTGTTGTTTTTCATCTTCAGCATGCTGCTTGGCGGCGCCCTTCAGCTTACAAATGCCTACGGTGACAGTTTTCTCCAGGATGCCACGATATTCCCGACAGGGGGGATAATTAACAACTTCTCAACCATAATACTGTCAATTTCACAAATCTCCGAAACCCTTTTCATCCTTTCAATTCCTTTCTTCCTGAAGCGTTTCGGCATCAAGAAAGTAATGCTGTTCAGTATGGCAGCATGGGTTCTGCGTTTCGGACTCTTCGGCCTGGCTGACAATACGATCACAGGTTTTATTCTGATTATCAGTTCATGTATTGTTTACGGAATGGCATTTGATTTCTTCAATATCTCAGGGGCCCTGTTTGTGGAACAAAACACTGACTCAAAGATCACTGCCTCGGCACAGGGTCTTTTTATGCTGATGACAAACGGGATAGGCGCCGTTCTTGGCAATCTCATTGCCGGACAAGTGATAAGGCAGTGGTTTGAGGATCCGGCAACTCTTGTCAAGGACTGGCCGGGTATCTGGATATCCTTTGCAGGATATGCACTTGTTGTAGCCATCCTCTTTGCTGTGCTGTTCAGGCATAAGCACAATCCGGAGGAGACAGCAAGCATAATGCACTGATTTATATATATTTGCCGGCAACACCAGGCACAGGAACCATATTAAGGAGACTTTTGGTCCAGGTCACTGATTGCTATCTGTTCGCTGGCAGCGACCGGTCCCGGCTGGATTTGTATTACGCTCAGCCAAGAAGGATAAGGCTCAGTCCTATTGCAATCATCCCGCTTATCAGGCCATAGATTGCAACATGGTGCTTGCCGTACTTGTGAGCTGCGGGAAGCAGCTCGTCGAAAGCGATATAGACCATTATGCCGGCAACCATCGCAAAGACAAACCCGAGGCTCACATCGCTGCTGAAAAGTGTCAGTATGAAATAGCCTGCCAGCGCCCCGATCGGCTCAGAGAATCCTGACAGGACAGACCAGGTGAGTGCTTTGCGCCTGGAGCCGGTGGCGTAATAAACCGGGACGGAGACCGCGATTCCCTCCGGGATATTATGGATTGCGACAGCCACGGCAATGCTTATTCCCACGGTAACATCAGACATTGCCGACATGAAAGTGGCAATTCCCTCAGGGAAGTTATGGACGCCTATTGCGATTGCGGTGAAGATCCCCAGCCGCATCAGTTTCTGATCCTTTATTCCGTGCCTGCCCCTGTTCTGCAGTTTTCTGCCCTGGCATTCAGGCTTTTCAGGGTCACGCGACTCGGGGTGCATCTGTTCCACTCTCTTAAGTTCATGAGGGTTGCCTTCGGAGGGGAGCACCTTGTCAAGAACGGCCGACAATCCGATTCCACCGACGAAGGAGATAAATGTCAGCCATGCTGCGGTATTCTGATTGTATGCCAGCTGGATCAGGCGCCCGGCCTCAGTGAGAAGCTCGGTAAAAGAGATGAAGATCATGACCCCTGCCGAAAAACCGAGTGAAAAGGCCAGAAATGTGGTTTTGGTGCGCCTGGCAAAGAAGGCTATCAAACCACCTATCCCGGTTGCAAGACCCGCAAAGAGAGTGATGCCAAAGGCAAACAGGAGCCGGGAGCTGTCCATGAAAAATCGTTATTTAGATTTTGTTTAAATTCCAAAATTATAAGAATAACGGTAAAAACAGCATGAGGAACATCAGGACTGACGAAAAAATGTCCTTATTTAGAGATGACATTTAAAGATGAACCTCTGGGACTATTACAGGATACTCGGCATAAGGCAGGGTGCCTCCGATGATGAGATCAGGAAAGCCTACAGGAAGAAGGCCCTGGAGTACCATCCTGACCGAAATCACTCTCCGGATGCAGAGGAGATGTTCATCCGCATTAACGAGGCTTATGAATATCTCACATCGCATCCTCATGGCAGGAATATTTCCGAGGAAGAGGTGCGGAGGAATTACCAGGCATGGGTTAATTACAGGCAGGCTGAGGCACGCAGGCGGGCTGCGTCATATGCAAGAGCCACCTACGAGGAATTCAGGAAGAGTCCCGTGTACAAAAGCACAACCCACATTGACGGTGCGATGGTCTTTCTGGGCTTATTGCTTGGAGCAGCGGTGATGATCATGTCCGTATACGGATACAAATACAGAATGCTTGCCGCCGTCAGCCCGAGGGAGGAGCCATCACTGGCGCTTGCTGCCCTGACATTCATCATGGGTTTCTCCTACACGGTAATTTCATTTTTATATCTGAGTGCCTGGCTGGCACAGCAGAAAAAGAAAAAGCAACTGTCAGATGAAAGAAAGAAGGAAAATAAGGAATCCGTTCAGACCGGATGAATACATGTGTTTCGGGTGTTCTCAAGGAAATCATATCGGTCTGAAGCTGACCTTCGAGGAGGATGATGAGAAACTGTATGCCACATGGCAGCCTGACCCTGTTTTCCAGGGTTATCTCAATGTGCTGCACGGCGGGATCATAGCAACACTGCTTGATGAGGCAGGCGCATGGTGCGTTTATGTCAAAGCAGGCACATCCGGCGTTACCTCTTCATTGACTGTCAGGTATCTCAAACCTGTTTACATCAGCAAGGGGCATGTTTCAGTCGAGGCAAGACTGGTGTCAAAGGGTGAAAAAAATGCGCTGCTGGCGGCCTCTCTGTATGACGGTGAAGGAAAGCTGTGCGCAGAGGCTGATCTTGATTATTACATCTATCCGGAGAAGATTGCCCGAAGCCGGTTCTATTATCCGGGAACGGAGGCTTTCAGGTTTCAATCCGGGCAGCAGGAACCACAGAGTGGTCAGTGAATTCGGACCTGAGGTATTTGTAATATCCTGTTATACCGATCATTGCGGCATTATCAGTAGTATACCTGAATTCCGGAAGGAAAAGGTTCCAGCCACGTTTTTCCGCCTCCCGTGCAGCTGCTTTTCTGAGGCCGGCATTGGCTGAGACTCCTCCGGCAATGCCGATTTCACTAATGCCGGTTTCTTTCGAAGCCCTGACAAGTTTGGCAATGAGGATTTCAATAATTGTGCGTTGCAGGGAAGCGGCCAGGTCATTGATGTTGGCTGCAACAAATCCCGGGTCTTCTCCCACCCTGTCGCGAAGAAAATAGAGAAAGCTGGTTTTAAGGCCGGAGAAGCTGAAATTGAGTCCCTGGATTCTTGGCTTTGCAAAGCGGAATGCATCAGGATTGCCCTGGGCGGCCAGCCTGTCTATCACCGGTCCGCCCGGGTACGGCAGGCCCATTACCTTCGCACATTTGTCGAAGGCCTCGCCGGCAGCATCGTCAATTGTATTTCCGATCAGTTCCATCGAAAGATGGTCACGGATAACTATCAGCTGGGTGTGTCCGCCGGATACAAGCAGACAGAGGAACGGGAATCCCGGTACCCGGTTTTCCCTGCCATGCTCAAGGGCGAAATGAGACATAACATGAGCCTGGAGGTGGTTTACCTCAATAAGCGGGATATTTTGTGCCATTGCGAATCCTTTGGCAAAAGATGTCCCCACGAGGAGTGAACCAAGCAGACCCGGGCCACGGGTGAATGCCACGGCACTGATTTCATCGGCTCTCTTTCCTGCCACAGAGAGCGCTCTGTCTACCACCGGAACAATGTTCGCCTGGTGTGCTCTCGAGGCCAGTTCCGGCACCACTCCGCCGTATGCCTGGTGCACTGCCTGGTTGGCAATGAGGCTGGAGAGCACGAAGCCATCGCTGATGACCGCTGCCGAAGTATCATCGCAGGACGATTCTATCGCGAGGATCGTAATTTCTGGTGCCATTTTTGTATCACTCTTTTTTATAACTTCGCCTGCGGCGGGAATTAATTGAATGGCCAAAATTATTAAAAAAATCGTCAGGGTCCTTCTCATCATAACCGGTGTGCTGATTATGGTGCCCGTGATTCTCTTCCTGCTGCTCAGGGCCCCTAGAATCCAGACATATACAGTAAACAAGATTGCTGCAGTTGTCTCAGACAAGACAGGCGGGGAGATCAGCATTGGCCGTGTTTCGTATTCGCTGTGGCATGAATTGATATTTAACGATGTACTGTTCAGGGACCTCCGGGGAGACACCCTTCTTGCTGCTGAACGTCTGGACGTGAGGATCAGGGAGATCAGGCCAGGCCAGAGTATTTACAGGTTCGGAAGGATTGATGTCTACAAACCTGATTTCAGGATGGTGCAGGACACCGCCGGAATCATGAACCTGACTGAATATCTCAGGATCCTGGATCGCGGGGGCAAAGCTGACAGTACGAAAACCATCGACATCCGTTTTGCAGACATTGATGTGTTCGATGGCTCCTTTATGCTTCATAATGAATCTGATACGGCAGGAGTCACTTCGGGAACCGTCAATTTCAGAAATATGCGGATTGGTCATATTAACGGCAAGGTGCGTGACCTGCTCATAAACCCTGACTCTGTAAGCATGGTGCTGCGGGGCATGAGCTTCGCCGAAGCGGGAGGATTCACTGCCAGGAGCATAGACATGAACCTGGCTGTCAGGCAGAGTAACCTGAGTTTCAGGGAGATTGACATCATCACTGATTCCAGCTCGATTTCCGCGGAGAAAGTCCTGCTGACGCCGAGGGATACAAGTTCGTGGAATGACTTCATAAACGGTGTGAGAATGGATCTTCATTTCAACAGGTCAGCACTGAACACATCGGATCTCTCCTATTTTGTCAGGCAACTGTCCGGTATGAATGAAATCATAAGGATATCAGGCCGTGTAACCGGAACGGTGGCTGAGATGAAGGGAAGAAATCTACTGATTGATTACGGGTCAGCCACCAGTCTGAGATTCGACTTTGACATCTCCGGGCTGCCGGTGCTTGCCGACAGTTACCTGTTCATCGACTTCACGGATATGAAAACGAGTGCTGACGATGTCGAGAGGTTCAGCATCCCCGGGAAAAAGCCCCTTCAGCTGCCCGAGATTGTCCGTGACCTTGGAATCATTTCCTACCAGGGAAGCTTCACCGGTTTCACAACGGACTTTGTCTCTTTCGGTCAGCTGACAACGGAGCGCGGGACTTTTTCCACTGACCTGTCTCTCAGGCCTGAAGGGAGGAACACCTTTGGCTTCAGGGGATCACTCAGGACAAGCGATGTGGACCTCGGTTTCATTGCAAAGAACGAGGAGATGTTTGGCGGGCTTTGGATGCATGCTGAAATAGACGGATCGATGCAGTCGTTCAAGCGGCTGTCAGCAACTATCAACGGAGTGGTTGACAGCGTGGAGATAAATGACTACCTGTACAGGAACATCAGTTTGTCAGGGACCTATGCCGACAGGGTCTGGGACGGGAATGTGGTGGTCAGGGAGCCAAACATTGCAATGGACCTTATGGGCAGGTTTGACCTCGAGAAAACAATGCCTGAGTTTGATTTCAGCATGAATCTTGCCCATGCTGACCTGCATACACTGAATCTGATTAAGAAGGATTCCGTATTCAGGGCTTCAGCGCTTGTTACAGCAAATTTCAGGGGTAATCGCTTTGACAACCTCGAAGGAGATCTGAGACTTATTAATTCGACGCTGGAGAACTCAAACGGAATGCTGAGCATCTATGACTTTCTTGTCAGGTCATCGGTAATCGGGGGAGAACCGTTGCTTAGCCTCAGGTCCGACTTCATCGATGCTGAAGTCCGCGGGAACTATACTTTCGAAGCCATCGGGAATAGTGTTTCGGGAATGCTGGCAGGAATTTTCCCGTCCCGGTTCCGTAAGACGGTTCCGAAGAAGGATGGGAGTCCGACCTTGGCAATGTTTTCGGTTGATGCCCGTGTAAAGAAGGCGGACAGGCTTAATGACTTTCTCGGCACAGGATTAAGCGTATCCGAGGGGACGAGGCTGACGGGCCACTTCTGGTCTGACAGTCCCGAGATGACTGCCGAGGTGAAGTCTGGTGCAATGACCTATGCCGGCCTGCGGATGGGGCAGATGAAGATGACCGGAAGAGTGACGGGTGACAGGGTCCGCGTCGAAATAACTGCAGACACCTTGCTGCTGCCTGACAGATCAGAGCTGAACAATTTCATACTGGCGGCAGTGGGCGAAAGCGACACCGTAGACCTTGGCATGGCGTGGGACAACAGGGATGACGGACGGACACTCGGCGAGGTGAAGGCACGGGGCTTCTTCAGCCTGAACGAACTTGACAGGCCTGTTATGACAGTGGCCATACTGCCAGCGGGTGTCACGGTAGGTCGCATACCATGGAACATTAGCCCGGCACGTATCGTGATTGATTCCACCAGCACCTATTTCGACAACATACTCGTAAGCAGCAGGACGAACTACATCAGGCTTGACGGGAAGCTTTCGAGATCACCGGAAGAGAGGCTCAGGCTAAGCTTCGAAGGACTGAATATGTCATATCTCAATAACCTCATGTCCGGCAATCAGGAGAAGGCCGGAGAACCGCCGATGATGAGTTTTGACGGTTTGATGAAGGGCAGCATAACTCTTTCTGACGTGTTCAATAACCTTCTGTTTGAGAGCAGCATCAATGTTTCAGATTTCAGGATGAATGATCATAACTACGGGCTGGTAGCCATCAGCAGCAAGTGGGATCCAAGGAAGAGGGTGGCTGTAATAGAGGTGACCAATGACTTCGCGGGGCGCAAGTCAATTGACATCAGGGGCAGTTACGCTCCGGCAAGCAGGACGGCTGACATTGCAGTCAGCACCTTTGACCTGCCGCTTGACATCCTGAATCCTTTCGTCAGCGCGTTTGCTTCAGACGTCAGGGGTGTGGCCACAGGTACAATAAGGCTGAGAGGCAAACTCAGGCAACTGGAGATGTCCGGCTCGGTGATGGCCCGTGACGCCTCCCTGAAGGTCGATTTTCTGCAGACCAGGTACAGCTTCTCTGACAGCGTAAGGTTTTCTCCTGACGGCATCATATTTAAGAACATCAGGATTTTTGACGAAAAACGTAACCAGGGAACCATCAACGGGATGCTTACCCACCGGTCGTTCAAGGATATAGGTGTCACATTTGACATCAACATGGAAAAGATGCTTGTGCTCAACACGCGGCCCAAGGACAGCGACAGCTTCTACGGGACAGCATATGCTTCAGGTTATGCAGGTATCAGGGGAGGAGAAAACGGTCTTGTCTTCAACATCTCCGCCCGGACCGATATGAATACTGAGTTCTTCGTTCCGCTCAATTCGTCGGCAAGCGTGAGTGATTACCCTTACATCACCTTTATTGACCTCGACAAGGAAAAGGAAAAGAAGCAGGTTGAGCAGAACGGTTTTGTCAGGAAGAAACAGGAAAGCAACATAGAACTCAACTTCGATCTTGATGTGACGCCCGATGCCGAGCTCCAGCTGATACTGGATGAGACTGCAGGGGGTGTCATCAGGGGACGCGGTGAAGGGAAGCTGAACATTTCCCTGAACTCACGGGGTGACGTCAGGATGGCGGGCAATTATGTCATTGATGAAGGGGACTATCTCTTTACTCTGGGGAGCATTCTCAATAAGCGGTTTGCAGTTGAGGAGGGAGGCACAGTCTCGTGGAACGGACCCATTGAGGATGCCAGCCTGAACCTGAGAGCCCTGTACAAAACCAAGGCAGCGCTCTCGGAGATCTTTGGCGAGGAGGAGTCCGAGCTGAAGATTAAGCTTCCCGTGGAATGTATCCTGAATCTTTCCGGAAGACTGCTCAATCCATCCGTCAGCTTCGACATAAACCTGCCGACGGCTGATGAGAGGACCCGTGAGCTGTTGCGGGTAGCCATAGATA
>JAEYZD010000145.1 GCA_023430725.1 Bacteroidota bacterium | reverse complement strand
ACCGAACTGAGTCCTGCTGCTGTTCATTACCCTTACAGCCTGTCCCAGTTTGTTGGTGCCGTAAATTGTATCATAAACAGAAGTTCCGGAACCGAATTCGTTTTGCCAGTCAATTGTGTTAACCGGTTGCTCAAAGGTGTTCTGGTAGGTCAGTGTAACACCGAGGCCCCTTGTAGCCTGACCTTTCTTGGTGGTGATCATCACAACCCCGTTACCTGCCCGGCTCCCGTATAGCACTGTTGCCTTGGCTCCCTTGAGGATCTCAATCGACTCTATGTCCTCACTGTTTATGTCATTGATACCGGTACCGTAGTCGGGTGAGTTGAGCGGGTCATAGCCCCTGTTTGCCATGTTGGAGTTTTCGTCGAAGATGGGAACACCGTCAACGACGAACAGCGGCCGGGTCTTTGTACTCACATCAAGACCGGCGGAACCGCGGATCTTGATGTTCACTCCCCCGGTAGGACCTGCGGTACCGAGCTGTATACCAACACCTGCTGCCTTGCCATAGAGTGAAGCCAGTGCGTTCTGTGGTGTTCCTGCCACAGTGATCTCGGCAGCCTTGATTGAACTCACGGAATAGCCGAGAGCCTTCTTGTCACGCTTGATACCGAGTGCGGTGACAACCACATCCTCGATGAGTTCGGTTGCCGGCTCAAGAGCCACATCATAGGTGCCGGATGTACCGAGGGTAACCTCGTAATCATTGTACCCTATCATCGAATAGACAAGGGTATTGCTGCCGGCCGGGACCGACAGCCTGTAGTTCCCGTCTGCATCGGTGGACGTCCCTACGGTCAGTCCTTTTACCACGACGGTCACACCGGTAAGAGCCACACCGTCCTTGGCGTCAGTGACCTTACCGGAAATGCTTCTCTGAGACAGTGCTGCCTGAAAACTGCACAACAACACCATCACCATGAACATGATTAGTTTTTTCATAAGCTGGGTTTAATAATGTTAAAGCGGGCTGTTTGTTAACTGATTTTGGCAGAGCCGGTTCTCCGACCGGCAGCATTCAGCTCAGGGTGAATGACAGATACTCTTTTTCATTACGTTTTGAATTGGTTAAGGGTTATATATTTAAAGAAATTAAAATAATAACTATCCGAACCGAAAACGTGTTAATAAAAGCCGTAAAGACATTGACAGATGACAAAGTTATGAAGTGTCTCCGCGAAATGCAAGGTTTATGTATGATTTAAAGACGGACTAAAAATAAAAATGATGCTCCTGCATCAGTTGATGTGGTACCCCTGACTTGTCAGTTCACTGGCGGTAAAATATGAATAGATACCATCTTCGATCGGGTAGTCCCAGCAGCCCATTCTGTGGTAGATCTCACCCCCGAATCCTGTTTTGAAACGGTATAGCCCGTACATCGGGTGATCCGGATCGGGATTGGGAGAGATGCCAAACATGTCATACTCTGTGCAGCCCTTCTCCCTTGCCAGTGTGATAGCCCGCCACTGAAGGGCATAGGTGGCCATCAGGTTGCGCTTGTGTGAGGAGGAGGCTCCGTAAAGATAAGTGCCCCTGTTTCCTGTAATCACGAGGAACATGGCTGCAAGGGGTTCGTTGTCATGCTCTGCAATAAGGAGGCAGACCTCGGCAGGTGACATAGTATTCTCAGCCCTGCTTGAGAGTACTGCCCGGAAATGCTCAATACCGTGAAGGTGGAAGTTGTTCCTGTGTGAAGTCTCCCGGTAGAGGGCATACCACCGGTCGAGATTTTGCGTGCCTGCCACACTTACACTGACACCGTATCGCTGCGCGAGACCTATGTTGTACCTGGTCTTTGGCTTCATTGACTGCAGCAGTGAGGCTTCATCCTTTCTGAGATCAAGGAAGATGGTGTTGGATGGAAGGATATTGGACTGGGCCTTTCTGAAATTCCGGTTATGTGTGGTGAAGTTGAATCTGAGTTCCTGTAGCCGATGTGCCGGGGGACCCAGCCAGATCCCCTCTGGAGTGAATGCATCCTCGTCCCTGGCCCAGAACGACTCCCAGGCAAGGTCATACCTGATCATGAAACAGTCGCGCGGAAGCAATGAACGCAGGCATTCGGACAGCTCCTCCAGAAAGACACCGCGGAACTCTTCAGCCGGCTCTAGCTCTGGGCCGTAAGGGACATATGCAATTGAATGGCTCGCGTCAACCTGCCTGAGAACCACAAGCACGTCTGAGTTGATGGCTTTGCTGCCTTCGCCCTGCGCGGTAATGTCAGCCTCTGCAACCCTGAAATTGCAGGCAATGGAGCTGATGCCCATGCGGCGTTTCACTTCCGACCAGAATGCCGTCTGCTGTACGATAGGCGTACGGTACACTTCCTCTATCTGCTTCTGTCTGAATTCGCTGATCATGGCACAACCTCAAAAACAAGCCTGACTTTTTGCCTGCGCCGCAAACATGGGACTTAATATTCAGAATTCCAAGGACATTTACCACTGTACTGATTGAGGACGACAGGCCCGTCGCCTGCCATTCAGAAAATTACAGATCCGAGGCGGCTCATGTCATTGTAGAAGCCGGGGTATGACTTTGCCACAGCCTCAGCTCCCGTCACGGTTACCTGACCGGTGGCTCCGGCGGCCATCACAGCAGCCATCATAGCTATACGGTGGTCGTTGTGAGAGGAGACAACCGCACCCTGAACGCTGCCTCCCGTGATGAGCATCTCATCGCCGCTGATGTGCACACTGATCTTCATCGCTTCCAGCACTCCGGCTATTGCCTCTGCCCTGTCACTCTCCTTGTGCCTTAGCCTGCCCACGCCAGTGATCCTGCTGGTGCCTTCACAACGTGCTGCCAGCGCTGCAAGCGGAGGGAAAAGATCAGGCGAATCGGTGGCATCAAAGGTGAATGCCCGTAGCTCTGACAGAGACGAGGTAATACCGCAGGGACCGGTTACAAGAGCAGCACCTGCCTCATCCAGCGCATTGAGTATTGCCCTGTCAGCCTGCATACTGTGGGAATTCAGCCCGTCTACGGTTACCCTTCCTGCCGTGGCGCCGGCGACCAGCAGGAAAGCAGCACCGCTCCAGTCGCCTTCCACGGTGTATTCATGAGCCCTGTAAGACTGGTTCCCGGGGATAATGAATGTTCTGAAGCTGTCATTTTCAACCGTGATTCCGAACTCTGCCAGCAGCCCGAGCGTAAGCCCGATATATGGCTTGCTGGTGAGACTGGCAACATCAAGCCTGCTCTCCCCGTCAGCAAGTGGAAGGGCCATAAGAAGTCCTGTCAGCAACTGAGATCCGGCAGAACCGTCAATGAATGCCCGGCCTGCACTGAGACGGCCGGAAAGTTTCAGGGGAAGCATCCCTTCCGTTGCCTCAACGGTAACACCCAGTTGACTCAGAGCCTGACCGATCATTGTCACAGGCCGGCGCATGAGCGAACCTTTGCCTGTGAGTGTCACGCTGTCTGTTATCATGGCGGAAACAGGGGCAAACATACGCAATGCCAGCCCTGACTCATTGCAGTTAAGCGTTGCCGGTCCGGACGGCTTTCCGAGTGACTTAATGATAATTCTGTCCGGCTCTCCGTGAACCGAGGCTCCCAGCTCTTCGGCCATTGCCATTGCAGCGAGGGAATCATTGCAGTATGTCGGATTCATTACAACGGTGGTCCCTTCTGCAAGTAATCCTGCAGCTATAGCTCTCTGTGTCAGGCTCTTGCTTGGCGGCGCCTCAATTGTTCCGCTGATTCCTGAAGGACTTATTGTAATATTCATAGGCTCATTATGAGGCCTCGGCGGCCGGATTCAAGGACTAATTTACTCATCTTTCATCACTTTCATCTGGTGGGTGATCGATTCCTGGTGTATCGCCTCCAGGATTGACTGGATAAACTCAGGCGTCAGCCCCTTCCTTACCCCCTTGTCCACTGCATTGTCCTTAACCTCCTTCCAGCGGCTGCTCTGGAGGATTGTGATCCCATGTTCCTTCTTGTAACGGCCGATGGTTTCTGCCACCAGCATCCTGCTTTCAAGGATATCCAGAAGCAGATTGTCATACACATCAATTTGGCTGCGCAGATCCTCGATTGTCTCGAGGAACTCCGGATCATCCGTGGTCGGGGACCTGAGCACCAGGCTTCCGAGCACGTTCATCAGTTCCACGGGAGTGATCTGCTGTTTCCTGTCGCTTAGGGCGCTGGATGGATCAATATGTGTCTCTATCATCAGCCCGTCGTAATGGAGATCCATAGCCTTCTGTGACAGATCGCCTATGAATGCACTGTCGCCTCCCATATGACTGGGGTCGCAAATCATGCCGATGCCCGGCAGACGCTGCCTGAGTTCCACGGCTATCTGCCATCTGGGCTGATTGCGGAACGAGGTTTTTTCCCATGTGGAGAAACCGCGGTGAACGGCTGCAAGCATTGTGATGCCGGCACGGTTGATTCGTTCCAAGGCGCCGATCCAGAGCTCAAGATCCGGGTTGACCGGGTTTTTCACAAACACCATCACATTGGCATCCTTCAGCGCTGCGGCAATCTCGTTGAGTGCAAACGGATTCACGCTGGTGCGGGCCCCAATCCATACTGCGTCCATTCCATGCTTGAGTGCTTCATAGACATGCTTCTCTGTGGCTACTTCAACTGCCACAGGAAGTCCGTACTCGTCCCTTACGCGGCGGAGCCATTTCAGCCCGGGTGTCCCAACACCTTCAAACTGTCCCGGACGGGTACGGGGCTTCCAGATGCCGGCACGGAAGATATCCACCCGGCCTGAAGCCACCAGCGAGGCAGCGGTTGACAAAACCTGTTCCTCACTCTCAGCGCTGCACGGCCCGGCAATGACAAGAGGCCGTTTCTTGAAGACCGGCCACTGCTCAACAGGAGTTATGCTGAGGCTGTCACGCGGTTTTGTCGCTGTCATAATCAGATTGTCTGTGCTCATTGTATTGTCAGAGTTTTATTTAAGGATTTTTGCTATCCGGTTGGCTGAAGTCATCAGATCCCTGAGAGCCTCACCGTCACCGCTCTCAATATGCTTTCTGAAGAGATTCATCTTGTCTATATAAGTGTCGATGACCTCCAGGATGGGGCCGGCATTTCCCGCGAAGATCGGAGCCCAGGTCTCTGCGTTGCTCTTTGAAAGACGCACAGTGCTTTCGAACCCGCCTGCAGCAAGTGCCATTATGTTACGGGTATCCTTCTCCTTTTCGAGCACACACAGCGCCAGCGCAAACGAGGTGATGTGAGAGATGTGCGAAACATATGCCACGTGCACATCGTGCTCCCCGGAGTCCATGTACTGGATCTTCATGTTGAACGACTGAAGGAGGGCGGTGATCAGCTCAAGTGCGTCATCATCGCTTTTTTCAGGGTCACAGATTATGGCTATCCTGTCATTGAAGAGATTGTCCACAGCTGCTGCCGGTCCTGAATGTTCGGTACCGGCCATGGGATGAGCTGACACATAACGGCCCCTTGCCGGGTGCCTGTCGGCCACTGCAGTAATGTCAGCCTTGGTGGATCCCATATCCGTCACCACCTTGCCTGTTCCGGCTATCATGTCGAGGATGCCTGGCAGCAGCCTGCAGTTGACATCCACAGGTGCGCAGAGGATAATGATGTCGGACTTCGCAACGGCCTCCTCCAGCGGCATGAACTCATCGGCCAGGCCCCTGTACATCGCTATTGTGCAGTGATGGGGATTCGCATCAACCCCGGTAATTTTTCCCGTGAAACCGTTGAGTCTCAGGTTTCGCGCCAGCGAGCCCCCTATCAGGCCCAGGCCTGTGATGCAGATGTTTGCAGACATTTATTTTCAGTTAATTGTTGGTACTTCTGTTTTAGCTCCCGTCCTGATTCTCAGGAGGGCCTTTTTCATCGTCTCTTCTTCCGCGCAGAGCGAAATTCTTATGTGGTTCCTGCCGTTGTGCCCGAACACCGAGCCTGGCGTCACAAAGAGATGATTCCTGTGCAACAGCTCCTCAGTCAGCTCCTCAGCATTTTCATAGCGGCCGGGAATCCTGCCCCAGAGGAAGAGCCCCGACTGGGAAGGGTTATAGCTGCAGCAGAGCTCATCCATTATCTCCTCCACATGCATGCGGCGTCGTCTGTAGACATCATTCAGGCTGACATACCACTCCTCCGGGGCCGCAAGCGCCAGGGCCGCTGCCTCCTGGAGTGGTTTGAACATGCCTGAATCCATATTGCTCTTCACCTTGAGGATGTCATCAATATAGCGTTTGTGGCCGGCAAGCATTCCGATCCTCCATCCGGCCATGTTGTGTGATTTGCTGAGCGAGTTCAGTTCAAGCGCCGTCTCTCTCGCTCCAGGCACTGAAAGGATACTAAGATGGTCACTGTTCAGGATGAAGCTGTAAGGATTATCATTACATAGCAGGATTCGATTCCTCCTGGCAAAACCGACAAGCTGCGCGAACTGTTCAGGTGTGGCCTTTACCCCGGTGGGCATATGCGGATAGTTGATCCACATGATTTTCACCTTCTCCGTTCCCGATGCCTCGATGGCACTTATGTCCGGAAACCAGCCTGTCTCCTCCGTGAGGTCATACTTCCTGACCACCCCGCCCGACAGGCTTGCAGCGGCAGCATAGGCGGGATACCCCGGATCAGGGACAAGCACCTCGTCACCCGGATCAATAAAAGCCATGCTTATATGCATTATTCCCTCCTTCGAGCCAATGAGCGGCAGAATCTCCGAGGCCGGATCCAATGTCACCCTGAAATGCTTCCCGTACCAGGCGGCAAAAGCCTTGCGCAGCTCCGGTATGCCCCTGTATCCCTGGTAACCGTGATTACTGCTCAATGACGCACTGCGCGTAAGTTCGGCCGTAACCTCCGGTGCAGGAGCCAGGTCAGGGCTCCCTATCCCCAGGTTGATAACATCGGCTCCCTCCTGCCGCATACGGGCAATCTCCGCCAGCTTGGCCGAGAAATAATATTCATTCACCAGTCCGGTGCGTGATGCTGCAATAATAAGCGGATTATCCATATTCTACTTTGTATGACTAGTTTCTTCCCGTTTCGTAAGGCATAAGCCCGTGCCTGAACTCACCAACTACCTCCAGCCCCTCCGTAAGCGGACGTATCGCATCAAGTGCCTGGCGGTACCTGCTGTAATCGCTGTATATCAGGTCTATATGGAACATGTATTCCCACGGTTTTCCTACAATCGGCAGCGACTGGATCTTGGTAAGGCTGATCTGGTAGAATGCCAGCACCGACAGCACCTGGGACAGCGAGCCTACCTTATGGGGAAGGGAGAAGCAGACCATCGCCTTGTCGGAGCCAGCCGGTTTTCCGCCTTCGGCTGCCGCCGTACCGCTGCCTGAGATGATCAGGAACCGGGTGAAATTCAGGCTGTCATCCTCTATCTCCTTCTGCAGAATAGCCAGGCTGTATATGCCGGCAGCACTGCTGCTTGCTATGGCACCTGAACCGTAATGATGCTCCTCACTTATTATACGGGCGCTGAGGGCAGTGTCAACGGCTTCCACCACCTTGACTCCGCGCTGCCTC
>JAEYZD010000070.1 GCA_023430725.1 Bacteroidota bacterium | reverse complement strand
TTTCGGATGCATTCGGCAACAAAAAGCCGGCTCTGAAAATAAGCCTCCCGTGGCAGATTAAGATCGATCCGTTTGTCAACGGATACTCAGTTGTCAGCGGCAGTGCCCGGCGAACAGTGGACGCAAGCGAACTGCCTCACGGTGTCACACCCCGGACCAGCAGAACGGCCGACTCCGTCTTTATCAGCGTCACCAGCAATACCGGCCTCTCCTTCAGCTACTTCATCTATGACCTTAACCGCGAGGTGGCCCGCGGAACAGCTGAAACCCTTAATTTCCGCGAGAGAGTCACCACTGACCGCAAATGGTACCTCTCTCTGAGCTACCTGTGGGGAGGAGAAATGAACAACAGTATCTATGAGATCTCAAGGGACAAAAGCAGGTTGAATATTGCGGCGGAGCAGCCGGACAAGATCATACCAGGAAAGGAAACTGCAATCACTCTTACTGTCACTGATGCGGACGGACGACCTGTCCGGAATACTGATGTAACTGCTTTTTCCCTTACCCGTAAGTTCGGTTACAACCTGCCGGTATTGCCAAATCTTGCAAAACCCGGTAAAAGCAAAGAACATATCAACTCATTCCGGATATCTGCACCCAATTCACCTGCTCTAACCCATCGCCTTGACTATGACTGGTGGAATGCCAAAGCCGGACTTGACACAGTGGAATATTTCAGATTCCGTTACCACCCGGAGGAGATAGCCATCTTCAGGTGTGACATGGGCGACAGCATCACCCAGTTCGCCCCCTTCATCTTCCGTGACGGCCAGCCGGTAAGAATTAACCAGGTTAGTGTTGACCACAGACCGGTTTACATTGATTTTGCATCGGCCAATCAGCCATACTCCTTCAGGGTTGACACCGGATATCATTTTATCAGCATCAGGACTCCCGAAGCTGTTTACGAAGCTGACAGCGTCTGGTTTGAAAGAGGCAGGAAGCTGGTCCTTTCAATCAGGGATACCGATAATCCCGGAGCCTATTTCAAAAAAGATGCATCTCCCAAAATGCAGGCATCAGAACAACGCAGGATCGCCAATTACGTAATGCCTTACAGGACATTGTTTGAGAACAGCGTAGCATATCTGCTGCAGGACAGCAATATTTTCCTGATGAGTGATGTGCGCCAGCAACTGGCAAATCCCGACAGGCAATTTTCTTCACACGGCACACGCATGGTCGGGCCTGTGATGCCGACCAATGCCAGGTTTGTCCTGCCCGGGAAATTCACAACCAATTTCAGGTTCGAACCCCTGTATGAATATGATTTTGAGAAAGGGTTAATGAGAATGAGGTCATTCGACCCTGTCAAAAGGATCCCATTGTACTATGCAAAGGGAAATGCAATGCAGGACTGGCGCAGCAGCGTCCTGACACAGGCATATATTGAGAAGGTCAGCCGTGAGATCACGGAAAAGAGAACGGCCCCCCGTTACAGGTATTCACGCAGTGAAAGAACGCTCCCCGGTAACGGAACAGTACAGATACTGGACAGCCGGCCGGAGAAGGTTGCCGGTCCTGTTGTAAACTTCCTGGTCTCCACTGCCGGAAGAGCCGTCTATGACCGGCAGGGAAATGATCAGGTTTTAACCAATATCCAGCCCGGGTTTTACAGGTTCATCTCCTTCCTGCCGGGCGGGAACCATCTGATCATTGATTCAGTCGAAGTCAGGAGCAACAGTGGTACCTTCATTGACCTGGTATGGGCTGAAACGTCGGATGATCCGGAACTGTACAGGAAGATCATTGAGATGATCAACGCCCCGGGTAGCCGCCCGGGAACACCAACCTCCCTGGAACGGCAGCTCATGCAGGAGTTCACCAGGCAGGATGCCAACGCCTATGACGGACCGGGATTCACAGTCTCCGGGGTGGTAACCAGCCTCTCAGACAATGAGAGGCTGCCGGGAGTGACGGTATATTGCCAGGAAAACGGATTTGGCACTACCACTGATATTGATGGCAGATATTCAATCAGGCTCCCCTTCGGGAACCATAAGCTGTCATTCATGTTCATAGGGATGAAATCCTTCGAAACCGAAGTATCCTATGAAAATCAGCTGGATGTGACCCTCGAGGAGGAACTCCTGGCCATGGACGAAGTTGTTGTTGTGGGCTACGGCGTCTCGCGCCAGGAAAACATGAGTGCTTCTGTTGTCACAGTCAATTCTCTCGCAGGCAGGGTGGCAGGTATGCGGTTGTCAGATGACCAGGTTTTCATGATCAGAGGTGCTTCTACGGTTGACGCTCAGCCTCCTCTTATTATAATTGACGGAGTGCCCTGGAGCGGCGACATGAGCCTCATCGACCCTGACCTGCTTAAGAGTATGACAGTGATAAAGGACCCTGCAATGACGGCACTGTACGGTTCAAGAGCCGCAGGCGGTGTCATAATGCTGACAATGAAGCCCGGAGGAGTAATTGCGGCTGCTACGGAAAGTGACCCGCTTGTGGATGAAGAGTTCATGGAAGAGGCAATGACTGCCGGCACCCTCCGCAGGAACTTCCGCGACTACGGCTACTGGAAGCCTGACCTGCGCACCGACGATTCGGGTAAAGTTACATTTAACGTTAAGTTCCCCGATGACATCACATCATGGGAGACATTTGCCGTTGCGGTCAACGGCAACCGCCAGGCAGGCTCGGCAAAAGGAAACATAAGGGCATTCATGCCTGTAACAGGACTGCTGTCGGCTCCCCATTATGTGGTTGAAGGTGACTCCCTGAACCTTATCGGCCGGATCATGAACCACACCGGTGTGCCAATGTCGCTGACTGAAAGATTTATAAGCAACACCGATACACTCATCAACAGGCAGCGTGACCTCGCAGAGGCAATAGTTGATACCCTGCCGGTGATTGCTGACGGGTCAGACAGCCTGCGGCTGGAATACTCCTTCACCACCGGAACCGGCCTGAAGGACGGCGAGTTCCGTCCGATTCCGGTTCTGAGGGCGGGAATTGAGGTCGATTCAGGAATGGTAGCCTTTATTGAGAAAGACTCATCACTGACAGTTGATGTCAGCCGATGGCCGGGAGAGGTGAGCCTGACGGCGGTAGCCGGGTTGAAAGATATAATGCTGACTGCAAGCCACAGGCTTATAAGATATTTGTACGGCTGCAACGAACAGATGGCATCGCGGCTTGCAGGTTATCTCTCGGCAGTTGAGACTGACAGGCACCTGGGGAAGGTAAGTCGCAGCGATGAAAGGGAGATCAGAAGCCTGATCGGCAAGCTCCTCGATAACCGCAATAAGGACGGATTGTGGGGCTGGTGGGGCCGTTCGGAAACCGAAGACTGGATCTCGCAGCATGTAATCAGGACCCTGTTAAGGGCAGGCAAGCTTGGCTACACGGTCAACATCGGGATATCCGGCATCACCGACTTCGCCGTACTTGCCCTGGAAAAGAATCCCGATCCGGTTACTGCGCTGTCACTTCTTGAGATACTCTCTGATATCGGGGCTAAAGCTGACTATAACCGTTACCTGAAAATAATAACAGACACTTGCTGTCTCTCTCTGACCGACAGTATCAGGATTGCCGGCCTCAGGCAAAGACATAAAATGCCTGCAGATCTCTCCTTCCTTGAAAAAGCAAAGCGGGAGACAGTACTTGGAGGAGTCTACTTCACCAACGTATCTGAGAGATGGGATATCATGAAAACTGATATGCAGACAACTCTCCTCGCCTATGATCTCCTCTGCCGCGACACATTGCAGAAAATCGCCAGTCCAGAACTGGTCCGGAGATATTTCTATGAATATCTTTCCATGAAGAGTCCCCTTAATACCTTTCAGACGGCTTCGGTACTGAATGCCCTGGCTTTTTACCCTGAACCGGAACGAAAGAACGAAGACCGGGCCAGGATGACTATCACCGGTGCTACCGATACGGTTGTTGAGTCCTTCCCGTATACAGTAACCGTTAAGGGTGAAAACCAGCCGGTGACTGTATCCAACGACAGCGATATGCCTCTTTTCCTGAGCATTGGAAGCAAGCTCTTCATTGAAGACCCGGAGGAGGACACCACAGACTTCAGGGTGACAACCCGATTATCCGTGCCAGGCAATACGGGGAGGCCAGCTGCACCAGGAAGCCGGCCAGCCGAAGAGGTGAAGTCGGGAATTCCGGTGACCCTGACCGCTGAGGTTGAATTCTTCAAAAGCGCCGAATACGTGGTGATAGAAATCCCGGTGCCGTCAGGATTTGCATATAATGAAAAGAAGGGTTACTGGCCCGGAGAGGTTCACCGTGAGTTCTATCGTGACCATGTGGCAATATTCATCCGCCATGCAACACCGGGCATACGGACATTTGATA
>JAEYZD010000138.1 GCA_023430725.1 Bacteroidota bacterium | reverse complement strand
GCACAGTATTTATTCACCGGGCATCACGGATACTCAGCAGATTTCAGTTCCGCTGTCCGCGGGTATAAAAAATAGGCTGTCGGCCGGTGAGAGACCCGGAATCCTGGTCCCCCCTGTGACCGTGCGTGCAGCCCCGCTCCGGGTGTGAATTACTCCGCATGGCTTGCAGCCCCTTGCCGGGTGTGCAGTCCTGGTCACTTTGTGTGATCAGAGATGAACGTTACGATTTTCCTGAAAGAGTCCACCATATTGGCGCCTGTCCAGCCGTGACCCTCTCCAGGGTAATAAACCAGCTGGTTTGCGACTCCGGCATCATCAAGTGCAGCAATAAGCTGACTTGTCTGCGGCGGGGGGACAAGCGGATCGGCACCACCCTGCAGTGCAATTGTGGGAGGAGCGTTGCCAGTTACGTATTCTGAAGGGCTTGATGATGCGTACAGTGCCGGGTTGTCTGCAAGCAGGGACCCTGTGGCTCCGTACAGTATCAGTTGTTGTATGATCCCGTTATTCCACAGTGCAGCAAGATCAAAAGGACCGAAAAAATCAACAACCGCCCTGACATGCCCATCGGGGTCATTCTTATAGGCATGCAGCATGGCCAGATGGCCTCCTGCACTGGCGCCCAGAAGAACCAGATTACCGGAAACCATATAATCATCAGCATGGGTGAGATAGTATTCAATTGCACTTTTTACATCATTTTCCTGGGTCGGGAAAAGGTTCACACTGTTATTATAAGCCAGTCTGTAATTTATATTTAAAACAGCATACCCGGGCATCAGCTTCCTGAGGGTATCGACATAAGGATTCATATCTGATTTGTCGCCTTCAACCCATCCGCCACCGTGGATGAAGACGACAGTCGTGGTAGAGGCTTCTGACCTGTCAACCGGCAGATACAGATCCATCTTCTGCTGAACGCTCTCACCGTAAGAGATATCTTTCATAATCTTTGCTTCACTGGCAGACGGCTCCTTTTTACATGAAAAGAGAATCGCCGCAATTATTAACATTGCCGAAATTAACAGGGTCCGGATTGTGGTTTTATCTGATCTCTTCATGTCCGTTTAATATTTTCAATTTGACGGGCACTTCACAATGCTTCCCGCCTGGTATAAAACCTAACGGCGATAAGCCGGCGCTATTGCTGTGAAACAATCCAGCCCGGCTTTTGTTACATATTGAAAGCTTTTACAGGATGAAAACACGACATACAGAAAAGATACTTTCCCCTCCGCCGGTCCATTTTGTGGGTGACGGCTTCAGGGTCCACAACTTCATTCCGGGTGTCTTCCCGCTTACAATGGCACGGATGGATCCCTTCATCCTGCTTGATTACAATTCGAAGTATTATTTCCCTCCCACAGATAAGCCACGAGGTGTGGGAGTTCATCCCCACCGCGGTTTCGAGACGGTGAGCATAGCTTACCGCGGCCGCATAGCGCATCACGACAGCTTTGGCAACAGCGGGGTGATAGGAGAGGGAGACGTGCAGTGGATGACTGCCTCATCGGGACTGCTCCACAAGGAGTATCACGAGGTAGAGTTCGCAGGCAGGGGAGGCGACTTCCACATGGTCCAGCTCTGGGTAAACCTTCCGGCAAAAGACAAGATGTCCCCTCCGAAATACCAGCCAATCACAAATGATCAGATGGGCAAATACATTCTGCCTGACAACAAGGGTCTGATTGAGGTCATCGCCGGGTCTTACAATCATGTGAAGGGCCCTGCCTCAACATTTACCCCGATGTCAATGCTGAACGCAAGGCTTAAGAAGGGAGCAAGGGCTGAATTCGGATTCCCGGCCGTGTACAACACGGCGGCACTTGTAATTGAAGGAAATATCCTGATCAACAGTACCGATACCGCCCCGGCTGATCATTTTGTCCTGTTCATGAATGATGGCGAGCGATTCACGCTGGAGGCAGGGGAAGATTCGATTGTGCTTATAATCAGCGGCGAACCCATCAGTGAACCCATTGCTGCTCACGGACCCTTCGTGATGAACACCAGGACTGAGATATACCAGGCATTTGAGGATGTTGAAAGTGGCAAGTTCGGACGCCTGGAGGAGTGAGAGACCCCGCGAACCGCCCTCTTTTGTCCTGCTGACCGGTTTGGAGACCATGTCAGCGGGGTTGCTTCAGTTTTGTCCGGCCAGGCGGCAACATTCCTGTCGTCAGCCCTCCTGAACAACAAATTGTGTAAATTTGGAGCAGATTTTCAACTCATGCTTAAGAACCTGCTTATAATCGGATCAGGAGGTTTTATTGGCAGCATAGCCCGCTACCTCGTATCACAGCTGAACCTGAGCGTCAACTTTCATTCAATCCCCGTGGGGACGCTGCTGGTTAACATTATCGGCTGCTTCCTGATAGGGTTTCTTTCCGGGATCGCCGATAAGAGCATGATCCTTTCAACCGAGTGGAGACTCTTTCTGATGGTTGGGCTCTGCGGCGGTTTTACAACATTTTCGGCTTTCGCCAATGAGAACCTGATGCTTATGCACAGCGGTCAGATTGCGGCAGTGATCCTCTACACGGCTCTGAGTGTCTTCCTCGGATTCCTGTCTGTTTATATCGGTTATGTAACCACAAATCTGTTCTGATCATGGAGAAGAAGTCACATTCAGTTCTTAAGGTATATGCAAGTTCCACTGACAGGCTCGGGTCACGTTTTCTTTACGAGGAACTGGTACTCCGGGCAAGGGAGGCGGGCCTGTCCGGCGCCACAGTATTCAGGGGTGTCATGGGTTACGGTCTGAGCAGCCAGATCCACAGTTCACGGTTCTGGGAACTGACTGAGAAGCTTCCGGTTGTGATTGAGATTGTTGATACAGAAGAAAAAATAGAAAAGTTCTACTCTGTTCTCAGCCCTGAACTCGAATCTCTTCCCAAAGGCTGCCTTGTCACTATAACCCCTGTGGAGATACGAATCCACAAGCACGGCGCCAGAAGAAGGACAGAATGACCCGCCGGGACAGTCCGGGCCTTTGTGTGCCACCTCCGGGCAAATCCCCGGCTCTGGATGTCACCTCCGGGCAAATCCCCGGCTCTGGATGTCACCATCGGGCAAATCCCCGGCCTCTGACCACTGCCCCCTGTTACAGCGCAAGAGAATCTTTGAATCATCACCCCGGCGGAGATCCTGGATCAGGCATTCATAAACAGCCGTAATTTTTACTTGCAGTTTCAATCCTGTTTGCATAAATTTATGGTGCATTTCCTCTTCTAACGTGCAACATATATTCTGAGTCATGCTGGTCAAGACCTTCAGCGCTGCCGTCTTTGGCATCGAGGCAGTAACGGTTACAATAGAAGTCGATGTCACCCGCGGGGTGCGCTACATGCTTGTCGGGCTCCCCGATGCGGCAGTCAAGGAGAGCCAGCAGCGCATTGAGTCGGCCCTGCGGGCGGTGGGGCTCCACTGGCCAGGGAGGCAGGTGATTATCAATATGGCTCCGGCTGACATACGCAAGGAGGGCGCCTCATATGATCTCCCCCTTGCCGTTGGCATACTCGTCGCCTCCGGGTTGATCGGCGGCGCCAGGCTCGAAGGATTGCTCCTCACCGGGGAACTGTCACTTGACGGTACCCTGCGGCCTGTCCGCGGCGTGCTGCCAATGGCACTGCAGGCACGTGATGCGGGTTTCCGTGGAATGATAGTGCCTGCATCCAACGCCCCAGAGGCTGCCGTAGTTGAAGGGCTCGATGTATACGGCGTCAACAGCCTTGCTGACGTACTCGCTTTCCTCAGGGGTGATCCCTCTCCGGGTCCTCTCAGGATAGACCTGAACGCCCTGTTCAATCGCGAGGGCAATATCTATGATGCGGATTTTTCCGATGTCAGGGGACAGGAAAACGTCAGGCGTGCACTGGAGGTGGCGGTTGCAGGTTCGCATAATGCGGTTCTCCTTGGCCCTCCGGGTTCAGGTAAGACAATGATGGCCCGCCGCCTTACCGGAATACTTCCCCCTCTGACCCTCGGTGAGGCGCTGGAGACAACCAAGATTCATTCGGTTGCAGGTAAGATTGACAGCCATCTGCCTCTGATGACCCAACGGCCTTTCCGCAGCCCGCACCACACGTCGTCAGATATCGCACTCATAGGGGGAGGCTCCGTTCCTCAGCCCGGAGAGATAAGCCTGGCTCACAACGGAATTCTGTTCCTCGACGAGCTTCCTGAATTCAGGCGCAACGTGCTGGAGGTGCTGCGCCAGCCCCTTGAAGACAGGGTCATAACCGTTGCAAGAGCCAGGATGAGCTGCACCTTTCCGGCTTCAGTAATGCTCATAGCCTCGATGAACCCATGTCCGTGCGGTTTCTACAATCACCCCTCCAAACCGTGTACCTGCGGACCCGGGATAGTGCAAAAGTACCTCAGCCGGATATCCGGACCCCTGCTTGACCGCATTGACATCCATATTGAGGTAGTACCTGTGGATTACGAAAACCTGGCCGGATCAGCCCCGGCCGAGAACTCGGCGGGCATCCGGAAGCGGATTGTGATGGCACGGGACATACAGTCAGCACGATTTGCAGGCAATGACGGTATTCACTGCAATGCACAGATGACCCCGCCATTGATTCGTCGTCACTGCCACCTCGACGATACCGGCGAAAGGCTCCTGAGAGCCGCCATGGAAAGAAGAGGATTGTCAGCCAGGGCCTGGGACCGAATTCTGAAAGTGGCGCGAACAATTGCAGATCTCGACAAATCAGAGAACATACACCCCGAACACCTCTCTGAGGCAATCAACTACCGCAACCTCGACAGAGAGGGTTGGGCCGGATAAAAAAAGCCTCATATGTAGCTTAGCATGTTTCTTTTTGCTTATTTTGCTTCCGGGAAGGTATTATCTTATTTCGTCGGAATGTATGGAACTAATCAACAAACTAAGACAGAAGCTCTCAGATGAACATCTGATGTTCGCTTACCGTGGCGAAGTAACCGGAGACAACTCTGTCGGCCTGCTTACACTGCTGGAGCGGGAGATGGAATTTTCCGATTTCAGCCTTCTCGGACGCAAGCGCCTCTTCATGTTCGTTCTGGAGAACCTGCAGAACATCACCAGGCACGGTGTTGCAAACAGCGAGGAGCTGACTTCACTCGTTGTATATCACAAGACAGCTGACGGCTACACAGTCAGCACGGGCAATGCTTTGAAAAACAGTGAGGTCAAGGGTCTCCGCAATAACCTGGAGAAAATAAACAACCTCGATCCTGAAAAGATCCGTGAGGTATACCGGACCATGCTTCAGGATACTAAAATAGGCAAGAAGGGCGGGGCAGGCCTGGGTCTGATGGAGATGGCCAGGAAGACCGGCAACAGGCTTGACTTTGATTTTCTCCCTATTGATGACAGGTATTCATACTTTATACTGAGCAAGACTGTTGACGCAGGCGGAAAGAGCATGAGCGAAGAGGGCAGTGTTGTCATCCACTTCGACACGCAGAAGGTTGCGCACCTTGAGAAGATGATGAAATCAAACAACATCTTCTTCATCTGGGCCGGCCCGATGACCCATGCCATCAGCAAGGAACTGCTCAATTTCAGTGAGACCACAATGCGTGAGGCCGACCTCGAGCAGAACCTGCACAAGCGCGTCTTTGCAACCCTTATCGAGCTTCTGCAGAACGTCGCACAGCACAGTCCCGGTTACGATGCGGAGAAAAAGTACGGCATACCCCTGGCTATGATCAGGAAGACACCGGCATCATTTATCATAACCTCCGGGAACCTTATCAGGAGAAGTGATTCAGAACACCTCACCCAGAAACTGGATATGGTTAACCGGTATGATGAGGATGGACTCAAGAAGCTGCTGAAGGTGGCGCTGATGGGACAGGACATGTCGAAGATATCGACAGGCTACATGGGTCTTCTGGAGATGGCACGCAGGTCAGGCAGCAGGCTAACCTATACCTTTGACGATGTGAATGACCAGTATTGCTATTATACTGTCACGGTCAGGGTGAGGGCAAAGGCATACAAGCCTCACCCGGCCAGGTAGGTTCAGTACCCGGCAGGGAGGGGAAGACGACAAGCCCCGTAAGTCAAAGCATTTTCAGCTCCGGAAAGGGGGTTGGCGCCCGGACGCCCCGGCAGACTAATCAAATTCTGTTATCAGAACTCTTCGCAGACCAGCGAGAGATCAGTACCGTCAAAGACCGCATAACTTGCGCGGCAGCTGAACCAGTCGCCCAGTATGATCATCCTTCTGTCTTCCTCATCGAATGTAAGCGGGAGGTGCCTGTGGCCGTAGATGTAATAACCGGCTCTGCATCCTCCGGCGGCAATCTGCCTGGTGTGCCGTATCAGGTCTTCCTTATCCTCCCCTAAAAAAGGGAGGGAGACATGCTTGGCAAGCCTGCTGCTTTTTGACCACGAGTGTCCTATTGCCATACCCCATCTGGGATGGAGTGCTGAGAAGATCGTTCTGGCTATCCTGTTGCGGAAGATTGCAAAGAGCATCCTGCCGCCTGCACTTCTGCTGCCCAGCCCTTCGCCATGCGCAAGGTAAAAAATCCTGCCTCCTATTTCTGTCACAAGTGGTTCATAGTGGACGAGAACGCCGCACTCTTCCGCAAGATAGCCCTTCATCCACATGTCATGGTTGCCTGTGAAGATGTGCACTGCGGTGCCGTTGTCAGTCAGGGCTGCCAGCCTGCCAAGAAACCTTGTGAATCCTTTCGGAACCACCTTCCTGTATTCCCACCAGAAGTCAAAGACATCGCCCAGGAGCCAGACGGACTCAGCATCTGCGGCAATCATGTCAAGCCACCCGATGACACGCTGTTCCCGCTCGCGGGGGTCTGTTCCTGCTGCCAGTCCAAGATGAAAGTCGGACGCGAAATATGCCTTACGGACTTCCAAGGGCCCTCTTATTTATTGAACAGCTGGTCCATCCTTATGCTCAGGTTGCGGCCCGCGAGGTTTGTATTGATAATGTTGCCCTCCGGATCATAGAGTATGTTGGACGGCAGGCTTGTTATGTTCATAAGCCTGGAATAAACCGGATTCTGAGGATCCTGTTCCCTGACGCTGATCCATGGAATCTCCTCGAAGCGGACGATGTTCTTCCACCGTTCCTCATCCGGGTCAAGGCTTACCTGGAATATCTCCAGACCCTTGCGGTTGTAGGCGGTATAAATTGTCTTCAGCAGTGCCAGTTCGTCCATGCATGCCTGTTCCGTCGTGCTCCAGAACGAGACAAGCACGTATTTGCCCTTCATGGCGGCGACACTCTGCATCCTGCCGTTGACGTCAGGCAATTCAGGTGTGAGCCTGGTTTCAGGCAGCTGAGAGGCGAGGCTTGCCACACGGTCAATGTACATCCTGTTCAGTTCGGCGGTGACGTTCTCCTTGAGCGCACGCACATGACGTGATACGGGATATTTGACTGAAAGCGAGTCGGAGACAATCTTAAGATATTGGAGGTCACGTGGCTGATACAGGACGTATGTGTTCTCGTCAAGGCGCTGGTAAAGGGCCTGGATGGCCGACATGGAGCTCATGTTTTCAAGGATGAACCTGATGTTGAACTTGCGCTGCACATCAACAATGTCCACAAAAGCCTGTTCAAGCTCAGGCCCACGAACTGCCAGCTCCTCAGCAGACAGATCCGAATAGAGGTCCCTGACGGAGTCAAGCCTTGTCTTTGTTACCAGCAGCTGACTGTCAAGGAACCTTATGTCTTCAGAGCCCGGGGAACCCTGCAGAGTGTAGTTCATTGCCAGCGGCGATTTACCCAGTTCAAGCGAGATCTTCTCACCGGGCATTACCAGCAACCCGACGAACTCCTTGTTCGCGAATCTCACCTGGTAGAACTCCGGACCGGCAACATCGGCTGTAAACTTAAAACGTCCCCTCTTTATCACGGCCGAATCCACCACTGTTGTCCGGTCCACCTCTGACTGGTCGAGCCAGACTGTGCCTTCAACCGGTTCTGTGAATGTACCCCTGATAGTGACTTTATTGTCGCTGCCGCAACCGGCAAGCAGTGCTGCTGCTATAAGCACTGTGGCAAACCTCTTCATTCCTTGTTTTTGATAATTCAGTTACAAATAAACTAAAAAACGTGACAGGCTACTGTCCTTTCAGCACTTCCTCAAGCTTTTTACGCAGGTCGTCACCTCTGAGGTTGACAGCTATAATCCTTCCGTCGCGGTCAATAAGGAAGCTGGCAGGGATCACTGAGAGCCCGAACTGTTTCACAACCTCAGAGTCACGGTACCGGAGATCACTCACATGGTTCCACCGTCCCAGCCGGTCTTTTCTTATTGCTTCGGTCCACTCTTCCATTCTGAGATCGAGAGAAACCTGGAAGATGTCGAAGCCAAGCCAGTGGTACATATCGTACATTTTTACCAGGTTCGGATTCTCTTCACGGCATGGGGGGCACCAGGCTGCCCAGAAGTCGACAAGCACCACCTTTCCTCTCAGCGAGGATAGTTTCAGGGTGTCTCCGTCAGGATTCGGGAGGGCAATTTCCTGAATCATATCCCCGGCAACGGGGGTGACACCGTCCTTTTTGCCCACTGTGACACTCTTACGCAGTCCTGCTACGAAGGCATGCAGGTCAAGCACCAGGTCTGATTCGGGGTACAGGGCATAGAGGGCTGAATCGACCATATAGAACATCTCCGGATTCTTTGCCGGCTCTATTAGCTGCAACCCGGGCACAAGGTGCTGGTTCAGGAGGTATATCGCGACCATTGATGCCTTGTTATCCTCAATCAGTCCCATTGATTTCTCACGGAAGGCACTGACTATCTCAGCTGCTTTCCTGTCCAGGCTGTCCATCAGCAGGGGGCGGCGGGGGCTGTCAATACTGTCATTGTAGGTATCGGTAAGCTGCTGCAGGCGGGCCTTTACCTCATCCTGTTCCTCCCGGAATTTCATGATTATGGCCGAGGCTTCCGAACCCTTTATTTCAGCAGGCTTTGACAGTGAGTTACGAGCAGCACGGATCTCCACCTTTTCGCCCGGTGAAACCAGCAGAGTCAGAAAGTCTTCCTCATCCAGGCTGAGCATATAGAAGGCTGGCAAGTCGGTCTCCGCCCTGAAGCTGAACCTGCCGTCCTTTCCCGGAACTACCGAGTCAACCGGTTCAAGCAGACCGGGTTTCACCTCCCTGAGCAGAAGATATTCTTCTTCTCCCGCACCTTCTATTGTCCCGCTGATGCTGAAACTTCCGTCGCTGCAACCGGCTGCAAGAATCAACACCGCAACCAGGAATGATATCATATTTTTACGCATATTGAACAATATTACATAAAACAGTTTCTGTGACCTGACAGTAAAATTTCCTTTCATTTTGTCCGAACTTTTTAAACTCGCACTGGTTCTCTTTACGGAGTGCAAAGATATCTATTTTTCAGAGCCTTTGGGGGCTGCTGACAACCGGAGCAGAAGATTATAAATCTGATTTTTTTGCTTTTCTTTGCACTTGAAATGATTTGTTATTAAATTAATAGAGTTATTTTCTTGCTTTTTTTAGCAATAAAACGGAACTCCTGAAATTATGGGATACATTAAGTTTGACAAGGCCCGGGTAGTAAACCTTGAATATTCACTGACCCGTGAGATCTTACGCAGCAACAGGGCAGGCAGCTATTCATCCACTACAATTGTGGGATGCAATACCCGCAAGTACCACGGATGGCTCGTTTGTCCGGTTGATGAGCTCGGCGGCGAGAGGCATGTGCTTCTCTCCTCAGTTGATGCCACGGTGGTCAGCAACGGGCAGAGCTTCAATACGGGGATTCACAAATATCACGGAGACCATTACAGCCCCAAGGGACACAAGTATGTAGAGGACTTTGATATACAGGATATCCCGGGGATGACCTACAGGGTAGGGAATGTCATAATGAAGCAGGAGCGGATACTGGTGCACTATGAGGAGCAGCTTCTGATCAGGTATACGATAATAGACACTGATGAGCCGGTTAAACTGCAGCTCAGACCATTCCTGGCCTTCAGGAACATTCACCAGCTCACCCGTGCGAACATGTGGGCCAACACCCGGACTGAGCCTGTGCCTAACGGAGTGAAGATAAGGATGTACGAAGGATTCCCCTACCTGCATATGCAGCTCTCATCCAGGGCTGAGTTTGTTCCTGTCCCGGACTGGTACCTTGACATAGAATACACCGAGGAGCAAAAACGGGGGTATGACTATTCAGAGGACCTGTTTGTCCCCGGATTTTTCGAGATCAGCGCTTCAAAGGGAGATGTGATCGTACTGTCAGTATCTACCGGGGAGGAGAAGCCTGCCGGCCTGAAGGCAAAGTTTACAAAAACACTGTCAACAAAGATTCCGCGAAGCGATTTCCGGAACTGCCTACGCAATGCGGCACAGCAATTCATTGAAAAGCGCGGGGAAAACACGAACATAATAGCCGGTTATCCATGGTTCGGTTCATGGGGACGTGACACCTTCATCTCACTGCCTGGGCTGGCCCTGGCACGCAAATCGGAGGATCTTTATGCGGCAGTGATTGACACGCAGGTGCGTCGCATGAAAGGAGGTCTCTTTCCAAACATGGGCGATCATGACAACCCGGCGTTCAACAGCGTTGATGCCCCGCTCTGGTTTTTCCAGGCTCTCTACAGCTACGGGCTTGACCAGAAGGAGACATGGAAGCGGTACGGAACCGCAATGAAGGATGTGTTGAACGCATACCGCTCAGGCACATCGTTTGGGATCCATATGAGGGAAAACGGCCTCATATATTCAGGTGCGCCCGGCAAGGCACTTACGTGGATGGACGCTGTAGTGCACGGCGTTCCGGTGACTCCCCGCGATGGCTATGCGGTGGAGATAAATGCACTGTGGTACAATGCCGTGTGCTTCTCGGTAGACTGTGCCAGGGCAGCACGCGACAGGTCTTTCGTGAAGGAGTGGGAGAACCTTCCTGAGCTGATAACCAGGTCATTCAACGAGGTATTCTGGGACGAGGAGCTCGGTTACCTGGCTGACTATGTAAATGACAACGAGAAGAGGAATATGCAGGTGAGGCCAAACATGGTCCTCGCCACCTCTCTTCCATATACAATGCTGACGCGTGACCAGATGAAGAGAATACTGGATATCGTCAACCGCATGCTTGTCACACCAAGGGGATTGCGTACACTGTCACCCTCAGAGGAGGGTTACAAGGGCATATACTGCGGTGACCAGGAGACACGTGACAGCGCCTACCACCAGGGAACTGTCTGGCCCTGGCTCGTGGGCCCGTTCTGCGACGGCTGGCTCAGGGTGTACGGAGAAGGAGGAGTATCACGTGTACGCAAGCTTATCATGGGGTTCGAGGAGACACTGACGGAAGCCGGCATATCCACCATCTCGGAGATCTATGACGGTGATCCGCCGCATTCACCAAGGGGGGCTATATCACAGGCGTGGAGCGTGGGAGAAATTCTGCGAATATTCACCCTGCTTGAAACGAAATATCCAGAAACAGATAAATGATATGCGTGTCCTGATGTTTGGTTGGGAGTTCCCTCCTCATATAGCCGGGGGCCTCGGAACTGCCAGTTACGGTCTGACAAGGGGCCTCGCCGCCCATAAAGACATTGATGTGATCTTCGTTGTGCCGAAGGCTTACGGTGATGAGGACCAGAGTGTTGTGAGCCTGATTGGTGCCAACACTGTTCCCGTGGCATTCAAGAAGGTCAAATACAGGTATTTCCAGAGACCTGTTGAAAAAATAGAGGTATTCTCAAAGCTGGTGCCGTACACTGATCCGGAGGACTTCTGGAAGATGACCCGCGGTGAGGTGGCCGATTCTGATGTGCTTGTAAAGACAGATGAACAGGGCAAAGTTGAATTCACAGGCACTTACGGAGCCTCTCTCATGGACGAGATTCACAAGTATTCGGTGGTGGCCCAGGTAATTGCCTCGGAAAATGAATTTGATGTCATTCATGCCCATGACTGGCTTGCATACCCCGCAGGCATAGCAGCCAAGGCAGTATCCGGAAAACCGCTTGTGATACACGTTCATGCCACTGACTTTGACCGCAGTGGCGGCAACGTCAACCCTGTGGTCTACAATATGGAAAAGGAGGGGATGGATGCAGCAGACAGGATAATAACAGTAAGCAATCTGACCCGTGATATTGTTATCAGCAAATACAACATCGACCCTGAGAAGGTCATAACGGTTTACAACGCCGTTGAGCCGCTTCATCACTCCGAGCTTGACATCCCGGAGAGGGCGTATGACGACAAGATAGTTACCTTCCTCGGCCGCATAACCATGCAGAAAGGTCCGGAATACTTCATAGAGGCTGCCAGGATGGTCCTCTCCAGGATGCCCAACGTAAGGTTCGTCATGGCCGGATCAGGTGACATGATGGAACGCATGATGCGTCATGCCGCCGCCCTGAGAATCACTGACAGGTTTCACTTCACCGGATTCCTCAGAGGCAATGATGTGTTCACAATGCTCAGGATGAGCGATGTATACGTAATGCCGTCAGTCTCCGAGCCGTTCGGGATCTCCCCGCTTGAAGCCATGCAGTCAAACGTGCCTGTCATAATAAGCAAGCAAAGCGGTGTGGCTGAGTTGCTGACACATGCGGTGAAGGTCGATTTCTGGGATATTGAGGCTATGGCTGACGCCATCTACGGCATACTTACCTACCCGGCTCTCTCGAGGATGTTCATCATGAACGGCAAGGAAGAGGTTGACAAGCTGAAGTGGGAAAAGGCCGCCGGCCAGGTGAAGGATATTTATTCAGGGGTTTTGCAACAGACAAGATAAACAATATGAGCACAGCACAGAAAAAGGCAATCTGCCTCTATTTTCAGGTTCATCAGCCCTTCCGGCTCAGACGGTACCGTTTTTTTGAGATGGGCCATGAACACTATTATTATGACGATTTCATGAATGAGTCGATCCTGCGCAAGATTGCAAACAACTGCTACCTTCCTGCCAACAGGATCATCCTTGACCTTGTCCGCAAGCACAAGGGCAAATTCAGAGTCACCTTTTCTCTGACTGGCATTGTAATCGATCAGTTCAGGCTGTATGCTCCTGAGGTGCTCGCATCATTCAGGGAGCTGGCAGAAACGGGCTGCGTCGAGTTTCTGGCCGAGACCAATTCCCATTCGCTGGCTTCACTGATGAGCAGGGAGAGGTATGAACTTCAGGTAAAGGTGCATCGCGAAAAGATGATCGAATACATCGGGTACGAGCCAACCTCCATCAGGAATACGGAGCTTATCTACTCAGACGAGATAGGCAACTGGATGGCAGAGCTGGGCTATAAGGCAGTTGTCACCGAGGGGGCAAAACACATCCTCGGATGGAAATCACCCAATTACCTCTACTGTAACGCAATCAATCCCAGGCTGAAGGTCCTTCTGCGTAATTACACCCTGAGCGATGACATCGCTTTCCGGTTCTCAAACAAGGGCTGGTCAAGCTATCCGCTCACCGCTGATAAATATGCATCATGGATCAAGGGGCTGTCAACAACTTCTGAGCTGGTGAACATCTTCATGGATTATGAGACTTTCGGAGAACACCAGAAGAAGGAAACGGGGATATTCGATTTCCTGAAGCATATGCCTGATGCGATAATGAAGAAGACTCCTTTCCATTTCATGACTGTATCAGAGGTGGCTGACAATTACCAGCCGGTATCCCTGCTGCATGTGCCGTCACCCATTTCATGGGCTGATGAGGAGAGAGACCTTACCGCATGGATGGGCAATGAGTTGCAGACGGCTGCTGTCAACAAGCTGTACAGCCTGTCTGACAGGGTAGGGAAATGCAATAACGAGCAACTGATCCGTGACTGGGTCTATCTGCAGTCGAGCGACCATTTCTACTATATGTCGACAAAGTTCTTCTCTGACGGTGCGGTACATGCCTATTTCAATCCCTATGAGAATCCATACCAGGCGTTCATGAACTACATGAATGTGCTGAGCGATTTCGAGATCAGGCTCAATTCAATCTGTCCGCTGAACGTTCACGATGAGGAGGTCAACAGGCTCTCCGCAGTCATCGGAGAGAAGGACCGGACTCTGAGGGAACTGAACGAGAAGCTTGAGAGGCTGGAAAAGGTAGCGGCACGGGTGATGAATAAGAAAGCCCCGGCGGTGAAGAAGGCCCCGGCGGCAAAGAAACCCGCGGCAGATGCGAAGCCCGCGGTTGTGAAAAAAGCTACAGCGGCAGCTGCGAAGCCCGCGGTTGTGAAAAAGGCCACAGCGGCAGCTGCGAAGCCCGCGGCTGCGAAAACGGCTACAGCGGCAGTTGCGAAGTCTGCGGCTGTGAAAAAGGCTCCGGCGGCAGCAAAAAAGTCCGCGGCAGCAAAGAAGAAAGCCCCCGCAACAAAACCCGGGCCGGTGAAGAGAAAGAAAACCGGCAACAAGTAAATACCGGTATTTATAGCTATGTGTAACTTATACGCACCTTGTGCGTATTAATTGATTATTAACTAAATGGAGATGAAAGCTGATTTTTTGTTCGAGACAAGCTGGGAAGTATGCAATAAGGTAGGCGGTATATATACAGTCATTTCAACCAAGGCACTCAATGTTTCATATGAATACGGAGATAATTTTATACTGATAGGACCTGATGTATGGAGGGATGACAGCACCAACCCGGAATTTACTCCGGATGACACAATGTTCCTTCCCTGGAAGGCGGTTGCCGCACAGGAGGGACTGATAGTAAAGACCGGCCGCTGGAATATCAAGGGCAACCCCAGGGTTATGCTGGTTGATTTCACACCATATTTCGGTCAGCAGAATGAGGTATTCGCCCGCTTCTGGGAGACTTATCAGCTTGACAGCATATCAGGACAGTGGGATTATATCGAGCCCGCCCTATTCGGATATGCAGCAGGCAAGATAATAGAGAGCTTTACAAATTTCTACCGTGAATACCCGAGAGTAATTGCTCATTTCCATGAGTGGATGACAGGCATGGGCGTTCTCTACCTTGAAAAGAATGCCCCATGGATCACAACGGCATTTACAACCCATGCAACCGTGCTGGGACGAAGCATCGCCGGCAACAACAGGCAGTTGTACAGCAGGCTGAAGGAGTTCAGCCCCGTGCAGATTGCCCATGAGTTCAATGTGACATCCAAACAGTCGCTGGAGAAGCTCAGCGCACAGCAGGCTGACGTGTTCACAACAGTAAGTGAGATAACCGGCCGTGAATGCGAGGCATTCCTCGGCAAGAAACCTGACGTTGTCACGCCGAACGGATTTGAGGATTCCTTCGTACCCTCCCCTGAAAACTTTGACTATGCAAGACAGACTGCCAGGGAAAGACTTCTGACAGTGGCACGGGCTCTTCTGGGGCAGGACCTCCCGGATGATACCCTGCTGGTCTCAACAAGCGGCAGGTATGAATACCGCAATAAGGGAATAGACCTGTTCCTCTCATCACTGGCTGCAGTAAACCGGAAACCGGATTCAGAGCGCCAGTGCGTTGCATTCATTCTGGTGCCGGCTTATCACAAGGGTCCCAGGCAGGACCTGGCGGCTGCGCTGGCAGGAGGAACCCTCCTGACTGAGGGCGACAGATACCTGACTCACGGACTTCACTACCAGAACGAAGATCCGGTGATGAACCAGCTTGCCCGGGAGGAGATACACAACACCCCCGCCGAAAAAGTGAAGGTGATATTCGTCCCATCGTACCTGAACGGCAACGACGGGATCTTCAACATGGCATATTATGACCTCCTGATAGGGTTTGACCTGACTCTGTACCCGTCGTACTATGAGCCCTGGGGATATACTCCCCTCGAGAGCCTCATGTTCAGGGTGCCGACAGTCACTACCAACCTCGCGGGATTCGGAATGTGGGTCGATTCCTACTTTGAAAACCCCGGCAACGGATGTCTCGTGCTGAACCGTACGGACCAGAATGAGAAGGAAGTCATCGCCGGGATGGAACAGTTCATAAGAAGATTCATCGGCTTTAATGAAGGTGAGGCTGATGCAGCCAGGGAGAAAGCCTGGGAGATATCCCGCATCGCAAACTGGAACACCCTCTTCAGCTATTATACCGAGGCATACCGCCATGCCCTCGGTAACAGCGAGGAGAGACTGGATCAGCCCCGGGAATATGCACGTATCCTCGAGTCAACGGAGATCCAGGCACGAAAGCCGTTCCAGGCTCCAGTATGGAAGGATATCTATGTGCAGTCCGAACTGCCCGAGCGTCTCGCCTATCTGAAGGAACTGTCATCAAACCTCTGGTGGTCATGGAACAGCGATGCCGAATTTCTCTTCCGCCGCATGGACCCCACACTATGGGATGAGGTGGGACACAACCCGAAAAAGCTTCTCGAATCCATTGACTACAAAAGGCTGGTCGTGCTCGCTGACGATGAGGTGTTCCTCGACGACGCAGACAGGATATACAGGGAATTTTCCGAATACATCGCCAGGCCGGAGAACACCGAATTGCCGTCAGTAGCATACTTCAGCATGGAGTTCGGTATTCATCCCAGCCTGAAGATCTACTCAGGCGGACTGGGTGTGCTTGCAGGCGATTACCTGAAGGAAGCCAGTGACTCAAACGTTCATATCACAGGGATAGGACTGCTCTACAGGTACGGCTATTTCAGGCAGAAGCTCGGCCCCAGGGGGGAGCAGCAGGCCATCTATGAACCTGAGGACTTTTCCCAGCTGCCCGTTGAGCCAGTGAAGGACAAAGAGGGTAACCATCTCACCATTCAGCTCACCTGGCCCGGCCGTACGGTCAAAGCCCGCGTCTGGCTTGCACCGGTAGGTAAGGTGAAGCTCTACCTGCTTGACACTGACTTCGAGGAGAATACCCATGAGGACCGTGCCATCACTCACTACCTCTATGGCGGCGACTCGGAGAACAGGCTGAAACAGGAACTCATACTGGGAATCGGCGGCATGCGTGCCCTGATAGCCCTCGGAATAACACCTGATGTTTACCACAGCAATGAGGGGCACTCGGCTTTCATCGGTTTTGAGAGGATGAGACACCTGATCGAGGAAGAACACCTGACATTTGACGAGGCAGTTGAGATCGTAAGGGCTTCAACGCTCTTCACCACACATACGCCCGTCCCTGCCGGACATGACTCTTTCGAGGAGGACCTGCTCAGGAAATACATTTCTCACTATCATACCAGGCTTAATATTGCGTGGGACCAGCTTATGTCCCTGGGAAGGTGCCAGGATGAGCATGACAGGAAATTCAACATGAGCTATCTTGCCACACGTCTCTCACAGGAGATGAACGGGGTGAGCCAGCTTCACGGTCATGTCTCCCGCGGACTGTTTTCCAAACTGTGGCCCGGTTACCTGCGTGACGAGCTCTATATCGGTCACGTCACCAACGGCGTTCACTATTCGACATGGGTAGCCCCGGAGTGGGAACAGATATATGAAAAGCTTACCGGCACACGCCATTTTGAACTGTGTGACCGTGAACAGTGGGCGAAGATCTATCAGCTTGAAGACGAAAAGGTCTTTGAAACAAAGATGAAGCTCAAGAAACGTCTCTTTGACAATATTCGCAAACGGCTGCAGTCTGACATGCTCGACAGGCATGTCAGCCCCCGCACCCTCATGAATATCAGTTCACACCTGAACGAGAAGGCCCTGACAATAGGGTTTGCCCGCAGGTTTGCCACCTATAAGCGTGCCAGCCTCCTGTTCCGTGACCTTGACAGGCTTGACAGGATCGTCAACAACCCGGAACGGCCGGTGCAGTTCATCTATGCCGGAAAGGCTCATCCGAATGACGGGGGAGGACAGGATCTCATAAGGAGAATAAACGAGATATCACAGATGCCACAGTTTGCCGGCAAGGTAATCTTCCTCGAGAACTATGACATGGAGATGGCAAGGTTTCTTGTACGGGGTGTGGATATCTGGCTTAACACTCCCACCAGACCACTCGAGGCATCAGGTACCAGCGGTGAAAAGGCTGTGATGAACGGTACAATCCATTTCAGCGTGCTTGACGGATGGTGGGTGGAGGGTTACCATGCCTTTGCAGGATGGGCCCTGCCTAAGAAACGGATCTTCGCCAACCAGGATCTCCAGGATGATGTGGATGCAGAGACCATCTACAACATGCTCGAATATGAGATCGTCCCTGCCTACTATTCAAGGGATGAAGACGGTATCCCACGTGAATGGACCAGCTACATCAAAAATACAATGGTCAAGGTGGCACCGGAGTTTACAACCCGCAGGATGCTCAATGACTATATGGCCAGGTACTATAAGAAACTCTGGGAGAGAAGCCGTAAGGTCACAGCTGACAATTATGCCCTGGCCCGGGAACTGGCCGGATGGAAGAGCTATATATCAAGGGTCTGGGATGAGATCGAAATCGTCAGGTTTGACCTCCAGGGCCTGGCAAAGAATGTCTTCCGGTCAGGTCACAACTACTCCACCGAAATTATCCTTGACATCAAGGAGATTCCCGTGGAAAACGTGGGTGTTGAACTGGTGGTGACCCGTCAGCTGAAGAACGGAGAGCATGCATTCTTCTCCTCACGTGAGTTCAAATATGTGAACCGCAAGAAGGGAAGGGTTATCTATAGCGTTGATTTTCAGCCGGAGATGGCCGGCACATTCTTCTACGGGATCCGTATCTACGCCAAACACAATGAGTTGCCGCACAGGCAGGATTTCTGCCTGTTAAGGTGGGTTGACTGACACTTTACAGATCCATGATTGTCTTTACCCTCTCCTGCAGGAGCACAACAGCTGTTCTTGCAGGGAGGTAGAGCTTCAGGTGGTGAGGTGACGTCACCCCGTACCGTTCCCTGTCCGGCAACGAGAAGTAGTGCTGCGAGGTGTCTATCCTGCCCTGGCCTCCGAAGAGCGGGTCGTCAGTGCTGAGTATTATCCTGAATTTCCCCTTCACCGGGATGCCGTAATCAGTGAATGAGACCGAGGGGTTGAAGTTCATTACGGTCACCAGGTCCCCGCGTCTGAATGCAATTATCTTGTCAGCATCATTGACTGTCAGTGTCTCGGTCATCTGCAGCTGTGGCAGACCGTGTCCTGTCCCGGCGCTGATCATTGCCCTGTCGAATTCATCCAGGTGGCGGTATCTCAGCAGCTCATTATCAGCAAGACTCCATTGTCTGCGGGCATATTTGAAGCTCCATCCGTTGCCTTCCCTCGGGAAGTCAATCCACTCAGGGTGGCCGAATTCGTTTCCCATAAAGGTGAGATAGCCGCCTCCGGCAGTAATATAGGTAAACAACCGGATCATCTTGTGAAGCGCCATGGCCCGGTCGATGATCAGGCTGGGCGTCATAATGCTCATGGAGGTGTACATCTCCTTGTCGGCGAGCCTGAAGATCAGGGTCTTGTCTCCAACAAGCGCCTGGTCATGTGATTCGCAGTAGGATATGACTCTCTCCTCGGCACGGTGCTGTGTGAGTTCATGAAGCAGGTAGCCCAGGTCCCAGCTCTCATCGGGAATCTCCTTCACCATCTTGATCCAGATATCTGGCACTCCCATGGCAAGCCTGTAATCAAACCCGATACCTCCTGCTGCCACAGGTGCTGCCAGCCCCGGCATGCCGCTCATCTCCTCTGCTATGGTTGTGGCGTTCGCGTCAAACTCATGGATCAGCTTATTGGCCAGTGTCAGGTAAACCAGCGCATCGGGATCCTGGTTGCCGTCAAAATACTGTTTGTACGAGACGAAGTTCGATCCCAGGCCGTGATCAAAGTAGAGCATGCTGGTGATACCGTCGAAACGGAATCCGTCAAAACGGAATTCCTCGAGCCAGTATTTACAATTGGAGAGCAGCAGGTGGTTCACCTCAGGCTTGCCGTAGTCATAGCACAGAGAATCCCATGCGACATGCTTCCGGCGGTCACCGGCATGAAAATAGAGGCCGGGATTGCCGTCAAGAAGTCCGAGGCCTTCGAGAGTGTTGGCAACAGCATGGGAGTGAACGAGGTCCATTATGACCCTCAGGCCCATACCGTGTGCTGTGTCTATGAGCTCCCTGAGATCATCGGGTGTGCCGAACCGTGACGAGGGGGCGAAGAGGCTTGACACATGGTATCCGAAGGAGCCGTAATAAGGGTGCTCCTGTATGGCCATAAGCTGGATGGTGTTGTAACCCAGTCTCCGGATTCTTGGAAGCACATCCCTGGTGAATTCGCGGTAGGTGCCGGTCCGCTCTTCCTCGGTAGCCATGCCCACATGTGCCTCATAGACGAGAATCGACTCCGGTGGAGGGGGAGAGGGATTTTTCATTACATAAGCCTCATCCGGCTGCCACACCTGTGCTGAGAATATCTTGGTCGACTCATCTTGGACCGCACGGGTGACATAGGCGGGGATCCGTTCGCCCTGCCCTCCCTTCCATCTTATGATCATCTTGTAGAGATCACCGTGTGACAGCATTCCCTCGTCAAACTCTCCCACCCAGTCGCCGTCACCGGTCCTGTGCAGCATGTACCGTTCATCCTCCTTCCAGCCGGTGAAAGTGCCCGTCAGGGTCACGGCGGTCGCATTGGGGGCATGCTCCCTGAAGACCCACCCCTTGGCTGTGCGGTGAAGACCGTACCAGTGATGGCCGTTTGCATAATCCGTCAGTGACCGGCCTCCTGTAAAAAACAGCTCACGCTCAGCATTGCGGGCCACTCGCGCCTCAATGATCTCACTGAAGGGATCAAGCCATGGATCAATAAGGTAGTATCTATTCTTCACGGGGATATTCTCTTACCAAGATACAAAAAAAGGTATGATCAGCCCCACATGATTTCTGCCTCTGATTAATATTTTTCACAATATCGCCCCGGCCGGCTGCCATTTCAAAGTCCGGAAAATGATATTTTTCGTCTCAGTGAAACAGGCCTGCCGGAATCATCAACAGTGTTGACAGTTACTTCATAATCACCTGTGTCATCCGGGTTCCAGAACCTGCAGCGGAGCCTGCCGGTGCTGTCAGCTGCCAGGTCACCGTTCCAGTAAACCGTATTCCTGAAGTCAGGAATACGTCCCGCAGACCTGGTCTCATCAGAATAGTCAGGGGTTGTGAAGAGGCAGTAACGGTCACTCATCCTGAAGGGTGTTCTCAGGGCTCCCGGCGGCAGTGGGGAGTCACTGAAAGTGCCCTTTCGGGTAACCACACTCACTATGCCCGGAAAGAGTATATCCCCCATCCTGTAGTCTCCGGAGATGACATCTATTCTCTTAACCCTGGCAGGATCCAGACCAAGAACAGCTTCTGCATCAACAGGTACCATGTCAATGAAGAGGGCAGGGGCTCTTTTCATCACCGGCTCCCAGATCTGAAGGCCCTCATCACCCCTGTCACCGCGTACCACTATCCTTTTTACCAGTTCGAAAAATATTTCTCTCATTGATGAGAGACTTACATAATCATCAAGATTGATTTCCTGATCAGGTATTCCGTAGAATCTGCGTACCGAATTGTCACGGATCACTGCCGGCTGATAGCCTGCAGTGTCAGTGATGCCATAGATTTTGCGTATCTGCTGTCTGTGAGTAATCCTCTCCAGTCCGGCCTGAACAGGCAGGTGTGATGTAGTGTCAGGGGTAAATGAATGGATTACACGCTTTTCCGAAAACGCCGGTTCAATTGTCAATGACCGGCCATTTGCCGGGCTGTCTGTCATAATAATCAGATCTTCAGGGTCAGCTCTCTCCTCAAGATAAAACCTGAATCTGCCGTCACTGTCACTGACTGAGTACTGAAATGACTGGATTGCACCCCAAGAAACGAGGTAAGCGATCCGCCCTTCCGCCAGGGAGTCAGCATGATTCAATGTCTGCCGGACGGTGAGGTACCTGCCATCGGTCTCGGAAGGGTAAAGGGGAAAAACTCTTTTGCCTTCAGCTATCCTTTCCCAGTCAATCCATGCGCTTCTTATGCCAAGCATGTAATTGTCAGCCTGTTGCCGGTCAGAAGCCGACAGGATGACCGGAAGACCCGGAATCGTACAGTCGTTGTAAAATTCTGATCCTGTCAGAAGGTGCTCTGATGCCGTGACTATTCTGTCAGCCCCGCTCACGGAAGAGACTGAGATGCTTCCCGGCCGGCCGGGTTCTGCAGGGTGTCGTTCCGCCTGGCTTCGGTCGTCTGCAGGAGGAGAGATTGTAATATCAGTCATCTTTCTCCGGCCTTCGCCTCCGGTTAATGAAAGCTTAAGCTCCTCCCCCCGGGCTGGCGGCAGAAACAGGTATCTTTCAGCAACAAAATTACCCTCCCTGTCGAAACAGGCGATGTTGATTACCCCTTCCTTCAGCTGCGCGGACGGAATCCCAATCACGTGTTCATCGTTCCATTCGGGCAGGTTCAGGCTGTAAATCACCCGGCCGCGCGACTGTATAATCAGGAATCCTTGTTTCGGTACATTTTTATCAGCATCATGTTTCTCCCTGAGAAGGATCTCAATCATGTTATCATCTGAAAATATGACACTCATGGTTATGCCGCTCTCTGCAGCTGCGGGTATTTCATATCTCAAACCCGAATTCAGCGGAACCAGGAACCAGGTCTCCCCCAGGGAGGGGGTAAGCTCAAATGAGCCTGTGCCACTGCTGTCAGTCATTACCCGGATTATTGATTCTCCCATGCTGTTTACCACTTCTGCCTCACATCTGACCGGGTATCCGTATTTGTTTACGGCGAGAACACCAATTTTTGAAGGGATGCCGTTGACCATGCTCCCTCCCTCGGGGAAAAAGTTAATCTGTGAAGGTTGTTCATCCACATATTTCAGGGAGGTGCCGAAGTCAAGACAGTCGCTGCGGAATGGGTTTGCCACCGTGATTTTTTTCATGAAGCATCCGTATGGCATGTAATTCCTGGTTACACTGGTGTTAGCCCGCAAGAGGTATGATCCGGTCACAAGCGTGTCAGGCAGCGTCATCATTGACTCGCCTGTCCCTCTCTCAAGCCTGACCACTGCCTGAGAAACGGGATTGCCGTAATAGTCAAGCAGTTCAACATAGGCATAACTGTTTCTTCCGGAGAGTTTCAGGTCCGGGTATGAATAGAGCCATGCTGTAAAGCGAACCGTTTCTCCTGCAGCGTAGCTTTCCCTGTCAGTGTGCAGGAAGATCTCCTCGAAGGGATTGTCAGTGGTATACCTGATAAAGTTCCCGGTTACGGTACTTAGAGCTGAAGGCATCTGCTGTCCCGCCAGGGAGACCGCAAACAGACAGGCCAGGATAACGGATGCAGCTGTTTTCCTAATGCTCTTCATGGGAAAGCAGATAAGTATTATTTGCCTGTCCGGGATCATTCCAGTAATCAGGTTCATTCGAGGTTCCGACAAGTGAGCAGTCAATGCATTCCCTCCGGATTGTAAGAATATACCTGGGAGAAGCAGGTGGTTCCCAGAATTCAGTAAGTATGTATACATTCGGTCCGAGAGATCCGGGGTCATAGTCTGCGACAGGAACGGTATCAATGGGGCAGTAAGCATAAAACGAGGGAAACTGTTGCTGAACGTTCTCTATGAATATCCTCTTCTCGGAAACAGCTGATACCCCGAAGAAACCCAGAACCTGTTCTGACGGATCATCGATACGTTTAATATTGCCCTGGATTGAACCCGGGATCGCGTCGTACAATCCCCCGGCTTCAAATACCGTTCTTCGGAGGTTTTCGCGGTATACAAACTCCTCATCACTGACAGAATGCTGTCTGACCAGGATGCTGTACCTGACAATAAGCCTGTCAGTCTCATTAGTAATAAAGGCAATGGGCTGCCTGACCACCCTGCTCTCTTCCAGGGAGGATGTGCTCAGTATGTTTATGTCAGTTGATACGGCAGATTTCCAGCATATTCTGTTAAGAATCCAGGGTGAGCGCCATGGATATCGGAATTCCCATGTCTCGGTAAAGGTCCACATGAAATACCTGCACTCACCAGAGGGGTCATAGCTGTCAAGGTAGACCTGGTAACCCCATGTAGTCTCTCCCGGCCTGTAGAATTCATTGTATTCCGGTCCGGCATAGACCGAATCAATGCATGGAACAGGTTTCATCTCAACATAATCTGATTCATAAAGCTGACCGTTCCCCTCAACCCGAAGCTTGTATTTTATTCCGGCCATTGCAAGGAACTCTGTTGAATCAGAAAGGTACTTTCCGTTACCCGCATGGCTGAAAATGTATTCCCGTCCTTCATGGTCAAAAACCGAAACATTGTATAACGGAACATCTGGTACTGTGGATTCCGGGTAAACAGGTTGCAGGGCAGACACTTGCACCTCATAGGTCTCGTTTCTGTCAGTTATTCTTCCCTCGATTACAAGTGCCTTATCCTCTTCACCTGTATCAGGGATGAACTGGGTAACACATCCCGTCAGGGAAAAAGCCAGAAAGAGCAGTATGTTACAGATCCGGTTCATCATAAATCATTAAAAATCAAAACTGTATGACAGTGTCGGTATAGCCCTTGCAAACACAGACAGCCTGTATGCCCTGATAGCCCTGCCGTCTGGAATGAAATACTCTGAATAGACGTTGGCTCGGCCGAGCAGGTTATAGCATGACAGGGTCCAGACAGGATTCATGAGTTTGTTTGACTTCAGGTTGCCCTTCAGCCGGACAGATATGTCGAGCCTTGAATAATCAGGTACCCTGTATTTGTTTCTGTCTGAGTAATGAATAACCCAGAGACCGCCTGCCTGGTATGATCCCACCGGGTAGGTTATTGGCCTGCCCGTGTTGTATACATAGTTGAAAGAGAAGTTCAATCTCCTGGTTATCACGTAATTGAAGCTAAGGGAGAGATCATGGGGCCGGTCATACGATGCAGGAAACCAGTTGCCTGAGTTGATCGCCTCATTCTCAAATTCGCTTACGCTCCTCAACAGTATTCTTGAATAAGTATAACCAAGGTGCCACGTGACTTTTCCTGCGGCCTTCCTGACCATCATTTCGAATCCGTAGCCCCGGCCCTCAACATTGATGATCTCCTTTTCCAGACTCTCATTCATCATCAGAACGGCGCCGCTCTTGAAATCTATCATTTCACGAATGGGTTTGTAATAGGCTTCTGCAGAGAGCTCCAGGTTATTCCATGGGATGTTGAGGTAATAACCGGCAGAATACTGGTCAGCTACCTGCGGCTTCAGATAATAATCCGAGAGTTTCCATACATCAGTGGGTGATATTGAAACCGTATTGGAAATGAGGTGCAGGTACTGTCTCGTGCGGTTATAGTTTAATTTGACAGAGCTTTTGCCTGAGAGTATGTAATTGAATGACAGCCGTAACTCCGGTCCGGCATATGTTTTATAGAATCTTCCCTGTCCGAACTCCACTGTATCGTATACAGTTGCCTGGCTCATCGGCAGCCCTTCCTCATAGAGATTCATTGTATTCGGTCCTATGGCGGAGAAGGCTGAATATCTCAGCCCAAAGCTGAGGGAGAGACTCTCAGAAAGGGTCAGCCTGTCTTCTGCATACAGGGCGTTCTCAAGTGCCCTTTCTCTTTCTGTCATCCCCGGAACTACAAGTGACGATGAACCGGCGGGAGTGAACCTTCCCGGCATAACGTCATAGAAGGCTGTCTCAATCCCGGCATTGACCTGATGGATTTCACCGGCAGGTATTGTCATATCAGCCCTGAGTCCGGAATGCCGGATGCTGTAATCAAGGTCGAAAGCTTTCACGGCGACAGCAGTGCTTCCGACACTGTAATTGTATATACTTGTTGAGGCTGAGAGGGTCAGAGAGGCGCCACGGGTGAGTTTACGGTTCCAGGTGAAGGAACCTATTGTGTTTGTGTAACGGTATGCTGTGTCACTGTTAAGCCGGAAGGCATCAGAACTATAGTATCCCGAAAGCTCAAGGCTGTTCTTACTGTCAGGAGTGAAGGTGACCCGGCCATTCAGGTCACTGAATGATGCTTTGCTCTTGTTCAGGAGGGGATAATCAACGACGTCCATTATCCAGCCTGAATAGGTGCTTCTGAAGGCAAGAATAGCGGCCAGTTTTTCTTTTACCAGGGGTATGTCAGTGATGATATGGGCAGCAATGGGGCTAATTCCGGCATTGCCGCTGAACTCATCAGTTCTGCCGTCACGGGGTATAATATCAATTACCGAAGAGAGACGTCCTCCGAAACGTGCAGGGATGCCCCCCTTATAAAGATGCAGGTCCTTTATTATATCCGGGTTGACTGAGGTGAAGAAACCAAAGAAATGAGAGGGGTTGAAGAGTGGCGCACCGTAAAGTAGAATGAGGTTCTGGTCTGATGCACCGCCCCTGACATTGAATCCCTGCGAGGCCTCTCCCACTGTTTTGACTCCGGGAATAAGCAGGATATTCTTCAGGACATCCGTCTCCCCGAGTGAGGAAGGCATCAGCCGGAGCGTCGATATACTGATCTTCTCAAGACCTGTTTCAAGCCTGCGCAGGGCGTCGTTCCTGCGGGCGGTAACCACAGCTCCCTCAATGGGTATATATGTCTCAGCCATCCCGATGTCAAGCCTGCCACTGCCGTAGATCCTTGTGCTGATACTTGTCTCCTTCATCCCCAGGAAGGAGTAATTTATCGTATAAGACCCGCGCGGCAGATTGATCATATAAAAACCACTGCCGTCAGTTGCAGTGCCCTGTGCCAGTTCGCTGACAAATACGGTGACTCCGGGCAACCCCTCTCCTGACTCAATGTCCCTTACACTACCGGACACGGTTATTATTCCTGATCTGCCCGCTTCAGACCGGTTGCCGATTTCATAGACCTGGTTTTCACTCGCGAAACCGGTGATCTCCTCACTGCCGGTATCATCAGGGAGCATCCAGTTGCCGGATACAGCCGTCCCGGAACCAAGAGGCTTGATACTGTATTCACCGGTAATTATTATGTTGCCGTTTTCATCGATGATGTGCCATAGCCGCCGACCTTCAAAGCTTCTTTCAAGCAATGCGCTTAGTACCGGGTTTTTCCCCATGTCCTGCATTACGACTCCTTCGATCCATTCACCCCTGAAGTAGAATCTGACCGGCAATGATTTCTCGGCGTCGGATACAAATTCGCTGAATGAGCTGCCGGCATAATCCCATGTGACTGTCAGGGGGAGTTGCTGACTCCGCGCTCCGGATGCTGCAAACACAACAATTATCAGTGTCAGGATGAGACGGGTCATTTCCTTTCAGAGAGATTCATAATATTCAAGGATCGGTACCAGTGACTCGGTTTTATCCATGTCAGGCCTCAGGTTGTGTCTGCGCATGTACTCCCTGATTTCCTTTTCCCTTCCGGTAAAAGCCTGCAGGAGGTCTCGCCTGTTTCTTAACCTGTGGAAAGTCCCGTTCAGGACAATAAAGTCCGATCTCTCCTCCACGAATATGTCATACAGGTTATTTGACGGATCTCTCCGGACACTCTTTATATGTTTCCTGACAAGCATGGATTTTCCTTCAAACAGCACCTGGCAGTATCCCATTTCCCCGAGGTTGACAAACCTGTATTCCCTTCCCTGGCAGTTTATTTTGAATTCCAAGGCGTTTTCGCGGTTCAGGATTATAAACAGGTCAGGGCGAACCATCAATACTGCTTCGTCATTGAGTATGTCATACCTGAGGAGCTGGTTTTCAAATTTTCTGCCGTTTACGCTTACCTCACTTTCACACAGGGCCTGGGTCAGAAAAAATTCATGCCCCTTTATCCTGTCATACCTCTTCTCCCATACTCTCCCGTTCTGAATCTGCTGTTTCAGGTAAGTGGTATCCTGATCCGTTTCAGGCAAATGAAGTGGCGCTCTTCCTGAAGCGAAGAAGATGAGAGGACAAAGGAGTGCAGTCAGCGTCAGGACAATTCTTTCCATTCAGACCAGGTTACAGTAATCGTGAATCAAATGTACCCGAATAATACCGTGTGACGCCGTTTGTGCCTGTGACAGCAAGGCTTATCGTAACCGGCCTGCTGTAATCCGGCCGCGGCAGGGCGATTGTGATTTCCCGGCTGTCCTCAGGTGCGAGTGCAGGAACCCAGAGCAGCGTGTTCCCGAATACCGGCATATGCCCGGATGGGTCGCCAGTGAAAGGACGGAAGCGAACAACGGGATTACTGAAGGGATACCTTATTCTGAGGGCTTGCGGCGGCAGCGTCTGCATCCTGAAATCGCCCTTCTGGGTTATGACGCTGACAATGGGCGGCAGCAGTATCTCACCTGCATGGAAATTTCCGGGACAGACATCGATATAATCCACTGTAAGGGGGGAGAGTCCGGCTATTGTTGAAGGATCGGTTGTGACAGTTCCGTCAATGAGCATCATAGGCGTGGTTCTGATCTCGGCTGATGTTGAAGGATCAAACAGCCTGAATTCACGACCTGAGCGGGTCCTTACAAGATTCCACCCGGGAATCAGTTCGAAGAAAAACTCCTCCATCTCAGGCAGGGCAATATAGTCAGAGAAGACAAGCCGCTGAGCTGGTCTGCCATAAAAATGATTCTGTGCGAGGGTATCGGGAGTCACTCCGGCGGTGTCGGTCTCCCTGAGCTGGTATATTCTGTTTACCTGGCTGTTAAGACTCATGCGGGTGACGGTGGCATCAGCCATGTCACCCGTCACCGTAACCGAGCTGCGCAGAGGAATGGATCCGGAGAAGAATGGTGATGCGGTCTTTATGACAACGTTTAAGGAGGTATCACGGGGATAGATGACAATGTCCCCGGAACCGGACGCTGGAGGCACGATGAAAGTCACTCTCCCTTCATTGTCACTGATGGCATACTGCAGAAAGCACTTCTTTCCGGGGATATTGATGAAAAGCATCGTCTGCCTCGCCGGGCCCCTTTCCTCCAGCCCGGTCACCGAACACTCAACAGCCAGTCCCCTTGTCTCTGCCACAACCGGTTTCAGCATGTTCATGTCGGCAGACAGGAACCTGTCTCCGAGGATTGCCAGCAGTTCCCCTGTTATCTCCTCCTCGCCTGAGAGGAAGGGCTGCATGAAAGGATCCGCAAGAGTACCTGCCGTCACCCACTCTGAGATAAGGTTTAAATTGTCACTGTAAGGATTTTGACTGCCTGCCGAGATTGCAGCAGAAACAGTCAGATATTGAGTATTCCCCGGAACGGTTATCCTTAATTTTCCGTCTGCAGCAATTATTTTCGCCTCCCCGGCAGGATCAGTGTGCATGAACAGCCGCGATGAGAGAAGTGTTCCGTTATGGTCAAAAAGCAGACATTCATTGATGCCGTGGACAAGTCGCTCCGGCGGAATGTCAAACAGGTCATCACCTGTCCCGGGCCTGAACCGTTGCATGTATGCCACACCCTTCCTGTTGATTACAGCAAGGGTCAGGTATGCGTCAGGAAGTCTCCCGGGGCCCGGAGCATGAATGACGGCTATGCCTCTCTTTCCCTCTGTATCATCACGCAGTGCGAGGGTGTGGGGTACGTGAAGAAACCCTGTAAGTTCACCATGCACAATGATGGAGTCTATCATTGCTGTCGCCCGGATTCCCGTGGCTCCGGGTGGTACCTCCACAGTGCCCAGGCCGTTGCTTCCCGTAAAGACCGTGTCGGCTTTGTCATCCTCTCCATAGCTTATTACAACCCCGGCAGCAGTCCCGTGCCCGTCTCTGCCGGTGGTCCGTATAACCACTGCAGAGGCTCTTCCTTCCGTCAGGGAGCCTCCTTCCGGGAAGAGATCTACGGATGGACCTCCAGGTATCCGTGAAGGGGTCAGGCGGATGTAATCCGGGCGCAGAGTGTAGGGATTAAAGACACTTATTATTCTTGTGAAGAAGTGGTCCGGTCCGAAAGCGGTCATTGCCCGCGTGTAACCCCTCAGGAGGTAATCGCCGGATGAGAGTGAATCCGGCAGTGTAAGCAGCCCGTGTCCTTCGCCGTTTCCGCCAAGGAGCACCCTGCACTGTGATACCGGGGTTCCGGAGACGTTGAGAAGCTCAGCATAACCGGCCACGCTCCGGGGAACAGTCCTGCTTCCGCGGATGCTTGCCTGCATTGAGAACCAGATGTTTTCGCCCGCTATGTAGGTGTCCCGGTCCGTCAGCACAAAGACTGTCTCGCAGCCGGCAACCATAGGGTGATTCCTGATGCGTTGCAGGGTGTCATCCTCAGCCCGCTGCGTCACAGCCAATCCGGTGCCATACAGAGCCGGCCCGGCAACCGGAACGATTGCCAGGAGGAGCAGGAACATGAACCCCATACTGATGTGCTTATTTATAGAAGCCCGCATCCCAGTAATCAGGTTTAACCTTCGAAGCAAAATAGCCGCAATCTGTGCAACCCACATCAAGGGTTATTATCCATCTCTTTGGCCCGTCATCAATCGAATATTCATGTATGGCCCATGAGCTCAGACCCAGTCCCGGATAATAGATCCCTGCCGGAACTGATTCATAGGTGCACTTGTCAATATAGAGATCTGGGACATATAGCGGGTTTTTGATAAAGATCCGTTTGTTACTTACACCACTTACGCTGAAGTATCCCAGCACGAGCTCATCAGGATCACTCGTACACATGACGTTTCCAGGCACGGCGGCAGGTATTACATCGTAAAGGCCTCCCGTGCTCTCGGACACCCGCTCCACATTATCCCAGAATTCATACTCCTCACGGCTTATTGAATACTGGTTCACAAGCATGCTGTACCTGTTCTGTCCCCTGTCAGTATCATCATTGAAAACGGTCAGGGTAAAGTCCGTGATACGGTCCTCTGACAGGGCCTCAGTGTTGGCAACAAGGATGGCGTGTGATTCCTCGGAGCTCCAGCATACACGCTGCTCATATGTCAGAAGGTTGAATGTGAGGCGTATCTCCCATGTCTCCAGGAAAGTCCACCTGAAATAGTGACTGTTTCTTTCCGGGTCTACGGTGTGCAGTGCTACCCTTACGACCGATTCCTTGTCGCCTTCTGCATTGATTTCCCTGTCATAAACCTCGTGAGTAAGGGTATCCACCGGCGGTGCGGCACGGAGCAGGCATGGTGACGATTCATATTGCCTGCCTTCGTGACTGATCCTGAGGGTGTATGTCTCCCCGGGCATCCCCCTGAAGAGGGTCGAGTCGCTATGATATATACCCGGTTTTGTCTCGGTGAACTGCCATGACCTCCCTTCACTGTCAATAACGGAGACAGATGCACCTCTAGCCGGGACCTCCAGTGCAGTCTCTTCGAGCGGGCGAGACAGGGTAAGCTTAATCCTGTACCGGCTGTCTGCATCAGTCACAAGACCGTCAACCGTCAGATACCTCTCCTGTGTCGTAATATCAGGAGTGAACTGGCTTATGCATGACGATGCCAGAAGGACCACAAGTGCAGATATTATATTAATTGCCTTTCTCTTCATTGTCAGAAATCAATCCTGTATGAGACTGTGGGGATGGTCCTTCCGAAGACTGAAAGGGTGTATCCCTGTATCTTCCCGTGTTCTATCCGGAAGAATGCGGAGTAGATGTTTTCCCTGCCGGTAACGTTGTAAAGCGAAATATTCCAGGAAGGCCGGAATAATCTCGATGCCTTAAGGTTGCTGTATATGTTCATTGACAGGTCCCACCTGAAATAATCCGGAAGCCGGTAGCTGTTCCTGTCGGAGTAGTATATCACCGGAATCCCGTTGTGACTGTACCAGGTTACCGGGTATGTGACGGGCCTGCCGGTTGAATAAATGAGGTTCATGCTCCAGTTCACCCTGCGGGAGTAGAGCCAGTTGAGCTGCAGATTCAGGTCATGAGGCCTGTCATAGCTTGCCGGATACCATGCTCCGCCGTTGACTGTCTCGGAAGAGAGATCACTTGTGCTCCGGAGCCTGACATTGGACCATGTGTAGTTGAGTGTCGACTTGAGCTTGCCCCTGTTTTTCTTCAGCATGACTTCAACGCCCCATGAACGGCCCTCAGCCGGGATGAGGTCCTGTTCTGTCCTGTCATTCATTGTAAGTCTGGTGCCACCCTTATAGTCAATCAGGTTCCTGAGCCATTTCAGGTATCCGTCCACTGAGAGCTCATAGTCATTTCCTGCGATATCGAGGAAGAGGCCGGCAGCCACCTGGTCACCCTTCTGGGGCTTTGTGTGATAGTCGCTCATCTTCCATGTATCCGTAGGGGAGATGGAGGTCGTGTTTGTCAGCAGATGCAGATACTGGCTTGTCCTGTTGTAGTTTACCTTGAGTGAAGCAGAACCGGAGAGCAGATAATTGACGGAGAGGCGCACCTCAGGGTCTGCATAGGACCTGATGATACTGCCAGGCTTGAAAACGAGGGAGTCAATGATATTGTTCTGTTCTTTTGAGAACAGGGGATTGTAGAGATGGACTGTCTCAGGTCCCAGGGCCAGGAATGTGGACAGCCGGAGACCTGCACGTGCTGTGAGCCTTGGTCCGAGGTCAGCCTTATAGTCAGCATACAGTGCCGTCTCAAGACCCGTCTCGCGGTCAATATTCAAAGGCTTGACAACTGACCGGGGACTGGTCGGGGCACGGTTGCCGGGCTCAATCAGATGCAGGTTGAGTTCTCCGCCGAACTTCATCTCATTGCCTGAGGGCATGTACCATGTAAGCCCCCCCCTGGCAGCGGTTGTGTTCACCATGTGTTTCATGACAGAGGCATATTCAGCTATCCTGGAATTGCTGACGTTGTACCTGTAATTGCTGTTGCTCAGGCTGAAACTGCCCAGCAGGGAGGGTGAGAATGTGTGTCTCACCCTGGCTGAGGTTATTATATTGTCATATGCATATGTGGTGTCACTGTTGAACCTGAAATCGTCATGACTGTAATATGCGGACAGTTCCAGGACACTGTTCTTTCCAATGTCCGTCACAAGGTGACCGTTGACGTCGTGGAAGCCGGCACGGCTGTTACGTACCGCGGCGTCAGGCAGGAGATCGAGCACCCAGTTTGAATATGTGCCTCGTGCCGCTACGAGGAAAGATGAATGGTCCTTTTTCAGGGGCCCCTCGAGGGTGAGATGGGCAGCCACCATGCTTATTCCGGCATTGCCGCTGAAGGATTTCCTGTTACCGTCCCTTTCGGTTATCTCAAGTATCGATGAAACCCGTCCGCCGTACTGGGAAGGGATGCCTCCCTTGTAGAGAGAGACGTCACTGATTATCTCCGAGTTGACGGCACTGAAGAATCCAAAGAAGTGCGAGGAGTTGTACATCGGAGAACCGTAGAGCAATATCAGGTTCTGGTCCGCAGACCCGCCCCTGACATTGAATCCTGCTGAACCTTCTCCGACCGACTGGACCCCGGTTGTAAGAAGTACGCTCTTTATTATGTCAGCCTCACCCATCGAAGAGGGAGAGAGCCGGATTGTCATAATGTTCATCTTCGCCACCCCGCTTTCGAGCCTGTCGAGCTTCTCTCTCCGGCTGGCAGTCACAATGGCCTCGCGGATAGGGATGATGCGTTCATCCATCATGATGTTTACACGTCCGCCGGTGTAGATGTTTATGTTACGGAAAGTGTCGTGTGATCCCAGTGACCTGTATTCAACGAGGTATGATCCCCTGGGAACGGAGATCAGATAGTACCCTTCACTGTTTGTCATCACTCCGGTGCCAAGTTCCCTTATCTGAACAGAGGCTCCGGAAAGAGGTTCACCGGTGGCGCTGTTTGTGAGATAGCCTGTAAGGAGAACCCTGCCTGCCATGCTTCGATCAGCCGGATTGCCAAGAGTAATGACTTCACTCTCCTGTCCGTTCTGCATTGCTGTTCTGACCGTATCTGTCATAGCCAGCATGGCAGTATCACCCTCTTCCCTGATGAACCCGTGATTAACAGTATAGCCACGGGTGATGATCAGATTGCCTTCCTCATCAGCGGTGCAGAAGAGGCCGTAGGGAGCCACAACCTGATCTATGACCGTGAGTGGGACGGCGTTGCTCCATGTGCCGGAGACCCGGATGTCAGCAGTCCAGGCAGGATTGAAAAATATCCGTATGCCCGTTGCCCGCTCCACGGAAACGGCAAAGGCCTCAAACGGCTCATCCGAACAGCTTCCTGACCAGGTCCGGCCTGTTTCCTGTGACCGGACCAGCAGTGCAGGCAACATAAGCATGATAATGAGCACTATTCTCCTCAATTGCCTGCCTCCTTTCCCCGGATAAGCGAATCATAGTATGCTGCAGCCTCCCCATAACCCTGCGGCGTAAGTTTACTCATCTCGATATGGTTCTGACGGACATACCTTTTGACAGCATCCTCATACTCCCCGAACATGTGCATGAAAGATGCCCTGTTACGGATCATCCGTGCACTGTTGCCCGTGATGAACCATAAACGGGAACTCTCCCTGTACTCGGCATAGGAGGACATCGAGGTGTGCCTTGCTATTGTCTTGGTGTGCTTCGCCACAACCATGCCTGACCCCTTGTAGATGACTTCTGCAAAGCCGGTGATTTCCGGGTATGTGTCGTGAAGGTTGATGAACTTTCTCCCGATGAAGTCCGGATTGCGGCCGGAACCTGTATAAATTCCTACTGTAAAGGACTCAACGGCACTGTTGTTGAGCAACAAGGAGTGAATGTCCTTCCACAGAAGTATGAGCTCATCACTGAAGATGTCATATTTTAGTCTCAGGCCATTGAAGGTAAAGCCTCCGACAGTGACCGATCCGTCAAGATAATCACCTGAAAGAAAAAACTCATGACCGGTTACGGGTGTCACCCTTGGTCTCCATTCATCGCCGCTGTAGAGCAGCTGTGTAAGCCACACTGAGTCAGCATCCCGGTATAAGGGAGACAAATGCTGAGCCCTGGCTGGTAAGGATAATGCCAGGATCGCAAGCAGGTTCAGGAAAAATTTCCCCATTAAGACATTGGTGCAAGAACCCAAATTTACTTAATAACAATCAGTATTAAAATATGTTTTTTAACCAGACTGTAAGTGGATTTGTCAATGAGAAGGTATCTTTCCTATTTTTGAAGTCTTATTCAGACTATGGAGGTTCATTACGGATACACCGGCACTGTTTTCAATAACCCTGTCATTACAATGGGTGTTTTTGACGGCGTTCACCGCGGTCATCGCATGCTGCTACAGCGGGTCAGGGAGGAGGCTGCATCATCAGGCTCTGACGCAGTGGCTGTTACGTTTGATCCGCATCCGCGAATTGTACTTACCGGAGATCCCGGCCATCTCAGCTTCCTGACTGATATCGAAGAGCGAATTGCACTTCTTGGCGAGACCGGTATTGGCCACCTTGTAATAATCCGGTTCACTGAAGAGCTGAGCCGCATGACCGCTGCCGAATTTGTTGAGTCAATCCTGTGCCGGCATCTTGGGGTAAGTCATCTTATAACAGGCTATGACCACCATTTTGGCAGAAGGCATGAGGGAGACAGCAACACAGTCACTGAATGCTCAGCCCGGATGGGCTTTCGTGTCTCACGTGAGGAAGCTTTCACCCTTGACGGGGAACCGGTCAGTTCATCATCAGTCAGGAAAGCTCTTGACCAGGGTGTGGTTGACAGGGCGGCAGCAATGCTTGGTTATCATTATTTCATAAGGGGAAAGGTGGTTTCCGGAAGAAGGATAGGAAGGAATATCGGATTCCCGACTGCAAACATTGCCCCTCTGTTCAGCTATAAGCTTATACCGCAGACAGGGGTCTACGCAGTTGAGGCGTTCGTGGAAGGTGATCCGGCTCCACATATGGCCATGCTCAATATCGGAATCAGACCGACAATCAGTGACAGTGACGGACGGCGGACAATAGAGGTGCACCTGATAAACTTTGATGCAGACCTGTATGGGAGGGTGTTGACTGTCAGGTTCCGCCACCGCCTGCGCCACGAGATGAAGTTTGACAGCGTTGAGGCTCTCACAGCACAGCTGGTGAAAGACAGGGAGATGGCTATCTCCCTTCTTGGCTGATGAACAATAATCTTATAATTTAGTTATCTTTGCAGACTTAAAAAAAATTAGAAACATGTCATTCATCAACAACGAACTTCAGTACAGGGTTAAGGATATGGCGCTGGCCGAATTCGGGCGCAAGGAGATTGAGATCGCAGAGAAGGAGATGCCGGGACTGCTGGCTATCAGGAATAAATACTCATCGGCAAAGCCTCTCAAAGGGGCACGGATCACCGGTTCTCTTCACATGACGATACAGACTGCCGTTCTTATAGAGACACTCCGTGAACTTGGCGCTGATGTAAGATGGGCAAGCTGCAACATCTTCTCCACACAGGACCATGCCGCGGCAGCTATTGCAGCAGCAGGAATCCCGGTCTTTGCCTGGAAGGGAGAGACCCTTGAGGAGTACTGGTGGTGTACCGCACAGGCTCTTACATTCCCCGGCGGCAAGGGACCAAACCTGATTGTTGATGACGGCGGTGACGCCTCCCTGCTCGTTCACATGGGATACAAGGCGGAAAAGGACCGCACGACACTGAATGTAACCCCTTCGTCAAGAGAGGAGGCCATTGTGCTGGACACCCTGAAACGGATTCTTGAGGAAGATCCTCAGAAATGGCACAGAACTGTCAGTGAGATGAAGGGCATCTCGGAAGAGACAACTACGGGTGTGCACCGCCTCTATCAGATGATGGAAACCGGAGAACTGCTTGTACCGGCCATCAACGTTAACGACTCCGTCACAAAAAGCAAATTCGACAACCTCTACGGTTGCCGCGAATCGCTCGCTGACGGCATAAAGAGGGCTACGGATGTGATGATTGCCGGCAAGGTGGTTGTTGTCTGCGGCTACGGAGACGTGGGAAAGGGTTCTGCAAGATCAATGAGATCTTACGGAGCCAGGGTCATTGTGACCGAGATTGATCCGATATGTGCACTGCAGGCTGCAATGGAAGGCTTCGAGGTGAAAACCGTGGAGGAGACCCTCAGTGAAGGCAATATATTCGTGACTGCAACAGGCAACCGTGACATCATCACCGTTGAACATATGGAGAAGATGAAGGATCAGGCAATCGTCTGCAACATCGGCCACTTTGACAATGAGATACAGGTAGATGCACTGAATGCATACAGGGGAATTGAGAAGATAAACATCAAGCCTCAGGTTGACAAGTATGTATTCCCTGACGGTCATGCCATCTTCCTGCTCGCTGAGGGCCGCCTTGTTAACCTGGGCTGCGCCACAGGGCACCCTTCATTTGTGATGAGCAACTCCTTCAGTAACCAGACACTGGCACAGATCGAACTGTGGACGAAGGAATACAAAACAGACGTCTACAGGCTGCCAAAGCACCTTGACGAAGAGGTGGCAAGACTCCACCTGGCCCAGCTGGGAGTGAATCTTACAAAATTAACCCCTTCACAGGCTGATTATATTGGTGTTCCCTCCGAAGGCCCGTACAAGCCTGACCACTACAGGTACTGATACCTGTTATTTCCTGTTCCAGACCCTTACGCTGTAACCGGTGAAGGAGGTTCTGTAATTCTTGAGATAGTAGCGTCCCGGCCCGCTCTGCGGGAGCCCTGATGCCCCCAGTGCATAATTTGTTGCACAAACAGGGCATACTGCATAAACGCCGTCCACATTCACCGCCGTGCTCTCTTCATCATTGACCAGGCAATGAGGACATGTACGGTCATAGGCAGCGTATTCAAATCCCTGTAACCCGGTATTGTATATTATTATTCCGTTACCGTCATATCCAGCCGTGCCAAGACCCAGGTGCCTGTGCGAGGAAGAGATGAGGGCGCTTGTTCCGGGTGAGTAGAAGAGATCAAAAAACTCCGGGTCGGAAAAGGTGACTGTAAAGTCCATTGTAATGTCAGGAATAACCTCGTTTTTCTCCCTGTCACATGACAACAGGAGGAGAAGCAAAGGGGCTATCATGAAAAAATATCTTACATTTGAACCAGACATGTGCTTTTCTGCGTTTGTGTAAATGTAAGTATTTCTGTTTTCACGATCATACATGAACAACGAAATGAATAAAGCAATAGTATCTTTGAGGTTCATTGCCATGACGGTCATGATGCTCTTCGTGGTGCAGGTCACCGACTGTGATGCACAGCGATATGCCACCCGCAAGCTTGAGAGGGAGACCTTCGGGCAGTCGCGCCGGAATCCCGGCAAGGCGGGAGGAGAGAGCAAGGCTGCCAGGAAAGCGATGAAGGAGCAGGCGAAGAAGGAGGCCAGGCGTGAAAGGGAGGACGAGAAGAGCCTGAAGGAGTTGCGGGCCCGCCACTATGAGATCCAGAGCGAGGGGACAAGGACCCGCATGGAGGGTAACAGCAAGGCTACCGCAGAAAAGTACAAGGTCAAGAGACAGAAGCAGAAGAAGGAGCAGGCAGTGCCTGACCTGAAGAAGCCTGACCGGCCGGGGAACATGAATGCAAGGGTCAGGGCGGCAACTAAGGACCCTGCCGGCAAGCCGGACCCAAAAAAGGTTAGTGCGAAGGGAAAGATAAAAGATCCTTCAAAGCAGCCGGAACTGAAGCAGCAAAAGAACAAGGCAAAGCCGAAGCTGGTTGATCCGAAAAAACAGCGCAGGCTTAAACAGCATAAGATTAAAAAATACTGAGACGATGGAAGATATTGGCAGCCTTATATTCTATGTTGTGCTGGGGATAATTGCCCTGGCCGGCTCCTTCCAGGGGAAGGGAAAGAAGAAACCCGGAGCACCGAAGACGATTCAGCGCCAGCCGGAGTCTGCCAGTCCCATACCCCAGACCAGACGGGAGACAGTGACGCCCCGGCCTCAGCCTGCAACTTCACGGCCCTTTGAGCCTTCCCCAAGGCCGGCGCCGAAATACATGACCTCAGATCCTTCAATGGAGGGAAGATATGATGACCCCATGGCACGTAAGTTCGGGCGGGAAGGGACATATGACGAGCCAATGGCCCATGAATTCGACTGGGAAGGAGGCCTTGGGGAACCCCTGGCAAAGGACTTTTCCAGCGAGGGCTCAATCACCGGGAAAATGGCTGCCGCTTTTGCCTCCGAGGGCGTCTCTGCCTTCGGAAGCTCCATTCCGGCGGAATTCATACATAATGAGATATCTGACACCGAGATTGGAGATGCCCCGGAATATGATTACAATATGCCTCACGGGTCAGAGCTTCTAACGGATGGCTTCGATCTCAGAAAGGCAGTCGTATATACATCAATTCTCGACAGAAAAGAGTACTCGTATTGATTACCTGATATTTACAAATGGGGGGTTATTTGATTTTGTAATTTAAAAAATGTATATTTGTTCTTTGAAGAGTTCCGGCAATGCCGGGATTCTTCTTATTTTTTGACCTATTTACGAAGAATTATGGCGGAATTTGTTTATGTGACAGAGGAGGGCCTCCAGAAAATGAAGGAGGAGCTTGACACACTCCGGAACGAGAGGCCGGTAATGGCAAGAATGATTGCGGATGCCCGTGATAAGGGAGACCTTTCAGAGAATGCTGAGTACTCAGCAGCAAAGGAGGCTCAGGGGATGCTGGAAATGAAAATATCCCGCCTGGAGGATCAGGTGGCCAGGGCCCGCATTATAGACGGTTCGAGGATAAATACCACATCAGTCCAGATCCTTAACAAGGTAAGGATACGCAACAAGGCAAACGGAATTGTAATGGAATATCAGCTGGTGCCGGAAGGCGAGGCTAACCTCAAGGAGGGCAAAATTGCTGCAACCTCACCAATTGCACAGGGAATTATGGGCAAAAAAGTCGGCGATGTAGTGCAGGTAAAGGTGCCTGCAGGAGTCATCCCTTTTGAAATCGTTGAGATATCAATCTGAAAACTGAATAACAATGGCATCAGTCTTTACCCGCATAATCAATGGAGAGATACCCTGTTACAGGGTTGCGGAGGATGACCGGTACATCGCATTCCTTGACGTGAGACCGCTCAAGGCAGGTCATACCCTCGTTGTGCCCAGGCGTGAAGTGGACTATATCTTTGACCTGGATGAGGATACTCTTGCCGGTATGATGATCTTTGCCCGGAAGGTTGCAAAGGCGATGAAGGAAGTCATCGAATGCAACAGGATAGGAATTGCCGTCATTGGCCTCGAGGTTCCTCACGCCCACATCCATCTCATCCCGATCAGCAGGGAGGGCGATATGCTCTTCACCAACCCCCGGGTTTCACTCACACCGCAGGAGAATGAAGCCCTGGCCCGGAAAATTGCTGAGCATGTGAGACTCTGATCAGAGAATGAAATAAAAAAAAAGCTCCTGTCATCGACCGGAGCTTTTTTGTATCAGCAATTTCTTTTACTTCTTGCCAGCGCAGCATGGTGCAGCGGCAGCGGTACCTTCCTTTGCCGGAACAACCTCACCCTTCTTGTCACCGCATTCTGCAGCTGAAGGGCACTTGGAGCAATCTGTGCCTTTAGCGGCAGTGGTGGCGGCTTTCTTGCATGCATCAGCTGTTGAGCCGCATACGTCGCACTTACTGTCCTTGTTCTTATCGACAAAGGTACACTCACTCTTTGTGTGCTTCTTTTCCTTGTCGGTAGTCTGAGCATAGACCCCTGCAGCCACGACCATCATCGCGATGAGAATAAGGCTGCTAATCATCCATTTCTTCATACAAATAGTTAATTGGTTTTCTTTAATAACGCCCGCAATATATGAAAGTTTTGCATTCAGCAAAAAAATTGCAGCAATTATCATAACTTTACCTCTGTCTCGTGCTGCCAGGTGTCAGGTATTAAAGATATTGCGGATGACTTTCTGAGCCTCTTCCTCCCCCGTCCATGCCTCTCATGCGGGGCTCATCTTGTGCGAGGGGAGGAGGTGCTCTGTACGGGCTGCCTCCTTGCAATGGCCCGGACCGATTTCCATGCCCGCCGCGGAAACATGCTTGAGCAGGCATTCTGGGGAAGATGCCCGGTGGAGAGGGCTGCTGCCTTCTCCGTCTATAACCGCGGCAGCCGGATCAGGAGGCTGATCCACCTTCTCAAATACCAGGGCAGACAGGACGTGGGAAGAATGCTTGGGAGACTGTATGGCTCAGTCCTGGCCGGCAGTGGCTTCATGGACGGAATTGACATGATAGTGCCGGTGCCGCTTGATCCTGCCAGGGAGCGCAGACGCGGATACAACCAGAGTCGGTGCATTGCGGATGGATTGTCTGAGCCGGGCAACATTCCTGTCAGATGCGATATACTGTACCGTACAGGTAAGTCAGACTCGCAGACAAGGAGCGGAAGATATGAGAGATGGGAGAACGTAGAAGGTCTGTTTGCGGTCAGGAAACCTTCAGAGATCAGCCTGAGACACCTGCTGCTGGTTGATGATGTAATTACGACCGGCTCCACAATCGAAGCCTGCGTCAATGCACTGCATGATGCCGGAGAGGTGAGGGTAAGCGTAGTGGCACTGGCAGTGGCCCAGAAGCTTACCCTTTGATCCTGTCGCTGTTCTTCTTTATGAAGTCTGACCAGTTGCGGTAATCCTTCGATGCAGCGGGCTTGCCGCTCTGGTAAAAATGACAGAGAGCGGCACCCAGCGCATCGGTGGCATCGAGCACCATCGACTCACTCCGGAATTCAAGGATCGTTTTCAGCATCGTGGCTACCTGCTCCTTGCTGGCCTGACCGCGGCCGGTGATCGACATCTTGATCATCCTCGGGGCATATTCAAAAACAGGCAGATCACGGTAGAGCGCCGCTGCTATTGCGGCGCCCTGCGCACGCCCCAGCTTGAGCATGCTCTGTACGTTCTTCCCGAAGAATGGAGCCTCAATGGCAAACTCATCAGGGTGATGCCTGTCAATTAGCCCGAGCGTCTGCTCAAAGATGATGCGGATCTTCCTGAAATGATCATCCTGCTTCCGAAGGTCAATTATACCCAGCGTCATGAGTGAGGGACTCCTCCCGGTAACACTTATCAGGCCATAGCCGGTTACAGTGGTGCCGGGGTCAATCCCCAGGATAATACGCTCAGACCGCGGTTCCTTCACTTCATGAACGGTTGCGGCGGGCCAAGGAAGAGCTCAGTAGGCAGCTGTCTGCCTTCTGACCAGACACGGTTGCGCCTTACAGGCAGGGCAGTACCCGACTTCGTCCCTTCAAGCACTCCGATGGCTGCCTTCAGTGAAGCCTCCTGCGGATCACCGAAATCCCTCGTAATATCATCCGCAGCTTTTACATCAGGAAGGATGCCATCATAGAAACGGCCCTGATCCTGTGCGTTCAGGTACTCGAATGTTATAGGAGCAAATACATACTCGTAGTCAGGTTCCGGAACGGTCTGCGACGGGAAGGGGAAGCCCCAGATATTCATCCCTGCCGGCTTGCCGTGAGTGGTGTCTCCAACAATCGTGACATCAACATAAGGCCTCAGGCTGTTTATCACAACCTCACTGGCCGAGGCAGAACTGCGGGTGGTGATGAAGACAACCCTGTCAAGGCCAAGCGGACTCGTCGTCCTTACAAAGTTGTAGCTCTCATTCCATTCCGGACCCACAAGACTGTTGTATGTCAGTTTGTAACACACCTTGGTGGTATCATTCCACGTCAGTACAAGGCTTGAAAGCTGCTGTGCTATATCCATGTAACCGCCGGTGTTGTATCTGAGGTCGATGATAAGATCAGTCACATTGGCCGCCTTGAATTGTGCAAATGCTTCATTCAGCTCCTGCTCTGACGGGTCAATAAAAGTCTCAAATGCCAGGTAACCTGTCTTGCCAACAGCAAGGTCAAGGGTTTTGGCCGCAAGCACCGAATTGATCGTGAAACTTGCCTTGGTGGAGTTATATGTCACCTCCGTGCCGTCAGGTTTCTGAAACTTGAACTTATTGGTTGTTCCGGCTGTTGAGGGACCCATCAGGGTATTGTATGCCTGGTTGTTGCCGGAGATGAATATGGGAGCAACGGGGGTGTCATTTATCTCCTTTACAATCCATCCTCTCCTGACCCCCTGGGGCCATAGGTCTGATCCTTCGTAGAGCGTAACCACCCTGACATTGTTCGCCTGGTCAAGGCTCATCCTGATCCCGTGACCCACAAAGCTTCCTTGCATTGAGGCCATGAAGCTTTCATAATCCGAAACGAAGCTCCACGGATCTTTCGGTTTGAACCTGAGTGCCTCGAGGATCTCCTCCGGACTTTCATAGTCAGAGACTTTTACCGTTGGCATCGTATTATACCAGAGGTACACAGTCTTCATCAGGTCATAGAGTCCGTCACGAGCTCTTTCTTCCATTGTGTATTCCTCAACGGGTTCCGGCGGATCCTTCTTGCATCCGAGCAGCACCGGGATCAACAGGAATGATATGAGAATTATCTTTTTCATAATCGTCTTATTTCATGCAAAAGTAGCAAAAATTATGCCTGATGTTTCAGGCCCTCGAAGACCGGTTCTGGTAGATCACGCTGGCGATGATAAGGAGCAGTCCGAGCGGAGTGGTGAAATATACCGGCTCGTCTATTATGAAATGCAGCAGAATCAGTGAGACAAACGGTGCGAAATATACCAGGTTGCTTACCTTGTCAGTAGTCTCTGAAAGCTGCAGGGCTTTCAGCCAGAGCCAGAAGGTTATCCCCATCTCGAAGAAGCCGCAGTAGACTGATGCGGCAACCCCCTTCAGGCTTAATGCCTGTGAAAATGAACCTGTGCCGGCCATCAGGATGAGCATATAGAATGATCCGAACAGGAAGCTGGTGAACAATTTTACCGACTCATCGCGCCTGTCGCGAACGTTCAGCACGAAATAGAGGGCCCATAGAACACCGCTGACGAGCGCCAGCATCACCCCGAGGGAGTCCGAGCGTCCCGGGCTGAGTGGTGCCCCCTGTGATGCTATTATATATACGCCGACAAGGCTCACTGCAAGGGCGATGAAGCTTCGTCCGGGGATGCGCTGGCCCAGCAGCGGGATGGAGAAGAATACCAGGATAATTGGCCAGATCATGTTTATTGGCTGTGCCACCTGTCCGGGGAGCCTGCTGTAGGCTGTCAGCAGGATAAGGTAATAACCCACGGGATTTATCAGCCCGAACAGCGCCGACCACATAAGCTCGCTGCGGGTGGTCTCCTTCAGCAGGCAGAGCTTGCCCGTCACAAACATGATCACGAAGAGCACCGCCGTGGATACCAGTGTGGTGATACCCAGCATGGTGACAATGGTCAGCTCTGACAGCGCTATCTTGAAGGCTGTGGGGATTGTGCCCCAGAGCAGCACTGAGAGGGCGGCATAGATGTATGCCTGCTTGCCGTGTTTCATGCAGGTCAGCTGATGAGGTCGAACCCGGTATAGGGCACCAGGACGGCAGGGATCTTTATTCCTTCAGGTGACTGGTTGTTCTCAAGCAGTGCGGCCACTATACGCGGCAAAGCCAGTGCACTTCCGTTTAGTGTGTGGCAAAGAGTCGTCTGTTTTGCCCCTTTCTCCCTGAATCTGCACCTGAGCCTGTTGGCCTGGAAAGCCTCGAAATTAGAGGTTGAACTCACCTCAAGCCAGCGCTGCTGAGCCGCTGACCACACCTCGAAGTCGTATGTCATGGCAGAGGTGAAAGACATGTCTCCGCCGCAGAGCCTGACAATGCGGTAGGGAAGGCCGAGCTTTGACAGAAGATTCTCAACATGTATCACCATCTCCTCGAGAGCCTCGTATGATTTTTCCGGATGGGCAATCTGCACTATCTCCACCTTGTCGAACTGGTGCAGCCTGTTGAGCCCCCTGACATGTGCACCCCATGATCCTGCCTCGCGCCGGAAGCAGGGGGTGTATCCCACGTTTTTCACCGGCAGCTCGGCAGCATCAAGTATCACGTCACGGTATATGTTTGTGATCGGAACCTCAGCAGTGGGTATCATATACAGGTTGTCAATACCCACATGGTACATCTGTCCCTCCTTGTCGGGCAGCTGACCCGTGCCGAATCCCGAATCCTCGTTGACAACTATGGGCGGTTCTATCT
>JAEYZD010000060.1 GCA_023430725.1 Bacteroidota bacterium | reverse complement strand
TAAGCTCAGGGCCAGGCCGAAAATACTGCTTGCTACAACCTGGGAGGAGGCGATGGCAGTGTATGAGCGATATAAGGACAGCCTGCTGGGAGTCATCTCGGATATGCGCTTCCCGCGCAAAGGTGTGCTCTACGACATGGCCGGCTACGACATAATAAAGCTTATCCGGGAGGAGCAGCCGAACCTTCCCACAATCCTGCAGTCGTCTGACCCCGGCAATGTCCGCTACGCTGAGCAGCTCAGGGCAAACTTCATCAACAAGAACTCCGAATCGCTTCTGCAGGATATCAAGTCGTTCATTACCTATTATCTCGGATTCGGTCACTTCGTTTACCGTGATACAAAGGGACGCCAGATAGCAGTTGCAAAATCGATGAAGGAGTTTGAGGCGTTCCTTAAGACGGTGCCTGAGGATTCCCTCGTATACCATGCAATGAAGAACCACTTCTCCCTCTGGCTGATGGCAAGGGGTGAGGTGAAGATAGCCAAGATCATCAACCCTGTTAAGATATCGGACTTCGCCAGCCTCCGTGAGATGCGTGAGTTCCTTATAAATGTAATCCGCAAGCGGCGGAGGGAAATGAACAAGGGAAAGGTTGTCAACTTCGATGAATCTGTAATGATAGACGAATCGAATGTTGTAAGCTTCTCCGGAGGATCACTGGGAGGGAAAGGCAGAGGTCTGGCATTCATAAGCACGCTGATATACAGCTTCGAGCTGGGCAGGCTGCTTCCCGGCATCAACATACGTACGCCACAAACGGCAATCATAGGCACTGACGAGTTTGACCAGTTTATGGAAACAAACCGCCTCTGGGAGGTGGTGAGCCGTGAAAAGGACTACACGGCGCTGCAGAAGCAATTCCTTGTCGGGACACTAAGCGATGACCTGGAACATAAGCTGAGAGTCTTCATCAGGCTCAACGGCAAACCATTGGCAGTGAGGTCATCAAGCCTCTTCGAGGACTCCTTGAGCCAGCCTTTCTCGGGGATCTTCGGCACTTACCTGCTGCCAAACAACCACCCGGACCCTGAGGTGAGGCTGATGCAGCTCATCGGGGCAATAAAGCTTGTGTTCTCTTCGATCTATTCAGACAACTCCCGCATTTACTTCGAGGCGGTGAACTACAAGGTGGAGCAGGAGAAGATGGCTGTTGTGATACAGGCAGTGGTTGGTAACAGGTACGGTGATATCTTTTATCCCCATATCAGCGGCACTGCACAGTCGTTCAACTTCTATCCCGTGGCCAACATGACCCCGCACGACGGTTTCGCGGTGGCGGCTGTGGGTCTCGGACAGTATGTGCTCGACGGCGAGAGAGCCTTCCGGTTCTCTCCTGCATACCCTGCCCTCGACATAGTCTCAATCAGGGACCTCACCCGGTACTCCCAGACTGAGTTTTATGCCGTCAACCTGGGTCGCAGTGAGGTTGACCTCCTCAAGGGAGAGAATGCCGGACTGGTGAAGCTTGACATTTCAAGGGCTGAAAGCGACGGCACCCTGAACCATGCTGCCTCCGTTTACAGCATTGATAATGATACCCTTATTCCCGGGCTGAGCATGCCGGGCCCGAGGGTTGTCAACTTTGCCAACATCCTGAAGTATGACCATACACCGCTGGCCCACACACTGAAGACAGTTCTCGAGGTTGTGAGAGAGGCCTTCGGGGCTCCGGTGGAGATAGAGTATGCTGTTGATCTTGAGAAGGATGAAGAAGGAAAAGCAACTTTTTACCTGCTCCAGATAAAACCGCTTGTGGGCAGTGGCGCTGGCTACTCAATTGACCCTGAGAGCGTTTATACCGATGACATGCTCCTTGTCTCGCGCAAGAGCATGGGCAACGGCCTGATAGAAGGGATCACTGACATCATCTATGTCGAGCCGGAGAGGTTTGATAATCTTAAGACGATGGAGATGGCTGCCGAGATTGATGCACTCAACCGGAAGATGCTGGCCCAGGGCAGGAAGTATGTGCTTATCGGTCCCGGGCGGTGGGGCACGAAGGACCGTTTCCTGGGCATCCCGGTTGAGTGGCCGCAGATATCCAACGCAAAAATTATTGTAGAGGTGAGTCTGCCAAGCTTCCATGTTGATGCGTCACAGGGTTCACACTTCTTTCACAATGTCACATCCATGAGCATAGGTTACCTGGCCGTGAACGAGGCAACCGCCGAAGGGGTGATCAAATGGGAAAAACTGCGGACACAGAAGGAGATAGGCAAGGGGCACTGGTTCCGGCATGTAAGGCTGTCCAAACCATTGGTTATCAGAATGGACGGCAAGATCGGAATGGCCGTGATATCGCTGGAGTAGCTGACTGTAAAACTTAAAGCATAAGTGCTGATGCTGCTACAGCCGGATTGATCTTCCTGACCAGTCCCTGGAGGACGCTGCCCGGCCCGGCCTCGATGAACTCCGTGGCTCCGTCGGCTATCATCCTCTGCACGGTCTGTGTCCAGCGCACGGGCGAGGTGAGCTGTGCAATAAGGTTTGCCATTATCTCCTCAGGGTCGGTGACAGGCAGACCTGTCACATTCTGGTATACCGGGCAGACCGGTCTGCTGAAACGTGCCTTCCTGATTGCCTCCTCCAGCTCCTGCCTTGCAGGTTCCATGCAGGGTGAATGAAATCCGCCGCTGACGGACAGGGGGACTATTCGCTTTGCGCCTCTCTTCTTCAGTTCCTCCGTGGCAAGTGCAACACCCTCAGTGGTGCCGGATATGACTATCTGTCCCGGACTGTTGTAATTTGCCGGAACCACAGTACCGTTGAGTCCGGAGCATACCTCCTCCACCACCGAATCATCCATGCCCAGCACCGCGGCCATGGTTGAGGGATTGATCCCGCAGGCTCTCTGCATGGCCGAAGCCCTGCCTGCCACAAGTGTCAGCCCATCCTCAAACGGGAGGGCACCGGCAGCTACAAGCGCCGAGAACTCACCCAGCGAGTGACCGGCAACCATGTCGGGTGCAAATGTCTTGCCAGCTATTGTGGCCAGAATTACCGAATGCAGGAAAATCGCCGGCTGCGTGACCCTCGTCTGTCTCAGCTCCTCATCGGTACCTGTGAACATTATGTCAGTAATCCTGAAGCCAAGCAATTCATTGGCTTTGTCGAACATCCCCTGTGCTTCGGGATATGCCTCATATAAATCCTTTCCCATCCCGGAGAACTGTGCGCCCTGGCCGGGAAATACGTATGCCTTCATATTTCAGTCAGTATTTGTGTTAATGAATGTATCAGTGCAGCCTGCTGGCTATCAGGTGCATAAATTCCTCGCGGGTGTTCATGTTGGACAGGAAGCAACCTGTGAATGCAGAGGTGGTTGTGACAGAATTCTGCTTCTGTACACCCCTGATCTGCATGCACATATGCTGTGCCTCAATTACAACTGCCACACCCATCGGCTTCAGGTTCTCCTGGATGCAGTTTCGTATCTGGGTGGTGAGTCTCTCCTGTACCTGCAGCCTGGCGGCATAGGTCTCGACCACCCTGGCTATCTTGCTCAGGCCGGTGATGTATCCGTCAGGGATGTAAGCCACATGGGCCTTGCCGTGGAAGGGCAGCATGTGATGCTCGCACATCGAGTAGATGTCAATGTCCTTTACTATCACCATCTGCCGGTACTCCTCCCTGAAGATGGCGCTCCGGAGTATCTCCTCCGGGTTCGACTGGTATCCGCGTGTGAGGAAGCTCAGTGCCTTTGCAACCCTCTCGGGTGTCTTGAGCAGACCTTCCCTGTCAGGATCCTCTCCAAGCAGCTTCAGTATCTTGTTATAATATCCCGCTATCTCTGCTATGACATCGGGGTTCCACTTCTCGATCTTGTTGTAGCCGTCTGACAGCCTGCCGCTGCCATCATTGAGTTTTTCCATGGTTATCCGTAGTATTCAACATAATTGTTCTCTGTCTCTTCCACCCGTACACAGTGAAGGGTGGCTCCCTCTTCCTCCAGAGGGAACTCGAGTTCTTCCCATATCGCCATTGCGAGGTTCTCCGTGGTGGCTACCTTTCCCGCCATGAAGTCTGTCTCGAGATTCATGTTTTTATGATCAAGCTTGGAAACAACCCTCTCTGTCATTATCTCCTTCAGCCTGGTGGCATTCATGAAATAGCCTGTCTCCGTATCAGGCTCTCCGCGCACGGTTACCTTCAGCACATAGTTGTGCCCGTGCCACATGGGATTGGAGCACTTCCCATAGATGATCATGTTCTCCTCTTCGGTGAGCTCCGGGCGGAACATTCTGTGTGCGGCGCTGAACCGCTCCCGTCTTGTCAGGTAGATCATAAATGCTAAGTTAAATGGTTGACAGGAATGAGGACTATTTTGTTCAAAAATAATATATTTATCTCTCCAACTGATACAGCTGATGAATAATGGATCCGGACCGGTTCTGATAGCCGTGGCGCATCCTTCGGAGGAGGGTGCGGTGCGGCGTGCTGCGGATGCTGCCCGCGTCCCGTGTGAGATAATTGTCACGGGGGTGGGAGGGGCAGCCATGTCATGGGCGCTGCAAAAGAGGTTTTCGGAGGGAGGCCTGCACGCAGGTCACAGATCCCGCTCTCTGCCGGATGGCGCCCGGTCAGTTGCCTCGCCCCGTGACTTGACGGACGGGCCTTTGTACGGATACAACTCACCCCTGGCGCTGCCGTCGCTTGTGATCGGGGCGGGCATTGCCGGGAGCTATTCCCCGGCTTTTCCCCCGGGCACCGTTGTCACAACCTCCTCTGATTGCTTCGCCGATATGGGGGTGGATGACAACGGAGGGTTCAGATCGGTCTACGGTGCCGGTCTGGCCGATCCCGACGCGTCGCCTTTCACAGGCGGACGTATTGTCTGCACCGGTGCGTGGTTTGATCTTGCCGCCGGGCTTTTTCCAGCAGTGACAGGCGCCACTGTAAACATGGCATCCGGATCGAAGCCTGTCATTGACCGCATCCGCGAAGCATGGAACCCGGACATCGAGACCATGGAGGGGGCGTGGATCGCATACCTCTGCGCCATGGCCGGCATCCCCTGGATAGCCGTGAGGGCAGTGTCGAACATGGTGGAGCCGCGAAACCGCGACAGATGGGATATCCCCTTCGCCCTGCGCAGCCTGGAGGAAAAAATGACAAAGTTGCTTGAGTTGACAGTTCGGCCGGCAGGGTCCGGGCCAGGCAGGTGAAACAATACCTTACAGAGAAATCATGAAACTGACACTTGGTTTTTCCCCATGCCCCAATGACACATTCATCTTCGAGGCGATGGTCCACGGAAGGGTTGATACTGAGGGACTTGAATTCGACTGGTTCCTTGCAGACGTTGAGGAGCTCAATCTCAGGGCGCTGGAGGGGACGGTGGATATCACGAAGATGAGTTACCATGCCTATGCCCGCGCAGCAGCCGGCTACCTGATACTCGATTCGGGAAGTGCGCTGGGACGGAGTAACGGCCCGCTGGTCGTGAGCCGGCGCCATATAGCGCCCGGTGAACTCGATAACGCTCTGGTTGCGATACCGGGCCTGAACACCACAGCAAACCTGCTCTTCAGTATCTTCTGGCCCGGTGCCACCCGCAAACGGGAGTACCTCTTTTCCGACATCCCTGAGGCAGTTCTCTCCGGCGAGGCCGATGCCGGACTCATAATTCATGAGACCCGTTTTACATACCGGGCCATGGGTCTCGGTCTTGTGGCAGACACCGGCACGATGTGGGAAGAGATGACCGGACTGCCGGTGCCGCTGGGTGGCATTGTGGTAAACCGGAACCTTGATCCGGAGGTGGCTGCAAAAGTGAGCCGGACCATAAGACGAAGCATCAGTTATGCCCGCACCAGTCCCCGCGAATCGGCTGCCTTCATCAGGCGCCATGCCCGCGAGACTGAAGAAGAGATAGCGCGCGAACATATTAAACTGTATGTAAACGACTTTAGCCTCTCGCTGGGAGAGGAGGGAAGGCAGGCCATCCGGAAGCTCTTCGCCGTTGCGCAGGAGAAAGGGGTGATTGAGTCGCTGCCTGAGAGGATATTTCTATGAAAATTGAGTGGGGGGGACTACACTTTTATTATTATATTTACGTGTATTACCAAATAATCTGACCAGGTCATGAAATTCGATCTCCCCCCATTGAAGTATGCAGCTGGCGACCTCGCTCCGCATCTGAGCGCCGAGACTCTGGAGTTCCATCACGGCAAGCATCATCTTGCTTATGTAAACAACCTCAATAACCTGCTGCCGGGATCCCCCTTCGAGGAGGCTACCCTCGAAACGATGATCCGCAAGGCAGAGGGAGGCATCTTCAACAATGCTGCCCAGATATGGAACCATACTTTCTATTTTGCAACATTCTCACCCTCAGGCAAGAGAGCCCCGTCAGGCACCGTTGCGAAAGCCATCGATGCCGAGTATGGTACGTTCGAAGCCTTTAAGGAGGCCTTTACAAAGGCTGCCACCACCCTCTTCGGCTCGGGCTGGGCATGGCTCTGCATGAAGCCCGACGGCAGGCTCACAATCACACAGGAATCAAATGCCGGTAACCCGCTGAGGTCCGGACTGGTGCCGCTTATGACCTGCGATGTGTGGGAACATGCCTATTATGTTGACTACAGAAACAGAAGACCTGACTACATCAAAGGCTTCTGGGAACTGCTCGACTGGAAGGTGATAGGCGAACGGTATGACGAAGCGCTTAAGAAATAAGAGTATATGGCAGCCCCGGTGAGGGGCTGTTTCCTTTCTGCCGGTTTTCTGCCGGTTCACTTTTTCCTGGTTGCTGCTGCTGCAACACACTTTTTGGAGGGGATTCCATGGTGAGAGCGGAAGCCTTTCTTTTTTCCCTATCTTTGAGCAAAATTCCGAATATGAACCTCCCCCAGCTGATTGCAAAAACACGGACCTTCCGCCGGTTTGACTCTGCACACACAATCGCCCCCGATACACTTGTGTCACTGGTTGACCTTGCCCGCCTGTCGGCCTCAGCAGCAAACCGACAGCCTTTGAAATACATTCTTGTAACTGAAACCAGACAGTGCGAAGCGCTCTATCCTTGCCTCGCATGGGCCGGTTACCTGACAAACTGGGAGGGACCGGAGCCTGCCGAAAGGCCAACCGGCTACATAATCATTCTTGGCGACAAGGAGATATCAGAGACTTTTGGCATTGATCCGGGGATCGCCGCACAGAGCATCATGCTTGGCGCTACGGAAGCAGGACTTGGAGGCTGCATCATTGCATCCGTCAAGAAGGAGCGGCTGAGGACGGAGTTTGACATCCCCAAACAGTATGAGATACTTCTGGTTCTTGCCCTCGGCAAACCGGTTGAAGAGATTGCCGTGGAAACCATACGCAATAATGACGTTAAATACTGGAGAGATGAGAAAGGCGTTCATCATGTTCCGAAAAGGACGCTTGACGAGATCGTTCTTCGCAAGTAGGCACTCTGCCGCATACCTGCTGCTATTTTTATTCTCCGTTCTGAAGCTGACGGAGGCAAGTGCCCAGCAGCCGGGCTCCATACTCTTTCACGGGGTCATCTACGACGCTGCCAGCAGCCAGCCATTGCCGGATGCTCACTATAAAATCAGGGGCCGGACGGCCGGAGCTACTGACAGCAGGGGCATGTTCTCGCTTTATGCCCGCTGGCATGACACAATAACATTCACATGCATAGGGTACCGTGAGCACAGCATGACGGTGCAGGATACCCTCAGGGCGAGGGAGTATACGGCAGGTATCTACCTCACAGCAGACACAACAATGATACCCGCAGTGATAGTCATTCCGCGATTGGGAAACATACGTGCGGAGATCATGGCTGACCGCCCCGTCCCGACCCAGGAGATGATCAATGCCTCCAATAACCTGAGGATGGGGGTTTACCAGGGCCTTACAACAGAGCCCGAACTTGGCGATCCGCTGAACAACTATGAGCTTATCAGGCAGGCTCAGAAAATGTCGGCATATGAGAAGGGGCAGATACCCTCCGGACAGATGATCGGATTGAGTCCGCTGATTCTTGTAGCTATTGTACACAGGCTGGCGTCAGGGCCTCCGGAGGATCCTGTTCCCCCTGCCCCGCATATCTCCGTCCGTGATCTTGAGCATCTGCGGCGGGTGCATGATTCGCTGATATTCAGGCGTTAGGGTTCAGACGATAGGCAGTAGGCAGTAGGCAGTAGTGTTGATAACCTCATGCAGAACCTTCACTATTGCCTATTGGCTATTGCCTGATGCCTTCTATCCTTTGACAAACAGCGCCTTGATTATATGGCTGGCAATCTTCGGATTTTCTTTCAGGCGGCGGGTTGAATAACCGAACCATTTCTCGCCGAAAGGAACGTAAACCCTCATCACATGCCCACCGTCGACGATGCTCTGCCGCAGCTTCGGTGTGACTCCGTAAAGCATCTGAAACTCGTACATGTTCTTCGGCACGTCATGTTTCCTTATCAGCTCATACGCCCCCTCTATCAGAGGTTTGTCGTGTGTGGCAATTCCCACGTATATCCTGTTGCGGAACATGAATTCAAGATCCTCAAGATAGTGTTTGTTGATCTCCTCGTACTTCTTGTACGCTATCTCCGCCGGCTCAATATAGATGCCTTTGCAGAGACGGTAGCTGGTCGGGATCTCCGGCGTGTTCATGTCAAGCATGTTCTCCAGGTCGCTGTATGTCCTCTTCAGGTATGCCTGGACAACCAGTCCCACATTCTTCGGGAACTCCGCATGCAACCTCCTGTAAAGCTCTATCTCCAGGTCAGTGCAGGGAGAGTCTTCCATGTCTATCCTGCAGAAGTTGTTGTATGATGCCGCTTTCGCGACTATCTCGCGCATCAGCCTGTAGCACACCTCCTTGTCTATCAGCAGCCCGAAGCTCGTAGGCTTGAGGGAGTAGTTCCCGTTGATGCCGTTCCGCTGGGTCTCCTCTATAAGGTCAAGATATTCCTGCTTGTTCTCCTCGGCCTCATCAAGCGATTTGATGAACTCACCCAGCACGTCGAGGGTTACCCTGACACCCTGGGCGTTCAGTTCCTTCGATACGCGCATGGCATCAGCCATTGTGACGCCCGAGATATAGGCACGTGAAAAGATCCAGATAAATTTCTTCGGGAAGTAAGGAAGGATGGAGGCAATGAGCTTGTTGAACATCTTTGGGGCTATTTATTTTTTTGGCGCTCAAAGATATGAAAAAGGGCAATACGCAAATCGATGACTGAAATATCACTATTTGAACGCCTTCTCCGGCAGCCCGTCGCCCTTCAGCGACAGCCGGCTGAAGTAGGAGGGAACCTCACGGCCCATCAGGCTGTCAACATACATCTTTGCCAGGTATTGTCCAAGCATGAACCCCTGTCCCCGCAGTCCGAGGAAGAGGCCGTGCTCAGGATCAATATACATTCTGGGCTCGGTGTAATAGCCGCTCCATAGCGACTGGAATCCGGCAGACGATAGCTCGGGCAGCCATGATGTGAATACCTCCGACACTATCTCCATGAACTCCTTGCTGTTTATTTTCAGGTTTTTCCCTGCTTCGGCAGGATCTGCAGCCGGGGAGGCGCATCCGATTATCTGGCCTGTCTCACCAAGCTGCTGCCCGTACACTGCAATGAATCCCTTGTAGTTACGGCGGTCAATCAGCATCGGGAGGGGAGTGTTGCCGGGCCCCATCATTGGCAGTCGCCGTGTGATGAAAGCCTGGTGGCGCACACCGTAGGTGCCTGTATACAGACCCAGTGAGCGCGCAAACTCTTCGCCATGCGCACCCATCGCGTTTACAAACACCGGGGTGATATATTCAATGTATTCTCCCCGGTGATTCTGCACCGTTATGCTGTAATCATTCCCGTTGCGGCTCACGGCTGTGACAGTGCTGTCTTCCTCCACGCTGCCACCGGCCCTGATACCCAGGTGCCTGATCAGGTCAATAACCTTCCCGGGTGTTGCCTGCCAGCAGTCGTTGGTGAGCAGGGCTGCCTGGTATCTCTGCTTCAGGTCCGGATTGATGCCCGGTGCGATCTTCGCAGCGTAATCTGCCGGCATCACGAGCTCGCCGTCAGACCATGCCAGGGAGGCTTCCAGCTGTTTAAGCATTGCATCGTCATGAGCAAAGGTCACATATTTTATCTCCCGGTAGTTGGTTTCACCCATCTTCTGCAGTTCCCTGAACAACTCGTGGTTATGCCTGGCTATGTCAGAGAGCTCTGGAACGCTGAAGTTGGGTCTGCCACCGGCAATGTTCCTCCATGATGAACCGCGGTCGTGGTTGATGAGCACCGGTTTCATTCCGGCCTCAGCCATGTAGCGCATCAGGGCGCTGCCGGTGATGCCGCCGCCGGCCACCAGTGCACCTACCTTCACTTTGCGGCTCTCACCCGGTGTTATGATAACCTCGGGGGCGCTGAGCGGAAAGAGCTCTCCCATGGAGATCTGGTTGGATAGCGGTGCCCTCGGAGTGGCGTCGCCAACAATCTCAATTCCCGCTGGCCTGAGAAGCATCGAGAGCCTCTTTATGCAGCGCTTGCCACGGCAAGGCCCCATCCCCAGGCGTGTCGTATGCTTTATCTCATCAACAGAAATATACTTTCTGTCCCCGATAATTGCCATTATCTCCTCAACATTCACATCCTCGCAGTGGCATACATATTCCTTCGAATCCATCGCGGAGGCGGGACCGAAGATCACAGGCTCAGGGTAACTCTCCTTTACTATGAAACCCCTGGCAGCCACAATGTCATTGCCAACGGGAGTTATGGCCCTTACCCGTGCCACATTCGTTTTATTCGGCTTGAGCATCATCTTCTCAATCACACCCTCGCCAACCTTCTTTCCGTTGTTGTCAACAAGCCAGACTTCCTTTCCCTCCTCAACGAAATATTCCACGGGCAGGAAGAGCTGGTTCTTCGCAGTGTTGTACCCGAAGATTGCCAGTCCGGGGCACTGGTATACGCACTTGAGGCAGCCGGTGCACTTCTCAAAATCGATGGCCGGCACGGTATCTGGCGATGCCTTCGTGATTGCGCCGTGAGGACACGCGAACTGGCAGGGATTGCAGGCGAAGCTGTAAAGACAGTCAATAATGACGAATGGCCTGGCATTCATCCTGGCCTCGTCAGGCATCCACGGGTTTTCGATGACCCTTGTGGGATGCTGCTGTGAGTCGATGTATTCCTTTGATAATGAGAGGTATTCGCTGTAGTTGCTTCGCACGCCGATCTCCTGGATGATCTCCATAGCGGCCTGCTTGCCGCGAAGCACTGCCGTGGTCCCCTCGCCGATGCGCATTGCATCGCCTGCTGCGAACACCTTCGTGCCGAAGACCTCACGGCCCTTGATAAGCAGCTGGTTGTCAGGGATCAGTCCCGTGCATATGTTGATTGCATCGATTCCGTCTATGATCTTTTCTGTTCCGGGCACCGGGGTGAAGTCGCGGCTCTCAGCTATCACAGCACCGCAGATGCCGTCATTGGTGCTGTTGGGGATTGCTCTTACAAGCATGTGCGAGAGAATTACCGGTATGCCCAGTCTTCTGACCCTGTTGGCCTGAACGGGGAATCCTCCCTCGTAAGGCATTGCTTCAATTATTGCCTTCACATTTGCGCCGGCCTGCATCAG
>JAEYZD010000047.1 GCA_023430725.1 Bacteroidota bacterium | reverse complement strand
CCCTTTCAGGATCAAGAAGCTGCATGCTCTTGATCCTGAATCCCGCCCCCACAGAGGCAGCAAAAGCGGCGGCGGCGCGCACCTCATGCTCATTGTGCCTGTGAATAAGGAACTGAAGTACAACCTTCTGCTTTGACTTTCTCTCCCTTACTGCGGAGGTCAACCTCCTGATCCCTTCAGTGACAAGACCGTGATCACCGCCCCTCCTGTAAATGCCAAAGACATCAGGCGTGACCCCGTCATACGATACTATAATCTTTTTAAGCGGCGATCCGGCCAGGCTGAGGCAATTCTCCCTGTCAAGATAATGGCCGTTGGTTGAAATCACCGGATTCATTCCGCGGAAAAGCTCAGCTATACTGAAGAATTCCGGATGCATCATCGGCTCACCCTGAAAACTGAGCCACACTGATAGCACGTGTCCGCGAACCTGCGACGCAATGTCAGCCGCCAGGCTGTAACTGATGAACGATGCCTTTCTTTCAAGCAGTCCCGCACCGGTCACACACTCAGGACAGGAGAGGTTGCAGCAGCTGCTGAGCTCAATGCTGAGTGCCGGCGGAAGTGGCGGAAGAAGAGATATGCCGGCATATCTTCTGGCTGCATATGATAAAAGAGAGTAACTTGCATTCAGGTACCTGGTAGCCATAACAGGAGCAAATGAACAATTTTTTCCGTTTAATGTATAGGGATGAGGGGCAAGTTCCGGTCTTTATTATGAATCATTGATCCGGACAACAAACAGAAAAAATAAAAAGACCATGAAAACAAGAATCCTTTTTACAGCAATCGCATCGGCTCTGCTCCTGGTTATGACCACAGGTGATGCAATGACATCGCCTGCTCCCGGCAAATCAAAGAAAGAGCAGCAGCAGGTGACCACAATCAGGGGAAGGGTGGTTGATGCAGAAACCAACCAGCCTCTCGTCTTCGCCGGCATCGCAGTGCAGGGAAGCAACGTCTCAACGGTTACAAACCTGGACGGGGAATTCACCCTCAAGCTGCCGGAAGGAGAAACCGGCAAACTTGAATTCTCATATATAGGTTACAAGAACAAGGTGATGGCCCTCGACGAGATGAAGACCAACGGACAGCGCAACATAATTGCCCTCGAGACAGCCATGATACCTATCAAGGAAGTAATCGTGAAACCGCTCGTTCCGGAAGACATCATGGAACAGGTCATCAGCCGTTTTGATGAAAACTACCCGCTGGTGGCAAATGACATGACCGGCTTTTACCGCGAAACAATCCGCAAGAACCGCAACTACATCTCAATAGGAGAAGCTGTTGTCGAGGTCTTCAAGGCTCCTTACCAGAGTGATCTCAGGTATGACGCCGTCAGGATCTACAAGGGCAGAAAGAGCAACGACGTTGAGAAGATGGATACGGTTCTGTTCAAACTTCAGGGCGGCCCAACCACCACACTCTACCTTGATGTGGTGAAGAATCCCGAAACCTTCCTTACCAGGGAAGCGCTCAACCAGTATGACCTCGAGCTGGCAAGCATAGTAGTCATAGACGACAGGACCAACTACGTAATAAATTTCTACCAGAAACCTTCCATTACCACACCCCTTTACCAGGGAAGACTCTTCGTTGACATCGAAACATATGCGGTAGCCCAGGCCGAATTCTCCTTCAATCTTGAAAACAAGGAGCTGGCAGCCTCAATGTTCATCAGGAAGAAGCCGATGGGCATGCAGGTGACTCCTGAGCTGACATCATATATGGTCCGGTTCCGCGAGCAGAACGGCAAATGGTACTTCACCCACTCCAGGGCAGAAGTGAAATTCAAGGTTGACTGGAAGAAAAAACTCTTCAACACCAACTATACAACAATGTCCGAACTGGCAATCACCGACCGGACTGAAGAAGATGTCATCAAGTTCTCAAACAAGGAGAGAATCAAACCTTCAGATTTCTTTACCGAAGAGGTTGCAGCCTTTGCTGACCCTGAATTCTGGGGTGATTATAACGTGATTGAACCGGACCAGAGCATAGAGGCAGCCATACGCAAACTCAGCAGGAAAGTAAAATTCAGCGACAGGGAAGAATAAAGTCAGGCAGCACTGACCCATGCAGAACGACAGTGAAATAACCGGGAGGATCAGACAGGGAGACAAACAGGAGTTTGAGAAGCTGTTCAGATCCTCCTATGTTTCGCTGGTACGATATGCAAAAAACCTGATAAGGGATCATGACGCGGCTGAAGAGATAGTACAGGACCTTTTCTTCAGACTGTGGCAGGACAGGGAAAACCTGAGAATAGAAAGTTCATTGAACGGGTATCTTTTCAAGTCGGTGCACAACAGGGCACTGCACTACATCGAGCACCAGAAGGTTGTAAGCCGCCATGCCGGCGAGGTCGTCGCCGGTGCAGAGCTTACCGGTGAACCGGTGACTGAAGAGATTTATTACCGTGAGCTGCAGTCAAGGGTGGCCCGTGTTCTCGGGAGACTTCCCGAAAGATGCAGCATGATCTTCAGGATGAGCCGGTTTGACGGGTTGAAGTACAGTGAAATAGCAGATAAACTTGCTGTCTCCCTGAAAACAGTGGAGGCAGATATGGGAAAGGCACTGAAAGAGTTCCGAAAAGCACTTGCAGAATAATGAAAAAAATTAAACATACAGACAACTGGAGTGACCGCGAGTGGGCAGGTGCTGCAGCATGGCTCTCCGGAGAGGAGAGCGGCAGCAGTGAGGATGCCCGCATACTGGTCAGTGAAGAGGCAGACATAATGAAGAAATGGAATGATCTTAAAGATCCGGAACAGGAGATAATTGATGTTGACAGGGCCTGGGCAAAGCTTGACCGCAGGATAGTGGCTGAAAGCCCTTACATTACGCTGACCGCAGCCAGAAATACGTTCCTCAGAACCTTTGCCAGGATAGCAGCAATGGTTTTGATTGTAGCCGGTACAGGCTGGATTTTCTTCGAGGTGGCAGCACCGCAGAAGATAACAGTGGCTTCATCCCCGGACGAGAAGAACATCGAGGTTATCCTCGCAGACGGAAGCACAGTGTACCTTAATCGTGACAGCCGGCTGACATACCCGAAGAGCTTCAGGGGCGAATCCCGCAAGGTATCGCTGAGCGGCGAAGCTTACTTCGACATAGCTCCCGATGCGAAACACCCCTTCATCATTGATGCCGGAAAGGCAAGCGTGAAAGTTCTTGGCACTTCGTTCAACGTAATCACAGAAAATTCAGACCGCGAGGTGGAGGTCTTTGTTGCCTCGGGCAAGGTTATGGTAACAAGTGAGGACGGGGAACAGAACCTTACCCTTGAGCCGGAGTATGTAGGCAGGGTCTCGGACAGCAGTGCCTCAAGCGCACTCAACACAAACGTGAATTACCTCGCCTGGCATACAGACATGCTTATTTATGAGGGAGAACGGCTCGGAGTGGTGTTTGATGACCTTAAACGTGCATACGGAATTGACATAAAGGTTGCTGACCCTGAAATAGCCGATTTCAGACTTACCTCACCCTTTGAACAGCAGCCGCACGATACAATTGTTAAGCTGATTTGCACTACCTTTAACCTCCGTTCAGTAAGGGAGGGAGGAACATACATCCTCTCCCGCTGACCACCCTTAAGTGAAATTATGTGGCCGACAGGATCAGCACCGTTCCGCCTGACCCTGAGTGCCGGCCTGCTGTTGATAGCATTGCAGTCATTCCCGCAGGAGAGCCTCCTTGACAGGCAGCTCAGACTTCCGGGAAACAGCATTAAGGCATCCAGGGCCATGGGTGAGATAACAAGACTCACCGGCTACCTCTTTACCTATGATGCACGGATTATCAATCCGGAGAGGACATTCAGCCTTACAGATCGGGAGATGCCTGTGCGCGAGATACTTGACTCTGTATCTGGCAACCCGCAGATAAACTATGCGGTTCTGGGCAGACATATTATCCTTTACCTCGAAACGGCAATGCCCCCGGGGCCTGAACCGCCCTCCGACTCACTTCCCCTGTTCCTTTCAATTGGCGGTAAAATCATTGATGCCGAAACCTCCGAACCCCTCCCCTATGCCACAATCGGAATAAGCCATCGCGGAAAGGGCACAGTAACCAACTTCAACGGTGATTTCATCCTCAGAATAAGCGAGGAGAACCTAAATGACACACTATCTGTCTCTTATGTTGGCTATGTCAACCGGCTGCTTCCGGTCAGAAGCCTGCCGGGAAACGTCATGACAATCACTATGGACCGGGACTTCATCCCGATACCGGAGATCATCATCAGGGCGCAGGACCCGCTGATGATCATACGGAAGACAATCTCCTCGGTGGCGTCCAACTACGGTACCACACCTGCCCTGCTGACAGGCTTCTACCGCGAAGGGGTCTACCGGAGGAAGGAGCCGCAGGTATACTCCGAGGCCGTTGTAAAGATCTACAAGAGCCCCTATACAAGGTCACTTCAGAATGACCAGGTCAAGGTGATCCGCAGCCGCAAGATAGAGAACCTGGAGGCGAAGGACACCCTGGCCGTCAGGCTGAAAGCCGGACTGAGCGCCACCCTCTCGCTCGACGGAATGAGACATCTCTTTGATTTTCTTGACCCTGAGTCATTTAACACTTACGAATACCATCTGTCGGACATAGTCACCATTGACGACCAGACGGCATTCGTGATCTCCTTCAGACAAAAGTCCTGGGTGACCGAGCCCCTGATGCAGGGCGATATCTACATTAATGTTGACAACTACAGCGTGGTGCAGGCAGAGTTTGAGGTAAACCCGCTCTATGTTGACCAGACCGGAGAATCATTCATCAGCAGGCTCCCGAGGGAGTACTCAATGAAACCTGAATATGTAAGATACAGGGCACGCTACAGGCATATTGACGGCAGGTACTACCTCGCGCACGTCCGGGGCGACCTTGGCTTTTCCGCCAAATCGAGAAAGAAGGTTTTCAGCAGCCGCTTCAATGTTTTCTTCGAGCTTGCAATAACCGAACACCGCAGTGATAATGTCTCCCGCTTCGACCATGAGGAACTTGCTCCGGTATATTCCATTTTTTCCAAAACAATCTCCGGCTATGACGCCGGGTACTGGAAGGATTTCGATTTCCTCAAACCCGAGGATGATTTGGTTGAAGCGCTCACGAAGCTGAATGTGAGACTGGGGGAGTTCAATGAATGACTCCCCCGTGTAAGAGGTGTGCCGGAAGATCCCGTCAGGAGTACGGCAGTACAGTCGCCCCGAAGTCTGAACCAGCCGTACAATCGCCCCAGATGCTTCGTCCGCCATCCTGAGAGTCAGCACCGGATACCCGGTACCCTGGTCTAGTAACTCTCGAGAATTTTGTACAGTGCGGTAAGGTCCGGCGTTAGTATTATCTCGGTCCTCCGGTTCTTCTGACGTGCATCCGGTGTCTTCAGCGGATCAACAGGCATGAATTCGCTTCTCCCCGAGGCAACAAGCCTCTTCGGATTGATGTGTGTATCCTGTGTGAGTACCCTTACGACAGTGGTTGCCCTCTTGACGCTCAGATCCCAGTTATCAAGTATCTGCTGCCCCGGTGCGGCACGGTAGGGTACATCATCCGTATGACCCTCGATTGTGATTGTCACATCCGTGTTCTTTTCAAGCAATGCACCGAGCTTGCGCAGTGCTGCACGGCCGTTGGCGTCAATCTCGTAGCTGCCAGTCTTGAACAGGAGCTTGTCATCCATTGATACATAAACCTGTCCGTTCTTCATTGTCACCGTCAGGCCGTTGTTCTCGAACCCGAACAGGGCATCAGAAACCTTGTCCTTCAGGGCCTTTACGGCCTTCTGCTGCGCGTCGAGCATCTTTTCAAGCTCCGCAAGCCTTGTGTTCCGCTTCTCAAGCTCATATGTCAGCTCCTCGAGAGTTGCCTTTTTCGTATCCAGGTTCATCTCCAGGTCACGCATCAGATCCTCCCGCTGCTGCAGTTCCGTCTGTGCACGCTGAAGGTCTGCCAGCAGCCTCTGTGTCTCCTGTGCCTTCCCGGCAGCCAGCTCGGCCTGAGCCTTCTGAAGCTCCTCATAACGGGTTGAGAGGCGACTGACATCATCGCGAGCCTGGCTGAGCTCACTGCGGGTCTTTTCCAAATCTCCGGCAAGCCTGCCGGTATCCTCGGTCAGTTGCCTCGACTTTGCAGTAAGTTCCCTGTTAGACATAGTCAGCCAGATGTTCTCTGCCTTAAGCGAGTCACGTTCCTCCATCAGCATCAAATTTCTGTCAGTGAGGCTGTTGTACCTCTTTCCCGTGACGCATGAGACCGCCGTCAGAACGATCAGCAGTGCCGGTAACAGAATTTTCAGTGATTTCATAAACTGGCAATTTTTTCTGTGCAACTGATGCGAAATAAACAATAAATGCCCAATGCTGTTCTTAATTACCGGGTGATTAATTAACAACGGAAAATTTTTACCACCAATGAATGTGATTGTTGTGTCAGGTCAATTTCTCAGGACATTAATGATCCTCGGCAAAAATTAAAATATAAGTATCTTTGCACCATTACCTGACTACCTAATCAGATGTCATCAACAGAGCGGCTGTTAGAAAATATAAACACACCAGAAGACCTCAGAAAGCTTGACAGGCTTGAGCTTGTCAAACTCAGTGACGAGCTCCGGCAGCATATTATTGACGAGGTAAGCACCAATCCCGGTCATTTCGGGGCGAGCCTTGGGGTTGTTGAGCTGACAGTAGCCCTTCACTATGCTTATAATACCCCCTATGATAAGATAGTGTGGGACGTAGGGCACCAGGCCTACGGGCACAAGATTCTCACAGGAAGAAAGAATCAGTTTCACACAAACCGCAAATACAAGGGTATCAGTGGCTTTCCGCGTATGTCCGAGAGTGAATACGATGCCTTCGGCGTAGGACACTCATCGACCTCCATCTCCGCGGCACTGGGCATGGCAGTCGCTGCCCAGGCAAAGAAGGAGAAGCGAAAGGTGGTGGCAGTGATTGGCGACGGCGCCCTGCAGGCCGGGCTCGCCTTCGAAGGACTGAACAATGCCGGCAACCAGAAAGCCGACCTCCTTGTAATACTCAATGACAATAATATTTCAATCGACGCCAGCGTAGGTGCGCTCAAGGAATACCTCCTCGACATCACTACAAGTCAGACTTACAACCGGTTCAAGGACAGGGTGTGGCGTTTACTGGGCCGGTATAAGCGCATGGGGAACAGGGCAAGGATACTGGCTGCCCAGATTGAAAACGGCATCAAGGGGACTGTGCTGGAACAGAGCAACATGTTCGAGGCCCTGAAATTCAGGTACTTCGGACCCATAGACGGGCATGATGTATTGCATCTCACCCGTGTTCTGGAGGATCTGAAGACAATTCCAGGACCCAAACTGCTTCACTGTGTCACGGTAAAGGGGAAGGGATTTCCCAAGGCCGAGGAGCAGCAGACTGTCTTCCATGCTCCCGGTAAATTTGACAAATGCACCGGTGAGCTTATAAAGCCCTCGCAG
>JAEYZD010000036.1 GCA_023430725.1 Bacteroidota bacterium | reverse complement strand
TGATATGCCTCTTATTCCTTCTGACATATCAGAGGGTGGCGCCGGAGGTACCAACCGGGTGGCTGACCTCAGCGGCTACATGAACTCGGATATGATGATGAATGTGAGATCGAAGTTTGAGGATCTCAGGACCCAGACGAACATACAGTACAACTCACTTACCGAGCTTACCGGCAGGGCAGAGGAGTGGAAGGAGATGTGGGCACATCTTCCCTATATCAGGCCTGTCAATGTCACGATGCGCCTCGGTGACGGGATGAAATTCCGGGAGAGACACCCGGTGCTCGGCTCTCCGCGATGGCACTTCGGGCAGGATTTCTGTTGCCCCGAAGGGACGGAGGTCCGCGCTACGGGTGCAGGGATAGTGGCCTTTGCCGGAAACCAGCACGACGGCTTCGGCATAAAGGTGGTTATTGACCATGGCTATGGCTACAGGACAATCTACGGACACCTCAGCGAATACAACGTCAGACGGGGACAGAAAGTGAACAGGGGCGATTTTATTGCATTGTCCGGCAATACAGGAACCTCTACCGGGCCGCACCTGCATTACCAGATTGACCTCTTCGGCGAACATGTCAATCCACTCTGGTACTTCGAGGACGGCATGACGGAAGAGGAGTATTTCATGATGATTGACTTCCTTTCAGGACCCTGAAAATACTTTTTTAAGTAATCTTTAACATCTTTGGCGGCAAGGAGTGTTTTTGTATTTTATCTAATATTTCTTATGTTTGCATGGCACAGAGCATGCCATCACAGAAAATGCCCAGGACAAAATACAAATTTAACCACGAGACACTCAGCTTTGACAGGATAAGGCTGGGCCTCAGACAAACATTCCTTCGGCTTTTCGGATACTTCGTCGCTTCACTGCTCCTTGCCGGCATCTACGGCTTCATCTTCATGTTCGTTTTTGACTCCCCTCAGGAAAAAGCCCTCAAGAGAGAGATAGCACAGCTTACCCTGCAGTATGAACTTATGAACAGGGAGATGGAAAATGTTGAAAAGGTGCTTGTTCATCTGCAGGAGACTGATGACAATCTTTACAGGACGATTTTCGAGACCGAGCCATTGCCCTCATCCTACCGCAACGGCGGGATAGGCGGCGTCAACAGGTACCAGGAGCTTGAGGGTTTCTCAAATTCCGAACTTGTGATTGAAACCGCCAGGAGACTTGACAGGATCAGGAAGAAGGTCTATGTTCAGTCAGAGTCTTTTGACGAGCTTATCGCCTACGCGAAGGAGAAGGAGGAGATGCTGAGCAGCATTCCGGCGATACAGCCTATTTCGAACAAGGATCTGAAGCGCACTGCATCTGGTTTTGGTTACAGGATTCATCCCATATACAAGATATCGAAATTTCATTCGGGCATGGACTTCACGGCTCCCACAGGGACGGATGTGTTTGCCACGGGCAACGGGGTGATCAAAGAGGTCAAATCGGCCCGGCGCGAGCTTGGTAACCATATTGTAATTGATCATGGCTTCGGGTTTGAGACCGTTTATGCACATCTTGACGGATTCAACGTAAGGGTAGGCCAGAAGGTCAAGAGGGGTGATGTGATCGGGTTTGTCGGAAGCACGGGACTCTCCACCGCACCCCATCTCCATTATGAGGTGCTGGTTAACGGCAGCCACACTGACCCGGCGATGTATTACTTCAATGATCTCACGCCGGAGGAGTACGAGAGGATGCTTGAGATCTCCGGCAAGAGCGGTCAGACGTTCGATTGATTCATTCAGTTCAACATGCCTTACAGGGAAAAGAAAGTTGAAAAGCTCTTCTACCAGATAGGTGAGGTGGCGGAGATGTTTTCCGAGCCGGTCTCCACAATCCGGTTCTGGGAAAAGGAATTTGACATCCTCAGGCCCAAAAAGAACAACAAGGGTAACCGTCTCTTCATGCAGGAAGACATCAGGAACCTGAAGCTGATACATCACCTTCTGAGGGAGCGGGGCATGACCCTCGAGGGGGCGAACAGGTACCTGAAAAGCAATCGCGACGAGACCGATTACAGGCTTGAGATAGCTGATACCCTCAGGAGCATCAGGGAGATGCTTGTGGAGATCAGGGACGAAATCAAATAGTTTTATGGCTGTCACACTGGGAGACTTTGTACATTGGCTTGAGGAGCTGATACCACTCTCTTTTCAGGAGGATTATGACAACAGCGGGCTCCAGGTAGGTGATCCTTCGTCTGAGATCACATCCGTGCTGCTTACAGTTGATGTCACCCCTGAGGTTATTGCCGAGGCGGCTGACCTGGGATGCAGCCTGGTTTTGTCACATCATCCGCTGATTTTCAAGCCATTGAAGAGGCTTGCGTATTCAGGCAACAGCGAGGTGTGCGTTGCGGCCGCCCTAAAGAGTGGTGTGGCGGTTTATTCTGCGCATACAAGTTTTGACAACATGGCCGGGGGTGTCAGTTTCAGGCTGGCGGAGAAGATAGGGTTGAAGAATATCCGTGTCCTGGAACCGCTTTCCGGCAGGCTGCTGAAGCTTGTGACCTTTGTTCCTGAGTCGCATGCTGCGGTTGTCAGGGATGCGCTTTTCGGTGCCGGGGCGGGGAGCATAGGCAATTATGACCGTTGCAGTTTCAATGTGCGGGGAGAGGGTACTTACCGAGCCGGAGAAGGGGCTGATCCGTTTGCCGGCAGGCCAGGGGAGGATCATTCCGAGCCTGAGGTGCGCATTGAGGTTGTTGTACCGCGTCACCGGGAGTCTGCATGTGTTAGGGCGTTGCTTGCTTCACATCCTTATGAGGAGGTTGCATGGGATCTCTTTGGCATGGAGAACAGGTACTCCGGCGCCGGCGCTGGCGCCGTTGGCGCCCTGCCAGAGGCTCTGGCAGGTACGGCGCTGCTGGGGGCGCTGAAGCGGCTGACGGGGTTGCCCGTCATCCGCTTCAGCGGTGACCCCGCCCGCACCATCCGCACCGTGGCGGTGTGCGGAGGGGCGGGCTCCACCCTCATCGGCAGCGCCGCACACGCCGGCGCCGATGCATTCATCACCGGCGACATCAAATACCATGCATTTACAGAAGCACCTGCCAATATGCTCGTGGCTGACATAGGCCACTACGAAAGCGAAAAATTCTCGCTCGAAATTCTCTATGAACTGATTCTGAAAAAATTTCCTAACTTTGCACTCCGGTTTTCCGGGATAAAAACCAATCCCATTAATTACTACGGGTATGACAAAACAGACCAAACCAGCTGAGACTGAACTGACAATAGAAGAGAAACTCAGGGCACTCTATTCACTGCAGAGTGTTGACTCAGAGATAGATAAAATTCGTATTCTCAGGGGTGAACTGCCACTTGAGGTACAGGACCTGGAGGATGAGGTGGAAGGCCTCGAGACCAGGATTGGCAACCTGAAAAATGAAATCGCAGAACTTGAAAAGTCTGCTGCTGGCAAAAACAATGAGATCACAGCATCTCAGGCTCTCATAAAGAAATATGAGGAACAGCAGAACAACGTCAGAAACAACCGCGAATACGATTCCCTTTCAAAGGAGATAGAATTCCAGACGCTTGAGATAGAACTGTGC
>JAEYZD010000011.1 GCA_023430725.1 Bacteroidota bacterium | reverse complement strand
CTGAAGATATGGGGCTGGTCTGCACCCGGGGAAAATGTTTCACTGGAATTTGCGGGTAAACAGTACACTGCCAGTGCTGATTCAGCCGGCGAATGGATTGTGATACTGCCGCCGATGGAGGCAGGAGGGCCTCATACAATGACATTTACGGCAAGCAATAAGCTGACTGTCAATGATATTCTCATTGGCGATGTATGGCTTTGCTCCGGGCAATCGAATATGGAACTGCCGGTCAGGCGTGTCAGGCCTCTGTACGAGGCTGAGATTGCAGCAGCAGAGAATAACTCAATCAGGTCGTTTACAGTGCCAAAGACATTTGTTTTCACAGGACCGCAGAGCGACCTGCCGGGAGGGAAATGGTCGGCTGCCAACCCGGAGACGGTCCTGGATTTTTCCGCTGCGGCATGGTTTTTCGCCAGGGAGATCAATCAGACTTACGGGGTGCCGGTTGGACTTCTGACATCGGCCTTCGGTGGGTCGCCGGCAGAGGCATGGATCAGCGAAGAGAGCCTGAAGGCATTCCCTGTATACTATGATGAACTCCGGAGACTGAACGAAGACTCCTACATAAGCAACATAGAAAAGGAAGATCGTCAGCGTATTGCTGAATGGTACAGCAGCCTCCTGAATGCAGACGTCGCCTACAAGACAAAGGGAGTGAGATGGCACAATGCGGACCTGAACACTGATGACTGGAGCAGTTTTACTGTTCCGGGATACTTTTCAGCAACGCCTCTGAAAGGGATCAACGGCGTCGTATGGTTCAGGAAGGAGATTGACATCCCTGCATCTGCAGCCGGACAGCCTGGAACGGTCAACCTCGGGAGGATCGTCGATGCGGATTCTGCATTTCTGAACGGTACCTTCATCGGGACAGTATCCTACCAGTACCCTCCGAGATGGTACACGGTCCCGGCCGGCATACTGAAAGAGGGGAAAAACATACTGACGGTGAGATTGATCAGCAATATCGGTGATGCGGGCTTCGTGCCGGACAAGACATATGAACTGACAGCCGGCGACTTTAAGACCAGCCTCGAGGGCGAATGGAAATACAAGACAGGTGCCGTGATGCCACCGCTGAGAGGACAGACCTTCTTCGGCTACAAACCGGCAGGGCTTTATAACTCGATGCTTGCTCCGCTGCTTAAATACAGTGTGAAAGGGATCCTGTGGTACCAGGGTGAGTCCAACGCCGGGAGACCGGAAGAGTACAGGAGCCTGCTTCCTTCGATGATCAGGGACTGGCGTAATGGTCTCGGCCAGGGTGATGTACCGTTCCTGGTTGTGCAACTGCCAAACTTCATGGAGGCCAGGGAGACCCCTTATGAAAGCGGCTGGGCTCTCTTCAGGGAGGCACAGACGGAAGCATTGAAACTCCCCGCAACCGGAATGGCAGTGACATACGATATAGGTGAATGGAATGACATCCACCCGCTCAATAAAAAGGATGTAGGCATCAGGCTGGCGCTGGCCGCAAGGAAAGTGGCATACGGTGACTCAGAGGTGGTGGCCTCAGGTCCTGCTTACAAATCGATGAGAGTCAGGGGCCGGAGAGTCTTCATTTCTTTTGACAACACAGGATCAGGACTGATGGTACGCAACGGGAAAAGACCCGGCCATTTTGCCATAGCAGGGGAGGATATGAAGTTCGTTTGGGCACAGGCCAGGATCCGGGGGAAAAAGGTAATAGTCAAAAGCCCCAGCATCACGAAGCTGGTGGCCGTAAGGTATGCCTGGGCTGATAATCCTGTCGGAGCCAATCTCTGTAACAGGGAGGGACTGCCGGCGATGCCGTTCCGGACTGATCAGGCAATAAAGTGATTTGCGATGTACTAATTGCGATGTGCGAATTAAATCGAACATCGCAAATCGCAAATCGCAAATAATCAGGCCTTTCTCCCGCGATAGATACAGTTTTTGTCTTCGCAAAGATGGCACTGGTAAGGAGCATACCGGACATCTCTGCCAATGCCAATCAGGCCGCTTACTGATTTAACCGGATTCATGAGGGAAGATTCAGTGAGAGAGATACCGCAATAATTCTCAGGGAAGAAACTGAAAAGCTTATGTTGCTCTGCCACGTCCCAGCCACAATAACCGGGGCTGAAACGGTTTGTGATTTTCAAGCCGCTGGCAGCAACTTCAAGACGCAGTTCCTCCTGCATCCTGTCGGCAGCATTCTCCACCACCTCCGAGCCAATCACATCATACACATACCCACGCAGAAGATCACCATCCTTCATGCTTGCACGGCTCCGGATACCAATCTCGGCTCCTGCAGTGCAAATGAAGAGAGCAGCCCCGCCGGCTTTCTTTATCTGGCTGAAAATAACAGGCTTAACACAAAAAACAACTCCCTCAATTTCAATTGATTTGCTATCCGGATCAGAGGCAAGTCTGTTAAAAATGAGATACTCTGCCTTTACATCCCCAAGCGGCATCAGTTCATCCGACACCTCGGCTATCAGATCGGTCAGGGGCTCAGGCGCCGATCCCGGGGAATATCCCATCGTCTTCTCAATGGATTCCGTTCCGGGCAGCAGTTCACGGAATGTGTATCTGAATCTGTTCAGGATGGCAGTGTGGATTGATAGTGCTCAATGAATCTTATTGCATACTCATCCCTCGCCAGGACGAGATCAGCTGCCCTCACCAGCCCTGTTATCTTTTCCGGATTGGCGATGGGGCATGTAAGGCCGTACATTATTGACATGGCCATGTAGGCATTGTTGATGTTCCCGCGGTTGGGGAGGCCGAAGGAGATATTGCTGGCCCCCTGCGTGATATTGTGTCCCAGCCGGTCATGCACCAGCTTTATTGTTTCCAGTGTCACCCTGCAGGCATTGGGATCAGCGCTTACGGCCATGGCCATCGGGTCAATTATCACATCCTCCTCCTTAATCCCTGTACGGACTGCACGGTCAATTATCTTTTCAGCAATCCTCAGCCGCTTCTCCGGATCATTTGAAATGCCGTCGTCATCGAGTACCAGTCCGATTATTGCGGCCCCGTACTCCCTTGCAACGGGCAGAAGCCTCTTCAGAGAGGCCTCCTCTGCGTTAACCGAATTGATGAGGCATTTCCCCCTGGCCACCTTCAGCGCCGCCTCAATTGCCTTCGGATTAGGTGAATCCAGACAAAGGGGTATGTCGAAGTTGTCCTGAAGAGCCATTACGGCCTCAGGAAGAAGAGATTCGTCATCGACACCCGGATAACCGACGTTCACGTCCAGGACATCTGCCATCGCGGTTATCTGCGTCCTGGCGAGCTCAATCATATAGCTGAAGTCCCTTGCCTGCAGAGTCGAAACAAGTTTCCTGCGCCTGGTTGGATTAATGCATTCACCGATTATCACCACCGGTCCTTCAGTGTCAATTGCTACCTCTTTTGTTGTGCCCCTCAGTATTGTTATCATCTCGGAAAAATTGTTTCAGCCAGCCTGTCTATGCCAGTGTTTTCAGGTATTCCACCGCTCCCTGCGGATCGGGAGAGTAGAAGTCGGCCCCGATCTTGCGGCAGAACTCCTCAGTTACAGGGGCTCCTCCCACCAGTATCTTCTGACCGGGGAATCTCTGCCGCAGTTCAGCCACACTTTTCCGCATGTTTTCCATCGTAGTTGTGAGCAGGGCTGACAGTCCTATCACAGCTCCGGGGTGCTTCTCCGCAGCCTCGATGAATTTCTCCGTGCTTACATCTACTCCCAGATCGATAATCTCCCAGCCGCCACCTTCTATCATCATGCCAACAAGGTTCTTCCCGATATCGTGCAGGTCTCCCTTGACAGTTCCGATTATAAAGGTACCTCTTCTCCTTGTTTCTCCTGACAGGTAATAGGGTTTGATATGGCTCATCGAGCTGCTCATCGCCTTGGCGGCCATAAGCATCTGCGGTACAAAGATTTCGTTCCTTGAGAACTTTTGCCCAACCCTTGACATGGCAGGGATAAGGGCTTCTTCGAGGATTTCGCCAGGGCTGATGCCATCGTCAAGTGCGTGTCGCGTCAGCTCAAAAGCTCCCTCCTGATCCTTCATCGCAGGCGGATATGGTGATTTTATATCAACCTTGCCAAATTCAACGCAGGTTGATATTCTTTCAAGTAAGTCAGTCATTTCAAAAATCAATATAGTAACAAATTTCTGCCCTTGCCGCAGGCCCTTTCAAACAATAAGCGATAAAATCAGGGAAAAAGTGCCCGTGGAGAATTCCACGGACACTTTAACCTGAACCAACCCTAATGAAAAACTCTAATCATATATTCGAACAAAATCATTCGTTGGTTTTCCAGAGCGGAATACTTTCATCTGTTACAGATGATCAATATCCCGGGTTCTGGTAAGCTGCCTTTTCTTCTGTGGTCATCTCCATGCCGTCGATCTGGCCCTGTGGTATCGGGCGCAGATAGTGTTTGGCTTCAATGGTACGCGTATAGGTAACCGGTGTATGATCACCATACGCTGTTCCGCAAATTTCATAGGTAGCTGCAAGGGTAGCCCATTTCTGGGTGCGTACAAGGTCGAACCAGCGGTAGCCTTCGCCGTAAAACTCACGGGAACGCTCTGCAAGGATGTAGTCAACTGTGATTGTAGCCGGTGTTGCCGCAATCATTGCAGCGCTGTTGTCAACCACCTTTGCCACATTGCCGTTGTTGTCCCAGCGCCACACACCTGCGCGTGCACGCAGCACATTGACAAGGTCATAGGCTGTTTTGCCTGCCTGGGTGGCAGCTCCCTTTACGGCTGCTTCAGCAGCTACAAGGTAGAGCTCAGAAAACTTGGCTACGTTGTAGGGACGCGTTGAACCGGCATTGGGCTGACCCAGTCCTGTGCCGTTATCAGTACGGTAAGGACCGAGTTTCCACAGGCCCGGATATACTACCCTGCTGATACCGCGCGGTGCTATTACGAAGTCGGCTCTGCCAGGCAGCACCCCTGCGCCAATATTGGCGGTTGAAGCGGTGTACACAACTGAAGGATCATTATCATTCAGGAATGTAAGAACAGCATCACCTGGAACAATGGACAACCCGTTTGCATTTACAAGCGAAGCACTCGCGTTTCCGCCTTTCGGCCAGTTGCCACGGTAAACGGTTGTAAATGTTCCGTCATACCGGGAGTCATTTGTCTTGTCAGCAAAGGTGTTCTCAATTACGCCTATCGTAGGACACATGCGGGTCCACGGACGGCCCAGATGCTGTTCAGCTTCGCGCTGTACGGAGCTTACTCCGGAGCTTCTGATGTTCGTGTAGTTCCATGTCATCATCCAGCCGGCAAAGTTATCCGGAGCACCGCCGCTGCCATAGGTAAGGCTGCCTCCGTTGTAAAATTCGCTTGCCTCAGTATGATCGGCATAGAGAAGAATCTCCTTGTTACGGTCGTTCTTCGCCCAGTTGACATCATAGAAGGTTGGCATCAGACCGAAGGGGCCTGGATTGTCGATGGCCTCAACAGCCACATTGTATGCTTCCTGGTAGTACCACTGGGCATTGTGTCCGTCAGGGTCAGTCCTGGGAGCCTCCGGATAGGTGGGGATATTGTTTGGATTCTCCAGCCACCATGCGTAGGTCAGGTATGCCTTGGCCAGGTGAAGACGTGCAAGTGTTTTGGTTGCACCGCCCGTTACACGTCCTGTCTCCGGCAGATCCTGTATGGCTGTCAGAAGATCAGGGAAGATGGCTTTGGTATAAACCTCCGGAACTGTATTGCGGACAGAGGTCCTGACCGGAGTTGTGTTGAACTTCAGCTCGCCTGATCCCAGGTCAAGGGGTACTCCGCCGAAGGTCTGAACAAGGAGAAAATAGTCGAATGCACGGAAGAACCTCGCCTCTGCGATAAGAGCATCTGAGATTGTTCCGACAGCTGCTGCATTTTCAATCACGCCGCTGGCGGTGTTGATATTTGAGAATGCTGTTCCCCACAAAACATCAGACCGGCTTGTGGAAGGAGTGATAGCCCCGACACCTGACAGGTCATGGTCCTTAAAGTTACCGTCGGCACTCTGAGCATATGTTACTTCATCGGTACCGGTAAGGGTGGCGTTGTAGTAGTAGGCCTGGCCGTAGATATAGCGGAGATGTGCATACATCGAGGTCAATCCGCCGTAGACTCCTTTTTCAGTCTTGAAAAATCCGGGTTCATATATACTGCGCGGCTGTTCTTCCAGAATATCAGAGCACGCTCCAAGAAACAGCACCATCAGGACTGTTCCTATTACAGTTTTTGTCTGTATACGTTTCATTAGTCTCATTTTTTTAGAATGTCAAATCAATTCCAATCATGTAATTGCGTGTTGATGGCGTGTTTGTGCCAATCGTAAGCAGACGTCTCTGGTATGTACCGGTCACCGCCGCATTTTCGTTGGCGTATGAGTTGGTCTCGGGATCCATTCCTGATTCCCTGTTATATGGCGAGAACAACACAAACGGATTCTGTACTGTAACGTACATCCTCATTCTGTCGATACCTGCATTTTTAATCCAGTTGTTCCGGCCAAGGTCATAACCGAGAGAAATAGTGCGAACCTTAAGGTAGGAAGCATCGAAATAACCCAATGTACTGCCGTATTTCGGGTTGTCACCGCTAAGTACACCCGCGGGATTCGGGTACTTGGCATCAGTGTTGTCCGGTGTCCAGTAGTCTACTTTCACGTTACCCCTTCTGCCTGTCATGAGGTTGAGGTATCCGGAAGCCGAATAGAGTGTACTGATGAGTGTGCCGCCGCTCTTGAAGGCGCCCACTGCACTCAGGTCAAATCCCTTATAGCTGAGGCGGGTGTTGAATCCTCCCATGAAATTGGGTTCGAGGCTGATAATCTGCCTGTCAGCAGCTCCGATGGCCCTTGTTGGGGAACCGTCAGTGTTGTAGTCACCTGCGTATTTGACCTTGATCATACCCACATTGCCACCTGGCTCGAGGATGCTCAGATACGGGTCGCCGTCCTGCCACAGGCCGATCTTTTCATGGTCATAAATCACGTCAATCGGATATCCGACAAACCACCAGTTGCCCTCATCACGTTGCTGCCCGGAAGCAAGTGCCACCAGTTTGTTGCGGTTGGCATAGAGGTTTATGCCGGCTTCCCACCTGAGGCCATTGGGAGAATCAAGTATCACTCCGTCAAGTGAAAACTCAATACCCTTGTTCTGGGTTTCCCCGATGTTTGCCATGTAGCTGCTAACCCCTGAAGTGGCCGGAAGTCCGACACTCAGAAGGATATCCTTTGTATTGGTGACATAATACTCGACAGTACCTGAAAGACGGCTCTTCAGCATCGAGAAATCGAGACCGACGTTATATGTTATCGAGTATTCCCATCCGAGGTTCTCGTTGGGGAGCTGTGATACATAATAGCCTGTTGAATAGGTGGTACCGAAGTTGTAAGGCCTGGTATTCAGCCTGCCCAGAGTCTGATAGGGGCTGATAGCCTGGTTTGAGGTTTGTCCGTAACCGACACGCAGCTTCAGGATATCAAGAACGGAAACGCCGCTCATGAATGGCTCCTGTTTGATGTTCCATCCGGCTGAAACGGCGGGATAGGTATGCCACTTCTTGCCCTCGGCAAGCCTGGAGGATGCATCAGCACGTAACGTGGCAGTCAGCATGTACCTGTTATCATATGAGTACATGACCCTGCCCATGTAAGACATGAGGCCGCTGACCTGGTAGTCCTGGTAATCGGGGTTGATAGTAAACTCACCGGCAGCGCGGCCGAGATTGTAGTATTGAAATGCGTCAGCAGGAATATCCTTTGCTGAGATCTGTGACCTGTTGTACCTGGTCTCCTCTGCGGAGTACATTGCAACGGCATTTACCTGGTGCTTGGTGGCAAATGTGCGGTCATAGATAAGAAGATTCTCCACGGTCCAGTTGGTAGTGAGGGAATTGCTTATAGTCGCAGTCGAAGGTGTTGAAGCTGTTGTGCTGAATACTCCCTCTCCGGTGTAGCTGCCACCGTTGCTCATGCGGAAGTTTCCGCCCAGATTGAGGCGATATTTCAGCCCTTCGATGCCGGGGATCTTAACCTCGCCGTACAGGGTGTTGTATGAGCCATAGGCCTTGCTTTGGTCTGTCCATTTGTCACCGAGTCCCTCGATGATGTCCCTGGTGTAGTTCCATTGTTCATCAAGAGGCATTTTGATCGTCCTCTTCCATGTGCCGTCTTCCATATAGGGACTTGCAATCGGAGACATGCTGAGTACACCGTACAGTCCAAGGTTGCTGCCATTGGTGACTGAATAGTTGTTGTTTGTGATGAATCCGAAGCGGAAGAACTTGCCAACTCCCTGGTCAAGTGTGCCGCGCATGCTGAAGCGGTTGTAGTTCTGGCCGGGAATAACGGCCTCGTCCTTATAGTAACCGACGCCAAAGTTATAATGTCCGGCTGCAGTTCCACCCGTAACACCCAGGTCATGGCTTGTTACCATGCCATTCTTGTAGAACAGGTCCTGCCAGTTGGTGTTGATATTGTCAGCTTCGTCGACGCCGTTCGTATACTGACCCCGTGCTGCACGAAGTTTGACAAACTCCGGTCCGTCCATCATGGGATACTCACTGAAGATTTGCTTCAGGCCGAAATAGCTGTTGTATGTCACCTGAGCCTTCTGGCCGTCATACCCCTGGTTTGTTGTAATGAGTATAACTCCGTTGGCACCGCGTGAACCGTAAATTGCAGTTGCCGAAGCGTCCTTTAGAATATCAACGCTTTTAATGTAACTGGGATTTATGTCGCCGATGGAACCGGCGAAGGGTATTCCGTCAACAACGACCAGCGGGTCATTGCTTGCATTCAGCGAGCGTGTGCCGCGAACACGGATCTGCATTGTGGCGCCGGGTTTTGTGGAAGTCTGTGACATGTCCACCCCTGATATGCGTCCCTGGAGTGCCTGGGAGATATTAGAGGCCGGAACATCGCGCATCACATCTCCCCTGATTGAAGCGACTGATCCGGTAAGATCACTCTTTTTCACAGTACCGTAACCGATTACTACGATTTCATCAAGGCCAACTTCGCTGGCTGCAAGGGAGGTACTTACTACGGACCTGGTCCCGACCGGCACCTCAACGGATGTGTATCCGACAAATGAGAATACAAGTACAGGGTTGGCAGTTGTAACGGTGATTCTGTAATTTCCCGTTGCATCGGAAAGTGTACCGTTTGTGGTCCCCTTTTCCATGATTGTCACTCCTGGCAATGGGTTGCCATCGCTTTCAGTGACAAGTCCGGTAATGACTCTCTGCTGAGTCAGGTTTACTCCTTCAGGATTGGCTCCTGAGGCAAATGCCATTCCTGTCTGTGCAGGAATGAGCACTGCCATGAGCGTTAAGCTCAGCAGTAGTTTTCCAAAGTATTTTTTCAAAATACCCGGAGTTAATGGATTTTTGATCATAAGATTTTGGTTTTAAGGTTAAATGTCTGGGTTTCTATGCGGGACAAACTCTGTTAAGTTTCCCCTCCTGATCAGTCAGGAAACAGAATCCCTGCTTCACGAGGAATTTGCATTTGTTCGCATGGCTGGTAATTTGTCTGATATAATATATAAGGTCTGTTTAGCCTGAAGCATCTTCCTTACCACAGTGACAGATCCACAGCAAAACCCCTGCACAATCCTTATTACTGTCACATTTCAAACAAAATCCTGAAACTCTACCCTTGGAAAATAGTCTACAACATTGTAAATATAATAAATAGTTTTCAAAATGCAACCGATTTCATAAAATAAATGCATCACTTCCGGGGGCGGGATATATTACATTTATCATAAATCGCCGCTCATTGCGAACAGGTCTGCGTCTGGTGCATTGGCAGCGGTAATGTGGTTTGTGGATTTAACCGATTGCCCGGATCAGCTGTTTTAACGGCACAAAACAGAGATATGAAGCGGTGCAGCGCGGTTTTGCGGTGACTGGAATTACCTGGCAAGTCCGGGGATCTTCATCAGACAAGGTTAAGGAGCGTCATAATATTGGGTTGAAATCACCCTGCACAGCGCGTTATTTCCTGCTGCAGGGCTTAGCTGATGCCTGTAAGCCAATGGATGGAGTACAGTGCTCCGGATCCCTTTCTGCGGCCAGGCATTGATAAGTCCGACATGGTGGTTATAAGGGGATGGGTTATATGCACAAAAAAACCCCGAGTTCGCCAGTTGGCGGATCGGGGTTTTGTTTGTAAAGTCGGCGGCGACCTACTCTCCCACATTTTGCTCTGCAGTACCATCGGCGCAGGAGGGCTTAACTTCTCTGTTCGGAATGGGAAGAGGTGGAACCCCTCCGCTAAAGCCACCTGAAGACTTTAAATATCGTGACATGCTGGTTTAATAATTGTAAGTTTAATAAGACATTCCTCAGAAAGCTCACGGGTAATTAGTACTGCTTGGCTTTGATGTTGCCACCTTTACACCTGCAGCCTATCAACGTCGTAGTCTACAACGACCCTTAAGGGAAATCTCATCTTGAGACGAGCTTCGCACTTAGATGCTTTCAGTGCTTATCTCTTCCAAACATAGCTACCCTGCGATGCAGCTGGCGCCACAACAGGTACACTAGAGGTCTGTCCAACACGGTCCTCTCGTACTAGTGTCAGGTTCTCTCAAATTTCCTACGCCCACAACAGATAGGGACCGAACTGTCTCACGACGTTCTGAACCCAGCTCGCGTGCCACTTTAATCGGCGAACAGCCGAACCCTTGGGACCTTCTCCAGCCCCAGGATGTGACGAGCCGACAT
>JAEYZD010000005.1 GCA_023430725.1 Bacteroidota bacterium | reverse complement strand
TTTCAACCTGGAGGATGAGAAGTATGTAAATTACAAGGCAATTGCCATGATAATGAAATCCTTCCATTACCAGCTGCTTGTTGACTGCTACGGTGACGTACCTTATACCGAAGCTCTTGGCAGAAGTAAGGAGGCTACCCCTGTTTATGATGATGCACAGACAATTTATGAAGATCTGATCGTTCAGCTCACTGCAGCAATTGATCTTATCAGTAACGCACCTGCAACTGCAGCTGTTCCCGGAAGTGACGACGCAATGTTCGGAGGGAACATGACCAACTGGATCAGGTTTGCAAATACTCTTAAGGTAAGGATCCTTAACCGTCAGTCAGACATGGACGGCAGGAATACGTACATCACTACCGAACTCGGTGTCATTGCAGCTGAAGGTCACGGCTACATCACATCTGATGTGGGCATCAACCCCGGTTATGTAAAGGATGTGAACAAGCAGAACCCGATGTGGGATGAACTCGGCTGGGATCCGGCAGGTACAGCAGAGATGAGTAACAATGCAACCTGTGCAGCGGCACACGTTCTTCAGCACCTTACTGCCACAGGCGACCCGAGAATTGATTATCTCTACGAAAAGCCTTCTACGGGTCATCTTGGTGTTCCTCAGGGTCTGCTCGACTATGACACTCCTGTTCTTGACCAGTACATGTCTGACAAGGTATCCAACATCGGCCCCGGTATCCTAAAGGCAGCTAACATGGATGCAATCATCTTCACCCTGGCTGAGCATTACCTGAACCTGGCTGAACTCAGATTTAAGGGACTCATCACTACAGGCCCCAGCGCACAGGCGCTTTATGAGGATGGCATTACCGCCTCCTTCCTGTACCTTGGCCTTGATGAGGCTGAAGCTGTCGATTATTACACAACAGCACAAAACCTGGTTGGCTGGAACAGTTCTTCAAACAAACTGCAGGCTATAATCACCCAGAAGTGGATTGCCACCAACGGTCTCACAGCTGAACAGTCATGGTTTGACTACAGCCGCACAGGGTATCCCTCAGGCCTTCCTCTGCCCCTGAACTACAACGCCACGGCCGACAGGCCCGTGAGGCTGTTCTATCCGGCAGGTGAATACTCCTCCAACGGAGCTAATGTACCGACACAACCAAATGCCTTTACAGAAAAGATATTCTGGGGGAAATAATCTTAAATAGAATAATACTATGAAAACAGTAAAATATATTTTGATCCTTGTCTTAAGCCTGGGTGCGCTGAATTCCTGTCTGGTTGACCAGAGCACCAGGTATGATGCAAATGATGACGGACCAAACCTTGCAGGCTTTGCAGATGCGAGAACCGCCTTTTCATTTGTCTCTGACGGCAATGAATACGGTTTCACCGTAAGGATGAAACTTATCGGCCCTACATCAATGGACGTAACTGAAGATATTGTTGTTACGATTGCTGCAGATGAATCATCTACCGCAGTTGCAAACACACACTTCAGGTTACCATCCACAACAATTACCCTTAAGAAGGCAGACAACTACCTTGCCCTGGTACCGGTCACAATCCTGACAGAGGGTATCACTGCTCCACTTGCAAAAGCTCCCGTTCTGGTACTCAGAGTCGCGAGCGCAACCGGTGCTGAGAATGTGATTAATAATGGCAAGAAACTTGAAATAACACTCAACTACGGTTGTTTCTCAAACCTTGCCGGCCCGTACACACTGTCGATCGATAGGGTAAGCTCCGCCGGCGTTCCTTCACATATCGACAGGAATGATGAGGTAATCACACAGATCGGTGTTGGAACATACAGGACAACCTACGTAGGTCACTGGACCGTGCTTCAGATGCTTCCCGGCACCCCCGGTTTCACCTTTACAGACGTCTGTAATGATATAACTATTCCCGAACAGAACCTGGCAGACTACTATGCCAATATCGTGGAAGGCACATCTATAGGTAAAGTCGATCCTGAAACAGGTGAAATCACTCTTGAATACACAGTCTGCTACGCAGGAGCATGCCATTTGTATACTTGTACATACGTTCCTCAATTCTAGTCCTGGTAAATTTCATTAATAATAAAAATTGAAAATGATGAAAAACAAAGTATTATACAAGATTCTGGGACTAGCCCTTCTTGTTGTTGGTGCTGTCGCCTGCGATACTGCCAGCCAGGATGCGGAGCCGGTAATCAGTCCAGACGGATACGCTGTTGCAACATTCGTGAATAAGACCGGAACAACAGTTGACGAAGGTGACACAATCGTATATGAAGTCACGCTTGACAAAACAATCGACAGAGCTGTCACAATCTCCTTCAGGCAGACTGGCGGCACATGCAATGCCGATGACTATTCTGTTGAACCAGCTGTTGTTCAGCCGTATACAAAAAAGGCCAATCTCTTGATAATCTTCCACGAAGATTATGATTTTGCTGCTACGGAGACTCTTACCGGAACATTGGGAGCATTCAGCATCGCTGATAAATATCTCCTGAATCCGACAACTGTCAACCCGACACTTTCAGCCACTGTCAACAATTACGTCTCTGACATCCTTGCCGTTGATTTATTCTGGGGCCAGGAAGTGACAGTTGAAGAAATTGTAGAAGTGGAACTCACTGCCGAAGAGTATGGTATTGAGTACACTGTGACTGTAGTGGACACCGTGGAAGTTACAGTGGATGTAGCTGATGAGGTCGACTGGGACATTCTGGTTTTCGACAGCAACGGAGATCTCGTTGATCAGGCTGCAACCGCCGGCAACCCGGAAGAGCTCGAACTGGATCTGCCGGATGGTGAGTATACTATTTATGCTGACCTGTGGGCAAACGGACTGTTAGGTTACTATAGCATCGTAGACGCAGAGCTGACAATGCCTATTACAGCAGTCTTCACTCGTCAGGGTACTGACCTGATTGATTTTGAAATAGTTCAGGATCCCTCCCAGGTGCCTACAGTAGATACTCCCGGCTTCGATGACAATGATGAAGGTTTTGGTGGGATTGTATGCGAAATCCTTGTATCAGGTGGCAAGTACACAATCGTGGAATATGATGGTACTCAGACCGGCCCTGTCAAGGGAATCAAATTCCAGAGATCTCAGATTCGCAAGTAACGATATTCTGATAATCCAATAATTAAAAGAGGCTGTCTCTCGTGGGACAGCCTCTTTCTTTTGAAAATATTTCGTATTGCTTTCAGTTATTAAAGGACCTCCGATTGGATCCCGTAGCTGAATCTGCTCTGTATGAATTATTTCATGACTTCAGCAAGGCTGATCGGCATGAGTTGATCAGCCTAGCTTTCTTTCCTGTCTTGCCCGCCGATACCTTAACCCCGCCGCTACTGCCAGACCTGCAAGCACCACTATTGACACGTACACAAAGACAGGCACCGGAACCGGATCTCCACCTGCATATGAATGCAGCCCTGACAGGTAATAATTGACACCGAAATAGGTCATTAGCACTGAGGAGAAAGCAAAGAGCGAAAGAAGATTGAAGGTATAAGTGTCCTTCATGCCGGGAATCATCCTCGAATGGGTAACAAGCGTGTAAACAATAATTGAAATCAGAGACCAGGTCTCCTTCGGGTCCCAGCCCCAGTAGCGGCCCCATGACTCATTTGCCCAGATGGCACCTAGGAAGGTCCCGATCGTCAGGAAATAGAGTCCGAGTGTGAGAGTCCTGTAGTTGATGACAGTTAGCTCATCAATTACAGCACTGATCCTCTCTCGGTTATCCGGTTGAACAAACAGCATCATCACAAGCACAACCAGCCCGAGTATTGCACCCAGTCCCAGGAACCCGTAACTGCCGATAATGACCGATACATGGAGGGTGAGCCAGTATGAGCGAAGTACCGGCACAAGATTGGTGATCTCCGGATCCATGAAACTCAGGTGTGCTACCATAAGCGTCAACCCGCCCAGAACCGATGTGGCAGCCAGGGTGAGCAACGACTTACGGCTGAAGATAAGCCCGGCCAGCAGGGTGACCCACGAGAGAAAGAGCAATGACTCATGTCCGTTGCTCATCGGAGAATGGCCGGATATGTACCACCTGATCCCCAGCCCGAGGGTATGAAACAGGAAACCGGTGGCTATAAGCACTGACAGTATCTTAAGAACCATGCCGGAAAGTGCCCTTCCTTTGATTATGAAAGCAATGATTGCAATTATCATTATCAGACCTATGGTAGCATACCACGGAAAGAGACGTTCGAATATCTTCGCCTTGTAATAGAACAGCTCAGCCTTAACCTTCCCCTCTGATGGCAGATCGTAGCCTGCATGCTGACGCTGGTAATTCTGCACGGCTGAGATAAACTCGTCCGGACCGGCCACCGGGCGGGTCACTGACGTGACAGCCTGCGCCCACAGTGGTACAGCGCTCACAACAAACAGGGAGTCCTCTCTGCTGATGTCATACTTCACCGCCTCTTCCGCATTACCCCAGTTATCCGTTCCGTCTCTAAGCGGAAAAATCCGCATAAAGTCTCCGCGTGACATCATGTAACAGATATTCACTCTCTCATCGACCTTGATGACTTCCTTGTCGAACTTGCTTCGCTGTCCGTCGGGCTTTGCATAGGCCTCATCCACAAGAGTTGCAAGCTTATAACCACCCGTCTCACCGAAGCTGACAATCTCCGAAAAAGCTGCAAGCTCACCCTTAATTCCAAGCTTTTGCCTGAGCTCCTCGTTCGACACCTTTATAATGGGCACATTCTGCCAATGGTAGAAGTCAAGCGAGTAACCCAGGAAGACCTGCATCGGTGAAAGTCCCCCGAAGCTGTTCTCTTTCGCAACCTTGCGCAGTATATCACTGCTGATGGTGTACAGAGGCTTCGTCCTCCCCTTCTGATCCTGAGCCAGCACAGCGCCAAAGCTGTCGGCAGCCTTTTTCTCTATTACAAGCTTCTGCTGGGCATGCGCAGGCACGACGGAGGCGAAAAGGATGAATGCCACGACAGCTGCAGTCTTGCGGTAATTTGAGCTCCAGTGCCCCGGAACAACTGTCCGGAAGAACGATTTACGGTTCAGCAGCGACATGATAATAAAGAGGAAGAGCAACCCGTAGCCTGTATAGGTGGTGTACATTCCTGCAGGGTCATGGTTGACCGAGAGGACCGTGCCAAGCTCATCATTGTCATAGGAAGACTGGTAGAAACGGTATCCGTGATATTTCAGGATATGGTTCATATAAATATCGTATTCGAATGCAGCACCGTGAGCCGGATCCTGAACCGACACCCTGCTTTTAAATCCGGCGGGTGAATTTGATCCGGGGTATCGCTCCACAATAAAATCGTTCAGCTTGATCTGGAATGGCAATTCCCTGCCTGCGGAGCCGTAGCTCACGCGAGCCGTCATCCCCCCTGCCTCTCCCTGCCAGGAAGATCTCTCCTCACCGTTGCCGTCCCACAGGTAAACCTTCTTCTGAAAGCCCTCTCCCGAAAGGGTAAGCTCGAGAGCTCCGCGGGCACCTCTGCCGTCAGTGCCCGTGGCAGGAACCACAATCCCGCTCATAGTCATTACCTGGGGCATGATCCTGAAATTTCCGATTGTGTAGACAGTGCCCTTAGCAAGCGGCACCAGGGTATCAGCGGGGTATTCCACTGACTTCATCTCCTGCATGACAGTTGTCCGCAATCCTAATTGAGACCGGATGTAGAAGGAGGCTCCGTCCGTTATGATTGCAATATCCCCTTCAGCAGCAAATCCGGCAGTCATGTTGCCAACCATACCGGTCTCTCCCATTGCCAATACGAGGGTTTCACTGGTCACCATATCAGGGGTCCAGATGAATGAGACCATAGGTATGCCACCGGCAACTTCTTCAACTGTTCTTACAGCACCCGGCATGTACCTTTCGAAGGCCAGTGTAACCTTCTTTCCTGATGCTTCAAGGCTTTTCCTGTATTTGCCGTGACGACCTCCTCCAGTATTCAGAGGTGCATCGTGACCGGCTATTGTTTGCCCTCCGGCATCGGTAAGCTCAAATGCCAGGGTATTGCCTGTGGAAAAAGTATGAGAGGATGCTGCCCCCTCCCTGATATGCATCATGCCGTCATAGCCGGTATAGCGTGTTATCGCTGCCCCTGCCAGCATGACAATGAATGCTGCGTGAAAGAGCAAGACAGTCAGCTTTTCCCGGCGCCACAGCTTAAATATGAATATTTGTCCTGTCAGGTTTATTGCGAGCAGGAGGAACAGCAGCTCAAACCACAGGGTGTTGTAAACGGCAGCACGTGCCGCTGCCTGGCCGAAGTCGTTCTCAATGAAGGTGGCTGCAGCCAGAGAGACTGCCATCACAATGAAAAGAATACCCATCATCATGGGTGACATAATAAACCTGAATGCTTTCATGAAATCAATTTAGATGTAAAACTATCCCTTTTCGGAAATTACAAGCAATTTCTCTTTGTCGAGAATCTTAACCGAACGGGGTGTGGCGTGAATAATATTTTCATTCTCAAATTCTCCGATTATCCGGACTACGCTTTCCTTTGCCATGTTGGTCATCTCCCCCAGTTCCTGGCGTGAGAGCACCATCTCAAACTCATCCGACCGGAAGATGCTGTCAGCGAAATAGAGCAGCGCCTCTGCAAGCCTGCCGTGCATCTTCTTCTGGGTGAGGTTAAGGATCTTCTGGTGAAGCCTGAACGACTTATCACTCAGATCCTCAATGAATCCCGATGCGAATCCGGGATTGGCGGTGATAACCTTTCTGATTGTGTCAAAATTGATGAAGCAGGCCTGAACCTGTGTGATCGCTGCCACAGAGTATGTATACCGTGCGTTGACGTGAGCGCCGGGGCCGGCCAGAAGTGTAGAGTGCTCAGCCAGGTTAAGAATCAGGTTTTTGCCGGAATAGCCTTCCATGTAAACCTTGGCCAGCCCGGAGATAAGAAAGATGGCATTGGATGCCGGAGAGCCCTGCTTGATGATGATCTCGGATGGTTTGAATGTAGCCTCGTACCGGTTCTTGTTAATGAGCTCAAGCTCTTCTTCGGTCAGGTTTCTGAAATTTGTCCAGCATCTTGCACAATTTGCGCAACTGGTAATCTTATTTTCAGCATACATTATAAGGCAGTTTTGCACAAAGGTACTGAGTGTGGGAAACCGGCGGCTCAAATCATGACATATATCATATTGATTTTTGATCTATATCAACATCACACGGTATACTTATCAATCCATTGTGATTGAAATATCAATGAAAAAAAACACTTACCTATCGTGGGTCTTGCTACCTTTCATCACAGAAAATCTAAACCAAGTCTTATATGAAAAGTATTCTGAAATTAAGCGTTTTAATTGTGACAACGGGTCTGATCCTTGCTTCGTGTGAGGGTCCGATGGGGCCGCAGGGCGAAGACGGGCCGCAGGGAGACAAGGGTGATCCCGGAACCGCTCTTGCATGTGCCGAGTGTCACAACAGCACCAGTCCGATGGTTGCCTTCACTGCGCAGTGGAAGGAGTCAATGCACGCCACCGGCGGCAACGCAGCCTATGCCAACAGGGCCGGTTGCGTTCAGTGTCACACAAGCCAGGGATTCCTCGAGTATATAGCAGAGGGATCAGCTGCCGCCATCTCGGTTCCTTCGAACC
>JAEYZD010000095.1 GCA_023430725.1 Bacteroidota bacterium | reverse complement strand
ATAGGCAGTAGGCAGTAGCGAAGTAGTTAAGTAGCTGCAAATCATTTAGTTATTGCATCCATTGTCAACACTATTGCCTATTGCCTTATGCCTATTGCCTAGTATCCCAGCGTGGCCACCATCACTGCCTTGATCGTATGCATCCGGTTTTCAGCCTCATCAAATACAATGGAATGGCGTGATTCGAACACCTCTTCCGTAACCTCCATGCCATCGAGACCGTACTTTTTGAAGATCTCCTCTCCCATCTTTGTCTCCCTGTTATGGAATGCAGGCAGGCAATGCAGGAATTTCACATCCGGATTGCCGGTGAGCCTGATTACCTCAGAATTGATCTGGTAGGGCTTCAGGAGCCTTATCCGCTCCTCCCACACAGATTCAGGTTCACCCATTGAGACCCATACGTCAGTATAGAGGAAATCCACTCCCCTGACAGCCTCTGCAACATCCTCGGTGAGTGTTATTTTTGCTCCCGTTACAGCGGCTATCTCGAGGCATTTCTTCACGAGGTCGTCAGCAGGCTGGCATGCCTTAGGCGCTGCAGCACGGAAATCCATGCCCATCTTGGCGGCACCAACCATCAGCGAGTTGCCCATGTTGTTGCGGGCATCGCCAAGATAGCAGAAGCTGATCTTGTTTATCGGCTTGTCAGAATGTTCCAGCATCGTCATGAAGTCGGCCAGGATCTGGGTAGGGTGAAACTCGTTTGTGAGACCGTTCCAAACCGGTACACCGGCATATGCTGCCAGCTCCTCGACGATCTCCTGCCCGTAGCCGCGGTACTCTATGCCGTCATACATCCTGCCAAGGACCCTGGCAGTATCTTTCATCGACTCCTTATGTCCGATCTGTGATCCTGAAGGACCCAGGTAAGTAACATGGGCGCCCTGGTCAAACGCTGCCACCTCGAAGGCGCAGCGGGTGCGGGTTGATGTTTTCTCAAATATAAGGGCGATGTTCTTTCCGGTCAGCCTGGGCTGTTCTGTTCCGGCATATTTTGCCTTTTTGAGCTCAAATGAGAGGTCAAGGAGGAATCTGATCTCCTCCGGAGTGAAGTCGAGCAGCTTCAGAAAACTGCGGTTTCTTAAATTGTAAGCCATATCTTTTATTTATTTAAAGTCTGAGAGTCTGAGGGTCTGAGGGTCTGAGGGTCTGAGAGTCTGAGGGTCTTGCCATCAACCGATCTTCTATATTGATTATTAATTCACTACTGCCTATTGCCTATTGCCTACTGCCTAGTCATACTCCATGGTAATCTTCGTCCCATACCTCCGGTCCTCCAGCTTGAAGGCCTCGGTGATGACACTCTTGCTGCCGCCGGATTTTACAAAGTTAAGACAAGCTTCGATCTTCGGAGCCATACTTCCTTTTGTAAACTGGCCTTCATTGAGATATTTCAGCGTGTCCTCGTAATTCAGGAACTCCTTTATCTCCTGGTCCGGCTTCTTGTAGTTGATGTAGACATACGGAACATCGGTAAGGATATAGAACTCGTCAGCACCAATTGCCGATGCCAGCAGTGATGAGGCCAGGTCTTTGTCAATGACTGCCTCTGAGGGCCTTACATCGTTCTTCTCATCAATGTAAACCGGCACACCGCCTCCGCCTGCAGCGATGACTATATTGCCCCGCAGTGCAAGTTCGCGTATCAGGTCATGGTTCATGATGCTCACCGGCTTGGGTGACGGCACCGCCCTCCGGAATCCGCCGTGAGCCTTGACCTCCTCCCTGAAAACCCACCCCTTCGCCTTTGCGAGCTCATCAGCCTGCTCCTTCGTATAGATCTTGCCTACCCTCTTCTGAGGATCACTGAAGGCAGGGTCATCCTTGTCAACAATCACCGTGGTGATAAGACAGACAACATTCTTGTCAATACCATGCTTGTTCAGAACATTCTTGAACATACGCTCTATCATATAACCTATACCGCCTTGCGAGTCAGCAACACAGATGTCAAGCGGCATCTGGGCAATTCCGTACAGTTGCTCACCGGCATCATTGCGCATCAATATATTCCCAACCTGCGGGCCGTTGCCGTGGGTGATTACGATGTCATATCCCTCCCGCAGGAGAAACACAAGGTTCTCAAGAGTATCAGTTGTATTCTGCTCCTGTTCCTCTATCGTCCCCAGCTGGTCACCCCTGAGGAGCGCATTGCCTCCCAGGGCAATAACAGCAAGCTTTTTGCTCATTCGTTTCGATTTTGTCAGGTGACAAAGCTAAAATTTTAATCGAAATTAAAACATGGTAAATATTATTCGCATCAGAACTGAGTTTATATAATTGTACCACGGCTTGCCGTGACAGATGGATTTTGCATTTTTAGTACATTTGCAGCCAAACAGCGACGCGTGAACAAAAGCTACCTTCCTTCAATTCCGGTTCTGATGACGGTTTTGTTGCTTGCGTCATGCAGGGGCGACGGTGTTTACAAGAATATGAAGGAGGGCGAGATATATTATAATATCAAGTACATCAGCAATCCTTCATCGATGTCAACAGACCTCCTCCCGAAGGAGCTTGTTATAGCCTTCAGGGGCGACCTTATCAGCACCAGCCTGAAGACACCCATCGGAAATTCAGGAGTGACTGCCGTTGTCAACCCGAAGGAGAATATCTACGACACCTATCTTAACATTCTGTCTTTCAAATATTATTTCGAGGGTAACTACAGGGACATTCAACCCGGCTTCCGCTCCATGGAGGGGATGACAGTCCATGACACAGGCAGAAGGTCAGTGATCTGCGGATTCAACTGCAAGCAGGCCAGGGTGGAAATTCCGGAAAATGAAACCACCCGCTATATCTGGTACACCAATGAGATCAAGGCGGAAAACCCCAACAGGATGACACCCTACAGGGATATTGAAGGGGTTCTGATGGATTTCTTCTACATAATCGGAGACGCGGAATTGCAGTTTACGGCTGACGAGGTACTTGTAAAACAGATACCTGACAAGGAGTTCGAAAAGAAAAAGAACTACAGGAAGGTCACTGCAAAGTATCTTGACACCCTCATCCTTAAAATGATTTCGTTTTAAAACGCCCCGGCGGTCAACCATTTTTCTTACCTTTGCTAATCGTTTAAAAGACCGCAAACAGAGGGCAAAATAATTACATCGCAGGATGGGCAAACAGAAGAAAGGAAACGGGTCATCATCTCAGAAGAAGGGTTCAGGATCAAATTCCTCAGGTGAGAATTTCAGATTTATTGCCGGCCTTGTGCTGCTTGTCTTTGCCCTGTACATGCTTGTGGTTTTCATATCTTATGTGCTTAGCGGTAAGGCAGACCAGAGCCTCGCCACGGCAGAACCGGGAGAGGTGCCTGTTGCCTTCGGGAACTGGGGCGGAAAGATCGGATTCCAGTTAAGTCACTACTTCATATTCAACGGTTTCGGACTGGGATCATTCTTTATCCCGCTGATAATTGGCGCTTTCGGGCTTGCACTGCTCAAGGTCAGGTATTTCAGGCTCTGGAAGAATGTGCTTCGCTTCCTCCTTGCCACCGTACTGGTCTCTGCAATCCTTGGATACTTCGCAGGCCATTCTACTTTCCTCGGCGCCGGACCCGGAGGCGAATTCGGATTCATGGTTTCGGGATACCTCAACGGAGTGCTGGGCAAGGTGGGGACCGGCGCCGTGCTGCTTGTCCTGACGATTGCCTATCTCATCTTCGCTCTGCATGTAAGTCCCCAGACAATAAGGAAACCCATTGCCACCGTAGCCAAAGCAGGAGTATCGGTTCTCTCCGGTGAAGGCCGGAAGAAGGATATTGTAACTGAAGATACAGTCATTGCCCCGGAAGAGAATTTTCCCTCAGTGGAAGAGGAACCTCTCAGGGCTGACGAGGAGGAGACAGATGATGTCGATGATTTCTACAGGGAACCGGAAATGCCTGAAGACAAGCCTCTTGTGAATGTCATCGACAAGAACAAAAGGAACGTGAGCGTGGAACCCATTGAGGATGAACTCCCCTCCGACCTCCCCCCTTTTGACCCCAGGCTCTCCTTGTCACGCTATAAGTTCCCGACCCTGGCGCTGCTGCGTGATTACCGCAGCCCGGGCTCGACAACCAACGATGAGGTGAACGCCAACAAGGAGATCATTCTCAAAACGCTGGCTGACCATAAGATCACGATCAAACAGATCTCTGCTACAGTCGGACCCACTGTTACCCTGTATGAGGTAGTGCCAGACAGAGGCGTCAAGATTCACCGGATAAAATCGCTTGACAATGATATCGCCCTCAGCCTGTCAGCCCTGGGAATAAGGATCATAGCCCCAATACCCGGCCGGGGCACAGTGGGTATTGAGGTCCCGAACAAGAAAGCCGAGATAGTATCAATGAAGGGTCTTCTTTCATCGCGCGATTTCACCGACAGCAAGCATGAACTGCCGCTGGCACTTGGCCGCACGATTACGAACGATCCGTTTATAATCGACCTGACAAAAATGCCTCACCTGCTTGTCGCAGGGGCCACGGGACAGGGGAAATCAGTAGGACTGAATGCAATAATCACCTCACTCCTTTACAAGAAGCATCCGGCAGAACTGAAGTTCGTGCTGATAGACCCGAAGCGGGTGGAGCTTCCCCTATACGGGAAGATCGAGCGTCACTTCCTGGCAAAGCTTCCCGACGAGGAGGACGCAATTGTCACCGACACAAAGAAGGTTATCAACACCCTGAATTCGCTCTGCATTCTTATGGATCACCGCCTTGAACTGTTGAAAATGTCACAGACAAGAAATATCAGGGAATACAACGACAGGTTCATTGCACGGAGGCTGAATCCGGAAAAGGGGCACGATTTCATGCCTTACATTGTGCTGATTATTGATGAATTTGCAGATCTTATCATGACGTCAGGCCGTGATGTGGAGGCGCCGATAGGAAGGCTGGCCCAGCTCTCCAGGGCTGTAGGGATACATCTGATAATCTCAACCCAGAGGCCCTCCGTCAGCATTATCACAGGGTTCATAAAGGCGAATTTCCCGTCACGAATTGCTTTCAGGGTTTTCTCCGGGGTTGACTCACGCACCATACTCGATACAACCGGTGCCGACAGGCTCGTTGGACGGGGCGATGCATTGATATCGCAGGGCGGGGAGCCAATAAGGGTACAGTGTGCTTTTATTGATACGCCGGAGATAGAAGAACTTACTGAATATATCGGATCACAGCAGGGTTACCCGGCCGCATTCCACCTGCCTGAATACGTAGGCGACGAGGATACCGGCAACGGTAATAACGATGTGGACCTTAAAAAGCGTGACCCGCTCTTTGACGAAGCGGCCAGGCTGGTGGTTCAGCATCAGCAGGGATCCACCTCACTTATCCAGCGCAGGATGCAGCTGGGATATAACCGTGCAGGCCGTATCATTGATCAGCTGGAGGCGGCAGGCATTGTCGGACCGTTCGAGGGAAGCAAGGCCAGAGAGGTGATTGTGCAGGATCCGCAAACATTGGAACAGATTTTGAAGAGACTCGGTGAAGAGAATCTTTAAGATGAAAAAAACAGGACTTGTAATAGCACTTTGCCTGGCTTGCCTGGCTGCCTTCTCACAGAAGGATCCGGAAGCCGTGAAGGTGCTTTCGGAATTCAGCAGGAAGGCTGCCGCAGCCCCTTCGGTAACTATTGAGTATGAGATTCTGGCGTACGATGCCCGCGAAGATGAGGAGACCACACTGGAAGGTAGTGCCGTAATCAGCGGCGACAGGTACATGGTTACGCTGCCTGACAACATTATACGGGCAGACGGCAAAGCAATCTGGAATCACATGCCTGAGGTGAAGGAGGTGACGGTCACTGAGCCCGATCCCTCGGATGAATCATTCATGTCAAAGCCATCGCTCCTCTTTACGATGCACGAAAAGGGGTACAAGGTAAGGCTGCTTGAACAGACAGCCGGGGAATGGGTCATAGATCTCTATCCTGAATCGCTCGAAGTGAATATAGTGCGTATCAGGCTGAAGATAGGCAAGGGACAGTATGACCTCAGGTCAGCGGAATACCGGACCAAGGATGGGATGACCCTCACCATGACGGTATCGAAATATGACCTGACCTTCCGTCCGCCGGCAGGGTATTTCACATTTAACCCGGCTGAGCACAAAGGGGTTGAGGTGATAGATATGAGGTAAGGTCCTTTAGTAGCTGCTGAAGAGTGAAATGATTGCACCCGGAAACATAAAGATATTTGTCATCGGCATAATAATACTGCTGGTGGCCTATATGATCCTAAGGGCCAGGACGGAGAGGATAAGGAGACGGCGCAGTGAAAATCCCTCGAGGTTCAGGCGCAACAGGTAAAGGATGCATATATCCGGCCAGCAGGAAAATGTTATTGCCCGGGCCGGACATATAAAAAGAGGCTGCCTCATGTGGAGCAGCCTCTTTTTTATATCAGGATATTTTCCTAAAGCGGGTTCTGAACCATCTGATCATTGGCATCCATCTCCTGTTTCGGGATCAGCCACTCCCACATGGGATCACCTGCAGGCACGTTCATGACGCCGGCAAGCGCTGACTGATGGTGGGTACCTCTGACGAGAGGCAGGTTGAGCCTCTTGAGGTCGGTGAAACGGAAGCCTTCGCCCCAGAGCTCGAGCCTGCGGTTGAGCATGATCTCATCTATCAGTGCCTGGCCGGTGTTGGTTGAGGCAACATAGTTTGCTGCCACTGTTTCACGGGCCTCCCTGAGAGTGTTGAGTGCAGCCTGTGCCTCTGTGTCATGACCTCCCATGCGGGCATATGCCTCCGCCTCAATCAGGTACATCTCCGATGCCCGCATGTAAACCACGTCACCGCGACTGTCAGCAAGGGCAGCAGCCATGAATTTCTGATTGGTATACGGATACTTCGTGAAATTTGACGGCAGGCCCAGGCTGGCATGGAGGCCCGTGGGATCAAAATTGAGCTTCCTTACATCAGTTGCAGTAAAAATCGGATCGTCGTAGAGATCCCTGTTGATTGACTTTGGATTGCCCCTGATGTTGGTAGAGTTGAAGTTCCTTGACATATATGCAAAGAAGGAATAGAAATAAGTGGTCTGATCGGGCACAACCGTGCTTCCCCACATCCATTCCGCATTTGTGTAGTCATTGAACCCTGCAGTGTATTGTGCATCTGACATCAGAGGGAAACCTTCGCGAGCCTCGGCCGCAAGGGTTGCAGCCAGCTGCCAGTTGCCCATTGTCAGCGCCACCCTGGCCTTAACTCCCTTTGCCACATTGAGATTCATGTGTGACTTATTTTGCCTGTTGAAGCCAGCAAGAAGAACTATTGCTTCGTCAAGGTCAATAAGCACCTGAGTATAAACTTCAGCAACGGTATTACGGGGCTGTCCGTCAAAATTATTGGTCAGCATAATGGGGACCCCCATCTGGTCGTTTGCTGCACCCGGAACATATCTCTTGGCAAACATCTGGGCGAGGTTGAAATGACACCATGCCCTGTAGATCAGCGCTTCACCCTTGATAATATCCTTCTCAGCCTGAGGTCCGACAGCATTGTCAATGTTGTTGATGATCATATTGGCGTTTGCTATTAACCTGTAATAGAGGTACCAGGGAGCGTATCCTGATGCTGCTGTTTCACTTCTGTGGTCAACCCATTTGTAGATGTTGTTGTGCCACCCGTTGCCGGTAGAGTTCATCACCAGGTCTTCACCAAGCATGTCACGGTAGATATTTATAGAGGCTTCGCCGGCCTGATCCTGCCTTGAGTTATGCTGGGAGTACATCAGGCGGTGGATTCCGTTCAATGCCTGCATGGCATTGCCCGTAGTCTCAAAGGCTGACGTCGCGGATACCTGATCAGTCGGAACCGTATCCAGGTAGTCTTCACTGCATGACGAAAATAAGAGCGACAATGCAGCAATGAACAGTGTTGTATAAATTGATCGTTTCATCTTTCCTTTTGATTTAGAGAGATACATTTATTCCAACCGTAAGAATTCTTGACGGTGTGTACACGTTGTCGGTAGTTCCGGCGAACGAACGCTGGGGATCAAGGCCCTTGCGGGCGTTGAGCAACAGAAGGTTTTCACCGCTGAGCCAGACCCTGGCTCCCTGCATACCTGCTTTCTGAAGAAGGCTCACGGGCAGTACGTAACTCAGGGTTACGTTCTTGACACTTAAGAAAGAGGCATCGACCAGGAAACGGTCTGACTGCGAGGTAAACGGAGTAAGCTGAGCATTGTCAAGCCGGGGAACATCTGTAATGTCACCGGGCTTCTGCCACCTGTTGAGGATATCAACATGGCTTGACCTTCCGTAATCACCGGCATGCATGAGGCTGGCGTAGGTGCCGTCATAAATCTTTCCGCCGATCTGGAATGTTGACAGGATGCTCAGACTGAGGCCTTTATAGGTGAACGTATTGGAGAATCCACCCATAAGATCAGGAATTGCGCTGCCGTTGTATATGTACTTGGCGTTGTTCTGGCTGATACTCACAGTGTCAGTCTCATTGATGATCCTCAGGTTGGCAGACTGGGTTGCGAAATCCTTGATATTGGCATTATACAGAGCCGCACCGTCTGCAGGGTCAACTCCGTACCAGTCTCTCAGCCAGAAGTCATAGATTGAATGACCCACCATTAGCTTCTTGGTTCCGCTTATTATCTCTTCCTGCGGAAGTTTGGTGATCTCGTTCCTTACAGTGGAAGCGTTGACGTCAAAATTCCACGTAAAGCCATCTCTCTTTATGACATCAATGCCGATACGTGCTT
>JAEYZD010000040.1 GCA_023430725.1 Bacteroidota bacterium | reverse complement strand
CTGAAGCCCTTTGCCTGAGGAAGACCGAACTTTGTGAGAATTGCCTGTACCTTGTCAACACGGTCAGGATAGGTATCGCACAACGCAACAATTTCAACCCCTTCAATGTGAGCCATACGCTCCACGGCGCCCGGTCCTCTCATCCCAAGCCCGATGAATCCGACGCGCACCTTTTCAACCGGTGGTGCTGCATAACCTGACATGTTGAAGCTCTGGGCATGGGCTGCCATGACGGCTTCCCTCACTGAGGCCATTGCCTCAGCCGACCTCTCACGGCGGGAGCATGAAGCCAGCGATGCGGCTGTGACTGTGCCTGCACCGACAACTGCTGCCGTGCGAAGAAAATTCCTGCGGTTTGTTTTCATGGATACGGGTTGGTTTGCTGTGGTAATCTGTATGCAATATACAAACTTCCCCGCTTACAATATCATGGCAAAAGTCACCCGGAAAGTGATCTCCACCAGGCCGGCAAATAACCAATCAGTTGCCTTCCTGAGCTTCGGGCTTCTTTCTCTTCCTGATGAAATCTCCCGCAACCGATCCGGCCAGGAACCCGAGCACGGCAGCCCACGGGATCATAAGATACCAGTTTGACTTTATTGCGCAGGTGCCAGTCAGGCATCCCACATACTTCCAGTATATGAATCCGCCGGCTGCCCCGAGCAGTGTACCGATGATCTCAGGCAGATATTTTCTGAAAAATGCTCTGTTCATTTATTCGATTTTGACTTAATAACACTTCTGATCAGTTCTTGTTCCAGCAGTTTTTCCTTTTCCCAGGTCAATTCCCGCCTTGCTGCACGGGCCTTATCCCTGAGAGCATGAAGCAATACAGGGTTATCAGCCAGCCTCTGTATCTCCCGCGCAATGGCTTCGGGCGTAACCTCCTCCAGCACTGTTCCGCACCCGTAGTGCTTTACCAGGGCAACGATCTCGGGAAGCGGTGAAACAACTGCCGGTATTCCGGCTGCAATATAGTCAAACAGTTTGTTGGGCAGGCTGTAGCGCTGGTTGATGCAGGTATCCGTATCAGCGGAAATTCCAGCGTCGCAGCACATGGTGTAACGCATCATCTCTTCCCAGGGCATCCGGGGCAGGAAATTGATGCGGTCACGGGCCGGGCTCTCGGCTGCAATCCTGTGCAGGTGGTCCATGGCATCACCTGAACCTATGAACAGAAGCCGTACTCCCGAAGTCATGGCCATGGCTCCGATCAACTCCTCTCCCCCGCGGCCGGGATTGATCCCGGAGCCCTGGCAAACCAGCAGCAACTCATTATCCGTTGCGCCAAGGTCACTCCTGTGTCGCGGCTCAAGGTGACTTACATCAGAGGCGACATTCCTTACAACAACCGGATCAACCCCGTATTCATATCTGTAAAGATTTGCTATGGAATCACTTACCGTAATCATAAACTTTACACGGGGAACAGTCAATCGCTCTGCGCTCTTCCACAGAAAATGCCTGAAATGCCGATCCTCAAGGCTATATTGCCCGGTAAAATATTCATGCGAGTCATATATGAGCTTCCTTCTGAATAAGCCTGAAACAATATAGCATGGTATGAGGGTATCCAGATCGCATGCAACGCATATCTCATACCGACTGAAAAGAAGCCTGAAAAACAGGAAGAGATTGAAAAGCATGTACATTGCCGGCCCCTTCCTGAAGGGGACCCAAATCCGGAATGCCCTGATCCCCGTAACCGTCGCAGGCAATGGAGAATCTGACATCCTTCCGATAACCGTTACATCAAGACCCTCTTCAGCCATCAGCAAAGCAAGCTTCCTGACCCTCATGTCGGTTGACAGGTCACTGATTACTGCAATCACGGCTCGCTTCATCACGGTTATGTAAAACTCTCGGATATCTTTAGAGTCAGTCCGGATGAAAGATACGAAAGAATTTATTTTAGTTATGTTTGTAAATCGTATTCGGACCTCATGGACTACACCCCCGGCAACAGAATAATACACCTGGTCAGCTTCAATGTTCCCTATCCGCCTGATTACGGCGGCATAATGGATGTATTTTACAAGATCTCAGCACTGAAAAAACAGGGCATCGGCGTGATACTTCATTGTTTCAGCTATGGCCGGAGCCGTTCCCGCACGCTGGAGCGCGAATGCCTCCGCGTTCACTATTACAGGCGTGAACTGAATCTTTTCCATCTCTTCAGCCGCGAGCCCTTCATCGTTCTGTCACGAAAGAACAGCATGCTGCTCAAGGACCTGCTGACCGACGATCATCCGATAATCTTTGAAGGTCTTCACACGACTCACTTCCTTGATAATCCGGCTCTGGCTGACAGGATCACGATGGTCAGGACGCACAACATCGAACACATATACTATCGCAACCTGGCTGTAAGTGAGAAAAATCCGTTAAGAAGGCATTACTTCAATTCCGAAGCCAGGAAGCTCGAGCGCTATGAAAAAAAACTAGCGGCAGCCTCACAACTGCTCTCCATCTCTCCCGGGGACACTGATTATTTCAGTGCCAGGTACGGCAACGCCCTCTTTGTGGGTCCGTTCCACCCCGGTGACGGGTGCTGTTCATCTTCAGGAAAGGGAGACTATGTGCTTATGCACGGTGATTTCTCCACGGCTGAGAACAATGCAGCTGCCCTGCAGATAGTTAGGGAGGTGGCACAGGGATGGAAATACAAGACAATACTTGCAGGCAAAAGGCCATCCGCCGAGCTGTTCAAGGCCGCCTCCGCGCTCAGGCATGTCAGGATCATACCAAATCCGGACCCGGAAAAGATGAATGAGCTGGTTACAAATGCCCAGGTCTGCCTTCTTAATTCCTCCCAGCCTTCCGGGATAAAGCTGAAACTGATCAATGCACTGTGCTATGGCCGCCATGTGGTGGCCTCTCCTGCTGCTGTCTCAGGTACAAGCCTCGAGGAGCTTTGTCACGTGGCAAATAGTCCCGGAGACTGGATCAGCCTCACTGACAAGCTCATGAGAGAGACCTTTACCCCGGAGATTAAGGATAAACGCACAGCGCTGCTTCAGGAGGTTGCAGACAACAGGGTCAATGCCGGCAGAATCATCGGATGGCTGAATAACTACACCGGAAACAACTGATTTACCGGTAAATCCTTCTCTTGTTCAACTCTCGCCTGTATGAGGCGGCATACCTGTTGTGCTCTGCCAGGGTGCGTGAGAAATGATGATAACCTGAACCGTCGAACTTCGCAACGAAAAAGAGGTATTCATGCTTCTCCGGGTTGAGGACAGATTCCAGTCCTGAGCGCGAAGGACACCTTATAGGTCCGGGCGGCAAACCGGAATATTTATAGGTATTATACGGTGAATCAACCTCCAGATGCCTGTTCAGAATCCGGCGCAGAGTAAAATCATTTACCGCAAACTTGACCGTCGGGTCAGCCTGCAGGGGCATACCCACGCGGAGCCTGTTCAGATATACGCCTGCAATTCGCGGTTTCTCATCTGCCTTTGAAGCTTCCTCGTCAACGATTGAGGCAAGAATTGACACCTCCGCAGGGGTCAGACCCTTTTCCTCAGCCAGGGCTTTTCGCTCCGCGGTCCAGTAATCGCGATATTCCTTCAGCATCCTTCGGTAGAAACCCCGGGCATCAACTGACCAGTAAACCTGGTATGTGTCAGGTATAAAGACAGATATCAGAGTCAGCCTGTCAAAGCCGTCATCCCTGAAATTTGCCTCATCAGCCAGGAAGGCAGATATATCTGCCGAATCAGCCTCAATCTGGCCTCCGATTTTTCCGGCGAGCTCCCCCAGGGTCCTTATGTTGTTGAACGTGACATTAACCGCGGCCTGCTGTCCTGAACGGAGCATATTAACCAGCGCGTTGTTGCTCATGCCGGGCTCCAGGATGTATGAACCGGGCTTGACTGAACGTCCGTAGGATTTAAGCCTTGAGGTGAGCAGGAAACTCCCCTTGCTGCGAAGAACACCGGTGCTCTCAAGAGTGTCAGTCAGGGCATTGAAGTCAGATCCGGTGGGAACGTAGATTCTTACCGGCTCATCAGCCTTCACATTCTTTCTCAGGACCGTCATCCAGAGGAAAAGGGTTATCATGAACCCTGCCGCAAGAATTATATAAAACAGTACGAGTATCAGTTTTTTCATCGGGTGCGAAGTTAGTAAAGCGGCCCGAAAATGCGCGCTATCGACTCCTTGTATCTCTCCCTCCTCGGTCTTTTATCCCACTCATCCCTGCTTATCTCATAACAGTTCTTGACATCCTCGGCAAAGAGGACTCCCAGTCGCAGGGCGAAATCCTCGTCGTAAATGAGGGCTGTAACCTCGAAGTCAAGGTCGAAACTTCTGACATCGACATTGGGTGAGCCGACAGAGGAGAATATATTATCCACCAGGAGGTATTTGGAATGAATGAATCCGTTTCTGTAAAGGAATACCCTAACCCCGGCATCGAGCAGCTCAGAGATATAGGAGCGGGTGTTCCAGTTTGCTATTATGGAGTCAGTGAATTCAGGAAAGATCATCCTCACATCAACACCACTGAGGGCTGCGGTCTTCAGCGCGGTCAGAAGGCTCTCGTCCGGGCTGAAATATGGCGATGTGAGGTATATCGAAGACTTTGCCGTGGCAATTGCGGAGAAGTAAACCTGCATGATTGTTGCCCAGTCAGTATCGGGGCCGCTGGAGGCTACCTGAACCAGGCACCTGTTGCCGGTGCGCACGACATGATCAAGGGCTGCGTCAGGCGGCAGTTCCTCCCCGCTGACAAAGTCCCAGTCAGCAACAAAGACCCTGTCCAGCGCCGCAACAGCCTCGCCCTCAAGCCTCAGGTGTGTGTCAACCCATGGCCCGAGGTCAGGCAGTCCGTGAAGGTACTTGTCCGCAATATTGAGTCCTCCGACAAAACCAACCTTCCCATCAACAACCAGTATCTTCCGGTGGTTCCGGTAGTTGATCTTGCTGGAGAAGTTTGGAAAGCGGACCGGCATAAACGTATGAATCTGAACACCGGCTTCGCGCATCTTTTTAATATACGGTTTACGGATGTTCCAGCTGCCAACATCGTCATAAATAACCCTTACCCTGACCCCTTCCTTCGCCTTGCGCTTCATCAGCTCGCTGAACTCCATGCCCAGGGTGTCCGGCTCGAAACGATAGAATTCAAGGTGGATATAGTTAGTAGCTGACGCGATGGCATCAAGCATAGCAGGAAAAGTCTGGCGGCCGTTGACAAGGAGGTCAATCCTGTTGTCAAGCGTGAGCAGCGACCGGTTATTCCTGAGCATCAGGTGGATAAGGTGCTCCTTTGACCTAACAGCCGCACTGTCCCCCGACAGGTATTTTGAAAGGAGCCTGACCTGGCGGTCAGCATGATCCTCGAGCCTCGCGCTGTCAGCCAGACTCTTGCGGCTGTAAATCTTCTGCTTCCGGTAATTGCGGCCGAAGAAGAAATAGACTATCATGCCGGCAACAGGAATAAACAGTATGACAAGCATCCATGAGAGGGTCTTGACCGGATTGCGGTTCTCAAAGACTATCATCAGGCAGATTGCGAACACTGCGATGAGGTAGACTACCGCAAGTACGTTTCGTAAAACAATTATTCCATTACCTGCCAGGATCATGAAGTACAGTTAGCTTGCTCCCGTAAATATAAAAAAAACTCTTCCGGAAACAGCGGAAGAGTTCCTTCTGATTTGGCAGGTGTCAGAATATCAGTCCTACATGGAACAGGATGGCTCCAGTCCTGTCATCGAGCTGGAATGTCTGGTTGCCTATCTCAATCTCGTCACCGAACTGGTTCAGGTTACCCTCATACCTGAGGTCGAAGGTCAGCCTCTTCAGCACGTCAAAGCCTACGCCGGCCTGGTAGCCGAAGGTGGCCTTCTTATAGGTGGCACCGTCAATGATCTCCTTAGGATCAGAGATCATCACCGAAGCTGCCGGGCCTGCATTGATCCTCACCGGACCTACTTTAAGTCCGAGAAGTACCGGGATGTTCAGCTTATTGAACTTCTGATTGTATATCACCGGAGCGCCGCCAGCCTCAACATCTTCATATGACACTGAATTGGTGGCTGTTGCAAGTAATAATTCCGGCTGAATATAGAAACCTGCAATGGTTGCCCTCATGAAAACCCCTCCCTGGAAGCCCCACTCGGCATCCTTGGCATTCTGAATTATCACATCGACATTTGTACCCTGAAAGGTCTGGTCGGTGAAGGTGAAGTCGGTGCTTGCCCCGGCCTTAAGACCAAATTTTACCTGTGAAAACAGCGGTGCGGCAAGAACAAGTGCAAGAGCAATGACAATGAACTTTTTCATTTTTCTCAGTTTTAGTTAAAAGAACAGTAGTCGTTGCTCTGATAAACGCAATAAGCAGGCCAAAGGTTGCATTCAGAAGGCAAAAGAAGGCTCTTTTTCTACTTTTTGGCCAGTTCCGAGAAGATTATCTTCTTCATTTCATCAAATTCCTTTTGCTCGAAGAGACGTGTCAGGAATATAATTTTGCCGTTTCGGTCTATAATAACATTACGTGTCACCCCTGCCTGTTTCTCCGCAAAGAGTCCGAAAATATCAGCGCCGGGATCCAGCGCAAGGGGGTAGTTTATTTTCATGTCTGCAGCAAACTTTTTAACTGTCTCCTCAGGTTCGTCCCTGTCTATGCCAATAACCACAAGCCCCTGCTTTTTTCCAGGGATCCATATCTCCTCCTCGATGAATGGCATCTCCTTGCGACATACACCGCACCAGCTTGCCGTGAACTGAAGCATGACAACCTTTCCGCGGAGGTCCGAAATCTTGTATGATTTGCCACCTGCCTCCCTTACTGTGAAATCAGGGGCGGTATCGCCCACCTTAACCAGGTAGTTGTGTTCGTAAACCTTCTGGCCTTCAGCCATGGCAGTAATCCCCAATAGCGCTGCCGCCGCAATTATCGCTGTTAATCTCATACCTGTTTCTTTTGAGCCTCAAACATACAAAAAAAACAGGATATGGTCTTACTGTATGGGGATCACACAGTCCAGGGAATGGTTCACTGGCTCTTTACTCCCCGCGGTGATGGCAGTAATGCCTTACTCCTCCTCCACATCTGCCTCCGCCTCCGTCATCTCCAGGTAGGTGCTGCATCTCTTCAGCCCCAGGTAACCCTCTTCAGTCTCGGTAAATCCGTACTCGAAACAGTAAGACCAGCGCTCACCCTCCCTGGTCTCCACCATGTGCGTGAAAAAGGTGAAGTTGTAACCCTGGGCAGTCAGGGCATCACGGTGAATCCGGTGATGGCCGTCTTCATAAAGGTCCGCAAGAATCTTCCGGTTGCGCCGCAGCAGTGCATGGACGTTCCGGACATAATTATTCTGATCACGGTTAAGACGGTTATTGTAATTGTTGCGGCACTGATCGGAACAGAATTTCTTATCAGACCGCCCAAGGAGCCGCGCTCCGCAGTCAAGACATACTCTTTCCACAGCGAATGTTTTGATAAAGATATGAAAAATTTACTTTTCATAATTGTCATATCAGCCTGATTATTATTCTGTAACCCGCTTACAAACGGATATAAACGACTGCTAAGCGGATAGAAATGCTTAACAACCGAATCGTCTGCGGAGGAGGGTGCAAATTTGTACTGTTAACAGCATTATTAACTAAAACCAAGAGTCATGAATGCATTGAGAAACAAGGTTCAGCTGATTGGTCGCCTGGGACAGGACCCGGAGATCAGGACACTCGAGAGCGGAAAGAAGGTTGCACATTTCAATCTTGCAACCAATGAGAGTTACAGGAATGCCGAAGGCACAAAGATCGACGAGACAACATGGCACAGCATTGTGGCATGGAACGGCCTTGCAGAGCTCTCTTCGAAGTTCCTAGGAAAAGGTAAGGAGGTATGCATCGAGGGGCGTATAAGCTACCGGAGCTACACTGACAAGAACGGTGTTCAGCGGAATGTCACGGAGATTGTGGCCACTGACCTGGTGATGCTCAGCCAGGGTAACAAGTCGCGGGAGATGATCTCTGATGAACCGGAGCCGGATCATGAGGGTGAGATTGCTGCAGGCAGCGAGTCTGCCGGACGCACCGGGAAGAGCCGGGGCAAGTGACCGGGCAGTATGGCCAGTATCCGGCAATCCAAACGGAATGAGGGGCCGGGAAGTGGCGGATGGATGTCTCGCGGACAGGCCCCGGCAATGCGCCGGGGCCTGTTTATGACCTGCAATGACCTTCACCCGGAACGGGCGAAGGAGATAAGACTGCTGCCTGATGGCCCAATCTCTGCCCTGGCTCTCCTATCTGCCGGAAGCATCCCTCCCGGCACGAAGGGCCTTCAGGTTCACCTCCACAACCTCTTCTCCCTTGCGTCCGAACATCTTTCTGACAGCATTCTCCAGTGCAGGGAAAGGCATCGAAATGAATGAGGAGGCAGCACCAAGTATTACCATGTTGCCGGAACGGGCTGACCCGAGGTCCCTTGCAATACCGTCAGCATCAATAGCTATCGTATTGCCTGACCTCCGGAGTTCAGCGAGAACCTCGCCAGCCTCGGGATAATCAGGAATATTGACAAACGGGACTGTATTTGTAACCAGCCAGCCTCCCTGAGAAAGCCAGGGGAGATAGCGCAGCGCCTCCATAGGCTCGACACTTATAATCAGGTCAGCTCCGCCGTGAGGGATCAGGTCTGACCAGATCTCTGAGTCAGAGAGTCTGAGATGCGACTGAACGTCACCGCCCCTCTGGCTCATGCCGTGAACCTCAGCCTGCTTGAGATGAAGGTTCTGATCCACCGCTGCAAGGCCAATCGTGGCCGCAATGGACAGGATTCCCTGACCACCGACACCTGCAAGTATAATATCACATTTCATGTTATTCACTTTTTTGGTTTTTCCCTGCCGATTCTGCCTTCTTGTTCCGCGATGCGGTCTGAATGCACTCACGCCTTGCAAGTATCACTGAGAGACCACGGTGGTTCAGCTCTGTGCGGATAACGGCCTTGTTCTCTTCATGGTTCTTCCTGAGAGGAACAATTAACCTGAGATGCCCCGGATCAACACCCAGACCAATGCAGATGCTTTCTATCCTGTCAGTCGCCTGCGACTTCTGTCCGCCTGTCATGCCGGTCGTGGAGTTGTCAGAGATTATCAGGGTTATGGGGGAGTTCTTCAGTACAGCATCCAGCAATCCGGTCATCCCCGAGTGAGTGAAGGTGGAGTCGCCAATCACAGCAACAACCGGAAACAGTCCTGCATCTGCAGCACCCACGGCCATCGTGACGGAGGCCCCCATGTCGACACATGAATTGACCATATTGTAAGGAGGCAGCGCTCCCAGCGTGTAACAGCCAATGTCTGAGAAAACCCTTCCCGGGCCGGCCTCGACCATCACCTCCGCAAGGGCCGAATAGAGATCCGCATGACCGCATCCCTTGCAGAATGATGGCGGACGCTGGCGTACAAGCGAAGGGACATCTTTTCCGTATGAGGCTTTCAGCCCGAGGGCGGCGGCCACAATCGCCGGATTAAGTTCACCGTCACGCGGGACAGTGCCGTCCATGCGGCCCTGAACCCTGACATCCCTGTCGAGCAGACCCCTGAGATGCTCCTCTATCATCGGGTAACCCTCCTCCAGAACAAGAACCGTGTCACACCTTTCAACCAGGGCTGCAACCTTCTCCCTGTTCAGCGGATATGTTCCGACAGCCAGCACATTGTAATCCCCGATCCGGTCACCAACGTTTTCCATAAGATAGTTGTACGCTATCCCGCAGGCCAGAACACCTGTTCCGCGGCCTCCACCCTCAAGCAGCCTGTTATAACCCTCAAGCACAGGGTCTGTGCGCAGCTTCTCATAGGTGCCGGTGAGAACTTTGTACTGTTTCCTCGCTATTGCAGGCAGCAGCACAAACTGCCTCGGATTTGATGGCAGAGCCATGCCGTTCTGTGACCTCTTTTCCCTCCTGGCCACAGCTGAACGTGAGTGGGCCAGGCGTGTAGTTATCCTGAAAAGAACCGGAAGGCGGTATTTCTCAGAGAGTTCAAAGGCATCAAAGATCATGTCATATGCCTCCTGCTGGTTACGGGGCTCGAATACAGGCACCATGGCAAATTTGCCGTAAAAGCGTGAATCCTGCTCGTTCTGGGAGGAATGCATCGAGGGATCATCAGCGGAGACAACAACCAGACCACCGTTTACGCCGGTCACTGCAGAGTTAATAAAGGCATCAGCAGCCACATTGAGACCAACATGCTTCATTGCAACCAACGCCCTCCTGCCTGCATAGGACATCCCCAGCGCAGCCTCCATGGCAGTCTTCTCGTTTGAGGACCACTCCCTGTGCACACCGTCGCCGGCAGCCTGCCCCGAGGCCTGGATGTACTCCATTATCTCAGTTGACGGGGTACCGGGATAAGCATACATGCCACTCAGACCGGCGTCCAGAGCTGCCTGCGCAATTGCCTCATCTCCAAGCAATAAGAGTTTTTGCATATTTTTTTAGCTTTTAGTTTTTTCTTCTGAGGTGACAGTAAAGATCATTAAAGTTAAGTTAAAATCAAGAAGTAAATGTCATTATTGTTTACTTTACAACGCAAAAATATCTGTCCTTGAAGAAGTTTTTGGTGATTTGTGTCATGCTGGTCCTGACATTGTCGAGGCTGTTGGCCCAGGACGGTGAGAGAAGGTATATCCAGATTGACGGACTTACAGCTGACGAACTGGGGAACATCGTTCCGGATGTAAGCATCTATTCAAAACATCTCCGACGCGGTGCTGCCAGTGACCACAGGGGTATCTTCTCAATCATAAGTGCCCCCGGTGACACCGTCTTCTTCAGTGCCATCGGGTTCAAATCCACTCTCCTTACAATTCCCAACACTGCGGCAGGCAATCACTACATCACAGATGTGATAATGGTTACTGACACAATACTGATCGGTGAGGTTCTCGTTCTCCCATGGAAGACCTATTCCGAATTCAAGCGGGCAGTCCTGGAGAATAAACCGGCAGACCCGCTGATGGAGAACATGGAACACAACCTGGCCATGCTTCAGCAACAGATATGGAGCGACATGACCCCTACTCCCGGCGAGGCTTACCGCTACACTATGCAGCAGATGTCAGACAATCTTTATACACGTGGGCAGATGCCGGCCAACAACCTCCTGAATCCCTTTGCCTGGCAAAAATTCGTAAGGGGCGTAAAGGGCGGCATGCTTAAGAACGAACCCTCCAAAACCACAAAGGCCAGGAAGAGCAAGGTCCGCAAGAAAAAAAAGAGTGACTGATGGCACAGTCTTCAAGGATAAGACTAATTCTTTTTCATCTGTTTCTTTTGGTTCTCCCTGCCGGTATCATGCATGGCCAGGAGAAGGCAATAACCGGTATAGTAACAGATACGGCAGGAGTTGCCGTCATCGGCGCAACAGTCTACATCCCGTCACTCAGCACAGGAACAATATGCAGGGAAGACGGCTCTTTCAGGCTTCAGTTGGCCCCGGAAGAGGATGGGAAGATCATCTTGAGGTTTTCAAGCATTGGTTACATCACAGATAGCCTGACACTTGACCTGAACGGGCCTCTTGCCGGCATCAGGATCAGACTTGTGCCTGACGTCACAACCCTTGAAGGAGTGGAGATAAGGGCATCACGGCCTGACAACATAACTGCAATGAACATCCCTGCTGTTGCCGGGGTGGTGATACCCTCCGTTTCTGGCGGTGTGGAGGCGGCAATAGCCACCCTGCCCGGCGTCTCCTCATTCAGTGAGCTGAGCTCAGGCTATTCAGTCAGGGGCGGAAGCTATGACGAAAACCTTGTTTATATTAACGATGTGGAGGTGTACCGTCCGTATCTTGTCAGGAATGGCCAGCAGGAGGGGCTGAGCCGGATCAATCCCGACCTTACGGCCTCGGTGAACTTTTCCCCGGGAGGATTCAGCGCTTCTTACGGTGACCGGATGTCATCAGTGCTTGACATAACTTACCGGGAGCCTGCACAGCGGGAAGGTTCCCTCTCGCTCAGCATGCTCACCTCATCGGCTCATGCCGGGGCAAGAAGCCGGGACGGGCGACTCTGGTTCATCGCCGGGGCACGTTACCGTTCCAACGCCATCCTTCTCGGGAGCCTCGACGAGCGCGGCGCATACAAACCTCATTTTGCTGACATACAGGCTACAGGAGGATTCAGGGCAGACAACGGAGCCAGCCTTACTCTTTCGGTATGGGGCTCCACGAACAGGTATAGATTCATCCCGCAGAGCCGAACAACAACATTCGGAACGATTGAGAACGCCTACAGGCTGTATGCCTTCTTCGAGGGTGGTGAGCGCGACCGTCATGACAGTGGAGGAGGTGCCGTGACCCTGGAACTCAAACACAGTGAGGACCTTGTTTCAAAGTTTATCCTCTCGGCCAGCATTGCCGGTGAATATGAAAACTATGATATAAGGGGCGCATATAGTCTCTTTGCACTTGACAAGTACGAGGGGACAGAGAATCAGCCTGACACTCTGCTCAATGCAGGAGTCGGCAGCTGGCTCTCCCACGCCCGGAACGCATACAGGAGCGGAACGGCGACAGCAACGTACCGCGGGTCAGTCAAATACGGCAGAAACGGGCTCGACTGGGGTGCCACGGCAAGCTACCGTGATTATAACTCCAGTCGCAATGAATGGCTACGGGTTGATTCGGCAGGCTTTACCCTGAGGGACACAAATGAAGGTCTGACGCTCTCCTCAAGGACTGATCTGAGAGTCGATGCCGTGAGTTTCACTGCCTCCGGATGGGTAATGAGCAGAACTGCCTTTCTGCTGGCCGGTAAGTCCTCCGGCCTGAACGCAGGAATCAGGGCAACATATGATACATACAGTTCTGAATTACTGGTTTCGCCACGTCTCTCCCTCAGGACTGAACTCAGCAGAGACTTTTCAGTATATATTGCTGCAGGTGCCTATCACCAGCCTCCCGGTGGCAGGGAACTGATGCCCGAAGAGGCAACCGGCCCGGACCGCCTGAAGGCACAGAGATCTTACCACCTGACTGCAGGGGCACGTTACGACTTCACAGCCTGGGACAGGCCATTCAGGTTCACGGCAGAGGCATGGGGCAAACGATTTGACCGCCTCATACCCTATCATGTGGATAATGTCAGGGTTGTCTATTACAGCGGCAACACTGCAAAAGGCTATTCAACAGGTCTTGACATGAGGGTGAACGGAGAATTCGTACCCGGAGTCGAATCCTGGTTCAGCCTCTCACTCATGAAATCGGAGATGAATATTCCCTCGCTGTCCACGCGGCGTTTCCCGGCACCGTTCGACCAAAGAGTGCATGCAAGCATCTTCTTCCAGGACTATCTTCCGTCTCATCCCGACTTCAGGGCCCATATCAACATCGCCTTCGGAACCGGGATACCAACATCGCCTCCGGGAAGGGAACAGTGGGATGTGTGGTTCAGGATGCCTCCCTACCGCAGAATAGATATCGGATTCTCAAAGGTGCTGATAGACGGAGAGCGGCCGGGCAGCAAGACATTCATGAAGGAGCTTGTTGCCGGATTTGAAATATACAACCTCGCCGACATCAGGAACACAATCTCCTATACATGGATCCGCACTGTCAGGAACAGCCAGGGCGAGACCCGGGAGTTCGCAGTGCCCAACTATCTCACAAGAAGAAGCCTCAACCTGAAACTGACAGCACAATTCTGACGTATAAATGGGTCAGAGTGACAATTATTTCTAATTTCGTACCCTGATGAACAGGTTTGAGATAACATTCACAGCCATAATGGCCACAATCATAATTCACCTGACTGTGGCGGTGATCTTCGTGTCTGTGAAGATCTCGGCGCTGCAGCGTGAGATCGCTGCCGAGATCATCCTGGCCATTGAGGAGGAGATGCCTGATCCTGTGATGGAGAAGGCAATTGAGCTTGCAAAGAGGGACCAGCTTCAGGACCTCAGTCCCGAAGAGATGGTGAACGTAATCAAGAACCTCGCGGACAAGCCTCTGGATATAGACCCGAAGGAATATGAGGAGATGGTCAAGGAGGAGCTGGTGAAGAGCGGTCTGCTTAACGAAAAGAATTTCATCGATGACCGCAAGATTGCCGAAGAGGCCGGCATGGAGGAGATAGCAATCCCGAAGGAGGAGATAACGCCGAAGGTTGCCGAGAAGGAAGAAAAACAGCAGGAGAAGGGGACCTTCAGGGGACCAACGCGCATCTATTACGATCTTGCAAACCGCAAGCATGTCTTCCTGCCGGTGCCAATCTACAAATGTCAGGGGGCAGGCCAGATAACGCTTGCCATAGTTGTTGACCGCAGCGGAAATGTAATCAAGGCAGAACCTGCATCAAAACTCTCAAGCACAAAGGATCCATGTCTGACGGAGACAGCAGTGGAACATGCCTTCAAGTCAAGGTTCAATGCAGACCAGAGCGCTCCCGAGAAACAGGCAGGCTTCCTGACCTTCGTCTTTGTATCACAGAACTGAGATTTTTCAGAACAGCGAGCCCTGTACAGGATAGTTGTACGGCTTGATGAGCTCAGGCCGGTTGCGGTCGGCGCGGGTATTTGTAATAAGCGGGCTGACTGTATGCGCCGCGAGCATCTCCGGGGCAACAGGCTCCATCAGTGCTGCCAGTGAATCCACGGACACACCCTCCCTGAGCCAGATTCCTTCAGCTGCAGAGGGAAGTATCACCGGCATCCGCTTTTTGGTGTTGTGTATCTCCTCCATCAGCGCGTTTGCACGGGTTGTTACAACTGAGAATGTATTCAGGGTCATGCCGCCCTGCACCGTCCAGGAATCCCATATACCGGCCAGGGAAAAGAGCTCTTCTCCCCGGAGGGTGATATACCATGGGATCTTCCTGCCACCCAGGTGCTGCCATTCAAAGAAACCCCGGACAGGCACCAGGCATCGCCGTGATTCAAATGAATCCCTGAAGGCAGGCTTTGATGATATGGTCTCGGAACGGGCATTGAAGGTCTTGAGCATAATGTCATTGGCCTCGCTCTCATCTCCAACCCAGGAAGGAATCAGACCCCACCTGAACAACCGGATGCCTGTACCACGGTCTGAGCAGACCACAGGCATCGAGGGCAGGCTGTAGGCATGGTAATAGAAACTGGGCCGGTACTTTTCGTGATCGATAAGTTCCCGTCCGTAGCGCTCCTCGAGCTCTTCCTTTACTATATTAAGGTTAACTGTAAAACACACAGCAGTGCTGTTCCTGGTTTATTTTCGCCCTGCGCCTCAGAATCGGAGCGGCACCGGTGCCGAATAACTGAAAAGGTCTGTTTCAGGCCATTCGTTGATCCGCTGCAGGAACCTGGCCATCATCTGGTCAACGTCGGACGTCAGTTCGGGGCCGTTCCATGCGCTGCTGTTCATCAGCACAACCCAGGCTGTGCCGTCCGGCATCCTTTTCAGCATGGCCGTGGTACCCGAAAAGGAACCTGTGCGCCACCAGGTGCCGTTGGGCATCGTGGCTCTCCATCCTACCGGGGCAAATCCGTTATAGACATCCGTCATGAATTCGATGCTCTCAGGCAAAAGAATGTCTTTCGGCTCCTCAAAGCCATCAACAGCCAGCAAAAGCCTCATAAGGTCCGGCGCTGTTGCAACCCACCCTCCTGCTGCACCCAGGGTCTCAATATCATTCCCTCCCCTGCTTGCCGGGACCATCTCCCCAGTACCGTAAACCGACGGCCTGAGAGGTGCATTATCCACCTCATAATACGAGACCTCAAGAGGAAGCGCATCTTCCGGCAGGTTACGCCCCAGAGACATGTCAAAGATACCGAGTGGTTCAAGTATCTTCCTGCGGCAGTATGTCTCATAGTCCATCCCGGAGGCTTCCTCAATTACAAGACCAAGAATGCTGTAGCCCAGGTTGCTGTATGACTGCCCCGTGCCGGGCGTGAAATGCAGGTTCTTGCTGAGGGCAAACCTGATTATTGTCTTAAGGTCCACGGGCATGGGCACATCCATCGTGCGGGCAATCACCTCGGGCATGAACATCTGGTCGCCGTAACGCTGTGACCAGCCTCCCTCATGAGCCAAAAGATGACCTACCGTAATGTCAAATACACGCCTGTCCTTCGGGTGGGCAAAGAGAGTATCATCAAGTATTGCACCCGGACCGAAAACCTTTTCGGTGACTGTCAGCCTGCCCTCTTCCTGAAGCTTCATTATCGCAACCGCTGTGATCAGCTTGGAAACGCTGGCAACACGGAATCGATGATACGGCTCAACCGGAAGGGAATCAGGAAGAGAGGCATAGCCGAAACCCCGCGCATACAAGAGTTTACCTTCCTTTGCGACTGCAACCGATGCCCCCTTGATGCTCCAGTTTTTCATAAACCATTCAATCCCCTTCTCCGCACTCTCAAACGCCCTGGGGTCAGTCAGTGAGTTATCAATGCGCAAATGGGCAGGCACATAGTTGCCCCCGATGATTGAAACACGTTCAGTGCCAACCTTTGGCACAAGAAAAAACAGTACAAGAAATACTATAACAAGGATTCGCATTGGTTTTGCCGGCAGATTCATCTGGTACTTCAAAAATAAAACGGCGGTAAAATTAGGATATTATACTCTATGTTGCCAATTACAGGTCCATTTTTGTCAACCGGTAAAAAAAAATATCAACAAAATAGGCAGGTAAGCAAACAGAACATAATTTTGTATGTATGACAGCTGCATTGAAAAAATCTCTTTTACTGGTTAGCCTGCTGTTCTCCCTGACATCCGCCAGAGGGCAGACCGATTCGATCTCCATTGATTCAATTACCGGCCGGATCAAGGCTATTTTGGAGGAATACAATGAGAAGTCGCTGTGGGTAGACACTTCAGATTACATTCAGAATGATTACGCCGCCAATGACAAGAACCTGCTGATAGCTTCATCACTGGGTGCATGCAACGAGATAATAAGGCTGTTCGTCAGGGGTGCTGACGTCAACAGCAGGGCAGGTGGCACGGAAGCACCGATCCATTATGCGGTAAGCTCCGGTAAGTGGGAGGCTGTGGAGATCCTTCTCCTGCTTGGGGCAGACCCTGAAAAGAAAGACTTCTGGGGTAATACACCCCTTGTGGTGGCCGTAAGGGCCGATTTACCAGTGATAGCGGAGAAGCTCATACGCTACGGCGCTGATCCTGACAATACTGACAGGCAGAACTCCACCCCGATGCATCACTCAGCCGCCCTCGGCAACTTCGGGATGGCAGACATGCTTCTTTATTACGATGCCCGGACAGAGATCCCGGATAATGAAGGCAATACTCCGCTCATGACCGGTGTCTGCTTCGGTTACTATGATATTGTGGACCTCCTGCTGCAGTCAGGAGCTGATCCAAATGCTGCAGACAAAAAGGGATTCACTCCCCTGATGGCGGCAAGTCAGAACGGAGACACACTCATGATGCGGCTTCTGACTGATGCAGGAGCCAACCTCTATGCCGTCAACAATGAAGGTCTTGACGCTCTAGGATGCGCCACCGCCTCCAACATAAAGGAGTCTGTTGAATTCCTGCTTGGCCGGGGAACCCGCTGGGGCCATACCTCCGGGACAAGAGCGGACCCAGTGACAATCGCCTCAGAAACCGGCAACCGGGAGATCGTTCAGTTGCTGAGTGACAAAGGATTGCAGGGGAAGAGGATGCACTCATTCGATCTTCTCTCCTTCTCTGCCGGAGGGCTGCTGACCCGTCATTACGGGATGGCGGGCGCTTCACTGTCACTTACAGACCCCGCAATAAGGGCAGGGATAACACTCGGCGCTGCTGCGAATCCTCTCAATCAGAGAATACTGGTCACAGGCAACAACGATGTCATTTACCAGTACAGCGTCAAATCAACCCTGATCCATGCCGGCATATTCAGGGAGTACCTGATCAGCAGTCCGTTGAATGATGCAAGATGGATGATCGTACCATCCCTCTCTGCCGGGTACATGTTCCACTCTCTTTACCAGGGGACGGAAGAGAGACCGGAAAACAGATTCGTAATTCTTCCGTCTGCCGATCTGAAAGTCACAATGCGCAGCCTGGGCGCCAGCGCCGGCATTATGTACATGAAACTGCCGTTCCATAAAGCCGGCCCGGTATGGTTTACAGTCAGGGCTCACTATGCGCTGACACGCACCACAGGCAGTTTCAGCTTTAAAAAAGTCAGACTTTACAACTATGAGCAGAACTAGCATATTGCTGGCAACTCTTTTCCTGCTCCTCTTTTCATGCGAGGAGGGGTATCTTACCGATTGCGACGAGTGCTACACAAGCAGTGATTACAATGTTGTGCTGAAAATAAGATTCAGGAACGAGGAGTTCGTTCCGATAAACCCTGTGGTAACACTGTATGATGGCAACATCGGTGACAGTGTTGTGATTGAGAAGTTCCACATCACAGACCCGTACTCCTACATTGATTTTTACGCAATTCTCTACAAGGATTATTCAGCCATGCTTGAGTACACCTATGACGGGCAGAAATATGCTGCAGTGGCATCAGCCTGCCCAAAAGTTCGGTATGACGAGACAACCTGTGAGGAGCCATGCTGGTATGTTTATGACAATCTACTGGACCTGAGACTCAGGTATAATTAGAGGTACAGCGAGGATCAGATCCGCAGTGTGAGCAGCAGCTGCCTGAGCTCGTTGGGAGTCACATCCTCCTGTATCTTTCCCGCATCCGCGACGGAGATTCTGCCTCGCTCTTCTGAAACTATGATAACAACTGCATCAGTCTGCTCAGTAAGCCCTATTCCTGCCCGGTGACGCATCCCGAACCGTGCCGGGAGGCCTGACTGGTCCGTCGACGGCAAGGGACAACGAGCGGCAAATATCTTACCGTTCTGTATCAGGACAGCCCCGTCATGAAGCGGTGAACCCTTGTAAAAAATCGTCTTAAGCAACTCGTCCGTCACAAGGGCATTCATCAGTTCACCACCGTCAGAGTATATATCCAGAAGGCTTGTGCGGCCTACGGCAATCAGAGCGCCGGTACGTGACTGGGCCATTGACTCAACGGCGTGAACGATCTCTTCAACAATCTGGCTTGCAGTCTGGTCCACACCTCCTGAGGGAAAATACCGGTCAAAGGAGAACCTGTTGCGACTCATGTACCTGTTGCCGATGGCCAGCAGAAACCGGCGTATCTCCTGCTGAAACACTATAATGAGCGCAATGACGCCTACCCCTATGACCTGTCCAATTATGGCGCTTATAAGCTCCATATTCAGAGCTTTGACCACAAGCCAGAAGAGATAGACGAAGAAGATGCCCAGAAAGATGCTGAAAGCCGCCGTGCCCCTTATAAGACGGTATAACTGGTAGAAAATAATTGCTACCATGAAAATGTCTATGATATCGAGGACGGTGAATTCAAGCATATCTGTGCGTGCAGTGACGGGCAAATTTAAGAATAATGATCCAAAAGGCTGCCAGCAGGGTAAATCTTTTCAAAAAGAGTTACAACCTCCCTTGCTTCGCGTACGTCATGCACCCGAAGGACAGATGCTCCGTTAACCAGCGCTGTCATGTTGAGCGCTGTTGTACCGTTAAGGGCCCCGTCAGGGGTGATTCCCAGCGTCTTCCAGATCATTGACTTGCGTGAAAGCCCTGCCAGCAGGGGAGCTCCCGCAACGCGAAACTCTGAAAACCTTCTCAGCATCTCGAAGTTGTGATCTGAATTCTTGCCGAAGCCGAAGCCAGGATCGAGGATAACGTCCTTCACTCCTGCCGCCCTGAGCAGTGCCAGCCTCTTCCCGAACCACTGAAGTATGTCAGACACAACATCAGCATAGGCCGGGTTAACCTGCATCGTACGCGGTGTGCCCTGCATGTGCATCATTATGTATGGGATATTAAGCCGGGCAATCAGAGGGAACATACGGTCATCCATCTCCCCGCCCGAGATGTCATTTATGATTGATGCCCCCGCTTCTGTCACCGCAGCCTCCGCCACCGAAGAACGGTATGTATCGACTGAGAGGACAGCATCCGGATACCTCCCCAGAATCAGCCGTGCTGCACTGCATACCCGTTCCCTCTCAAGCGGCTCCGTCACCTCTTCCGAACCGGGACGGGTGGAACAACCTCCTATGTCGAGAATATCCGCTCCTTCATCAAGCATACGACCCGCCGTGGCAAGAATCTCCTCCCCCGCCGTGTGGCGGCTGCCGGCATAAAAGGAGTCGTCGGTGATGTTTATAATACCCATTACCCGAGGCCTTGAGAAGTCCATAAGCCTCCCCCTGATACTGATGTTCATCCAGTTATTTTTTTCAACGGCAAAGATAGTTATTGATGCACTCATGCCACCCGGAAGTGCTTTCCGTTGCACTCAAATTAAGTATATTTGCTTTCTGTAAACTAAAAAATTCAATATGGACGGCATCAACTGGGCTGAGGAACTGGGAGTGGCAATAACAGTATCTGACAGTTCTGGTAAGATTGTGTATATGAACGGCAAATCCGCATCCACCTTCGGCAGGGAAGGCGGCAAATCACTTGTGGGTTCCAGCCTCATTGGCTGTCACAAACCTGAATCATGGCAAAAAATCCTGCAGATCCTCGCATCAGGTATAGCCAACTGCTACACTATCGAAAAAAACGGAATCAAAAAGATGATCTACCAGGCACCCTGGTACGAAAACGGTACCGTAGCCGGACTCGTTGAGCTGTCAATGGAG
>JAEYZD010000025.1 GCA_023430725.1 Bacteroidota bacterium | reverse complement strand
GTGTCTGTATATCAATTGATTATTCGAGAAACGGGGATGGAGTTAATCAGTCTTGTCATTTTTATTTTCTCCGCTGCCATGGCTGCAGGGAGTATTTTGCTTGTGGCCCGGCTTCTTGAGGAGTATCCTCTCCCCTTTCTCCGGTCACTGTTTTACCATAATCTTTTCATCTCCGCCTTTGGTTTTTATGGCATCTGGGGACAGTTCATCATTTTTGGCCTGGCGGGCAGCAGGCTTGACCCGGCTCTTTACTCAACGATCTCTGTCTTCTCTCTGCTGCTCGGACTGCCGTTCCTTGTCTTCGGGTGGATGATGCTCATCAGGTTTTCGGCAGAGGCTTCGGGTATGCGCCTGACGGCATATTTCAACCTGATTTTCCTGGTGCTCAACTTCGGGGCCATTGCAGCATTGGGCATCCTGATAAGGGAGATGGAATTCAGTGACGCCCTGCCCCTTTTCAGATATTACTATCTGTCGGCAGCGCTGCTCTTTGCGATTGTCTCAGCGCTTATCCTGCTTAGGGGAGAATCTGTCTCTCCGGGCCGGGCGGACCGGTTCCGCCTGGCGCTGATCATCGGAGGCGGCACCCTTTTGCAGTCTCTGGTCCTGGTTTTCGTGCCACACTCGGCATGGATGGCACTCTCCTTTGTATTTCTTCTGTTTGCAGCCATAACTGCTGTCTCTCTGTACCTCAGTTACCGTGCCGATCTTAAGCCTGCAGTGATCCCTGAACAGCTGCCGCTGACGCGCGGTATAGAGGATTTCATAAGGCGAAACGAGATCTCTCCGCGCGAGGCAGAGATTATTGCCGAGATTTGCAACGGGCTGAGCAACCAGGAGATAGCCGACAAGCTCTTTATCAGCCTTCAGACAGTGAAGGACCACACCTCGCGCATATACATGAAGACAAATGTGCGTAACAGGATGCAGCTGATGGCGATTGTGCGGGGGATGGATGCCGGAAACCTGCCCGGTCAGAATTTCTAGAACGAGATCCCAAGCAGATCCTGCAGCTTAAGCCCCGGAGCAAAAATTCGGTATGCAACAGGCCACACCTTCGCCAGGTATCTGTCCTGGCGGTCTCTTATGACAATCGCCAGTTCATCATCTGCGACACTGTTTTCCGAAGCCCCGAGCCTGTATCCTGTCAGAGTCATTATCTGGGCCATGTCGTTGTACCTTCCGAGATTTTGCGTCATTGTTCCCAGCCTTTTCTCCAGCAGCCTGACCGACTGCGGGCTCAGGTGCCTGAAGAAAACAAGCTGGTACATGAAAGTCTTAGATTTCTTCCTGAATTTGTGGAGTAGCGGTGCAGAAGGCTTGTTGCGGCAGGTCATGTATGCGGCTGAGGCTGAAGCATGGCTGTTTCCGAGCTCACACAGAAGAACCCGCATATCGGGCTCATTCAATGAGAGGAACCGGAGCCGGTACAGAGCTTTCTTCAGCCGGGCATTGACCTCACTGACAGTTTTTGCCAGTTCTCCTGCCTGATCCCATGTAGAATAAGGTTTGCGAAGCAGATCCTGCACAGTAGTGTTACCGTGCAGTTTGATAAAGAGCTCAGGGTTATCCTTCTTCAAGGTCTTCATCGTCTTGCGCAGCACAGCTGACTCCCGCCAGAGGGCAAGGATGCGTCCTGTCTCGCGTCCGTCAAGGTACTCCCTGCGGAAGACGTCCTCATCGAGGAGTGGCCTCACCAGCCTGATTGCGGCGCGGTGCTTCTTCATCAGCACCCTGACATCGTGAATTGCGGCATCGTCCGGCACCGGGCTGGCAGCAAGCAAGGTCAGGGATCCGGACAGATACCCGGCCATCGATGTCTTCAAATCCTTCGGCTCAGGAGGGGTCTTCGGGGTCATAATCAGGTTATTGATACCTGATAAAGTTACATAAATGTAACAGGATTCCAATCCGAAGCTCTCATTCCCTGTCTACCTTTGTACCTTGAAAACGTTTGTGGAGCCCGTAGCGCAGCCTCAGCTTTTTTCTTAAATTTGATATAGCATTAATAAGATAACAATGGGTAAATCAAACGGTAAGAACGGCAGACCCCAGAAGATTGGCATCCTCACCGCGGGAGGCGATTGTCCGGGCATCAACGCGGCAATCAGGGGCGTTGGAAAGACAGCGATTGTCAAGTACGGCATGAAGGTCATTGGTATCAGTGACGGTTACGCCGGGCTGATACACAAGGAGTACCGGGAACTGAGCGAAGCTGACCTCTCCGGCATACTGACCCTCGGCGGTACCATTCTCGGCACCTCGCGCGAGAAACCCTTCAAGAGCAGCGGCAAGAAGAAGGATGAGATCCGCAAGCCGATGCTGATAAAGGAGCACTATGAGCAGATAGGGCTCGACTGCCTTGTGTGCATCGGAGGAAACGGCACCATGAAGACGGCAAATATGCTCTCGGAAGAGGGGCTGAATGTGGTGGGAATACCCAAAACAATTGACAACGATATCTGGGGTACGGACATGACTTTCGGGTTTGACTCCGCGGTGAATATTGCCACCGAAGCGATTGACCGTCTGCACTCAACCGCCAACTCGCACAAACGGATAATGGTGATTGAGATCATGGGCCATAACGCAGGCTGGCTGGCTCTCTATTCAGGAATGGCCGGAGGAGGCGACGTAATACTGATTCCTGAGATACCCCATAACGAAAAAGTTGTAATGGATTACCTCCGCAAACGGGCCGATAACAATAAACCATACTCCATTGTGGTTGTTGCAGAAGGGATTGCAATACCTGAAGGCGAGATCTCTCCGGCACGGTATCTTGCGAGAAGAATCATGGAAGAGACCGGGCTGGAAACAAGAGAGACAGTTCTTGGTTATATACAGAGAGGCGGTTCACCCTCGCCAATGGACCGTGTGCTGGCATCGCGCTTCGGCGCAGCCGCTGCCAACCTTATAGCAAAGGGGGAATTCGGGAAAATGGTGGCACAGCGAAATGGCGAAATCAGTTCGGTAAAGCTATCTGAGGTGGGTGGAAAAACAAAGCTTGTTGGCAAGGATGACCCGATGGTCAGGCAGGCCAGGGAGATGGGTACATGCTTCGGCGATTAACGCATTGACAGTCCGGGGAGATGGGTACCTGCTTCGGCGATTAACACATAAACGGGACAGGGTGACCTGGAACCGGAAATTATATTCATAAAAGACTATGGTTAAGAAGAGCAAAACAGAAGAGAGCGGAACAAGAAAACTGATTCTCATAAGACACAGCAAGGCAGAGGACTTCTCCTCCGAAATCTCCGATTTTGAGAGATCGCTGACTGTCAGGGGCAAGATAAACAGCCGGCTGATGGCAGAGATACTCAAGGCAAAGGGGGAAGAGCCCGGCAGGGTGATCAGCAGCCCTGCCTTCCGCGCACTGGAGACTGCGCTGATCTTCTGCCGCGAATATGATATAAGCCCTGCAGAGATCAGGCTCGCCCCTGAATTGTACCATGGCCTGAGGGAATCGGAGTTCCTTCCTTTTATCCAGCAGCAGAGCGATAATGACCACACTGTTACCCTCTTCGGTCATAACCCGCTTATTACTGAACTGGCTGCGTACTTTGCGTCTGACGAGCCTGAGATGTTGCCTAAAACCGGCATCTACTGCATTGAATTTCAGGCTGCAGGCTGGAAAGATGTGGAGCCGGAAAGCGGAAGAACCCTCTATTTTCTTACACCCAGGGAGCTGGCATGAGCAAAGCATACATTCCCAAGGAGATAAGCTGGCTCTCGTTCAACGGACGGGTGCTCCAGGAGGCCGCAAACAGCGAGGTGCCCCTGCTGGAACGGTTCAATTTCCTGGGTATCTATTCAAATAATCTCGACGAATACTTCAGGGTACGGGTGGCTACCCTGAGGAGACTCACCCTTTACGGCAGCAAGGCGAAAGGGATTCTGGGCTACAGCCCGAAGGCCACACTTAAGAAAATCCAGGAGATCGTCCTCAGCCAGAACGATGTTTTTGAGAAGACCTATACCGGTCTCCTGGCGGAGCTGAAGAAACACCGGATCAATTTCGTGAACGAGCAGCAGCTTGACCCGGAACAGACAGAATTCGTCCGCTCTTTCTTCCGCAAGGAGGTCAGATCGAGGCTTATGCCTTTGATCATAAGCAAGGAAAACAAGCTGCCCGACCTTCCTGATGATGCAGTTTTTTTCGCCGTACAGCTCCGTAATACCGCAAAGGACAGGAAGATATATGCTCTGCTTGAAATCCCCCCGAAGGAGATCCTTCCCAGGTTCATTATGCTGCCCGGCAGAAAGGGCAGCAGGTATGTGATCTTCCTTGACGACGTTATAAGGTGGGGTCTGCATGAGATATTCAGCACCCTGCCCTTCGATGAGCTCTCCGCCTACACTTTCAAGGTGACAAAGGATGCTGAACTTGAGATTGCCGACGATATCTCCGAAAGCTACATCGAAAAAATCTCGAAGAGCCTTCAGTTGCGAAGGAAAGGTAATCCCGTACGGTTCGTCCATGACAGGGAGATGCCGCAGGAATTGCTGAAAATCCTGTCAAAGAAGCTGAACCTGGGAACGGATGATGTGATCATGCCGGGAAACAGGTATCATAACTTCAAGGATTTCATGAGGTTCATCGAGATTGAAGGGTCAGGTCTCTCCTACCCGAAACTGCCGCCGGTGAGACATCCTGCCCTGCACTACGGCAAGAGCATCCTCTCTGCTGTGCGGAAGCGGGATATTCTGTTCTATTTCCCTTATCATCCGTTTGAACACTTCATCGATCTGCTCAGGGAAGCATCAATTGATCCCTACGTCACGTCAGTCCATATCACCCTCTACAGGCTGGCGCGCAACTCCAGTGTAATCAACGCACTGATGAATGCCGCCCGCAACGGGAAGAGCGTTACGACGGTGGTGGAACTGCAGGCCCGGTTTGACGAGGAGGCCAATATCCTCTGGGGGAACAAGTTACAGGACGAAGGGGTGAAAGTCATATATGGGGTGCCGGGGCTTAAGGTGCACTCCAAGCTGTGCCTCATCACAAGGGAGAAGGAAGGGGTGGTGCAGAGGTACGCCGTTGTTGGCACCGGCAACTTCAACGAGGATACCGCCAGGGTGTATACCGATCACCTGCTGCTTACTGCCGAGAAGAAGATCACCAACGAGGTGCTCAAGGCATTCAACTTTTTCAGTGCCAACTACAGGAAGGACAAGTTCTACCACCTGCTTGTTTCACCTTTCGGGCTTCGCAACAAGCTGGTAAGCCTCATTGAGAACGAAACCAGGAATGCCAAAGCCGGGAAAGCTGCATATATTGATATTAAAATCAATAACCTGACCGACGAAGAGATAATTGAGTCACTTTACAGGGCCGGTCAGGCCGGAGTGCGTATCAGACTGATAGTCAGAGGCATGTTTTCCATGACTGCAGGAGTTAAAGATGTAAGTGAAAACATCGCTGCAATCGGTATTGTGGACAGGTATCTTGAACATTCCCGATTCATGGTTTTCTGCAACGGCGGAGAAGAGCTGGTTTACATCACCTCGGCTGACATTATGCCCCGCAACCTTGACCGCAGGATCGAGGTCACCTGCCCGGTATGGGATCCTTCATTGAGGAAGGAGATCACGGATATCTTCAACATTCAGTGGAGTGATAATGTCAAGGCGCGCATACTCGATGCTGATCTGTCAAATTTGATGGTTCCTGCCGGCGAGCCTGCCCTCAGGTCGCAGACGGAGATACACAGGTACTACTCGGA
>JAEYZD010000084.1 GCA_023430725.1 Bacteroidota bacterium | reverse complement strand
TTCAGATCCGCAGTCGCCCGCGGCACCCTTGCTCTCGGCTTTGAGATTCCGGTCATTACGGCTCTCTCGGGACTCGGTCTTACATCAACCTCACCCTTTGGGTCTATCACATGCCCGGCACACCAATGCTTTATGGTCTACGACCATTGAACCCATGATGCCAACACTACTGCCTATTGCCTACTGCCTACTGCCTACTGCCTGATCATCCCCCGAAATCATCAAATGCGATATTCTCCTGCGGAACACCAAGATTGTCAAGCATGCTAAACACCGCCGCATTCATAACCGGAGGTCCGCAGAGATAATACTCAATCTCCTCAGGCAGCTTGTGCCTGGTCAGGTAATTGTCAAGCAGAACCTTGTGTATGAATCCCTTATATCCTGTCCAGTTATCCTCGGGCAACGGCTCGGAGAGGGCAATGTTGAATGTAAAGTTGGGGAACTTCTTCTCCAGTTCACGGAACTCCTCCTCATAGAAGATCTCCCGCTTTGAACGGGCTCCGTACCAGTAAGATATCTTGCGATCCGACTTCTCCGTCTTGAGCAGGTGGAAAATATGTGATCTCAGGGGCGCCATGCCGGCGCCGCCACCCACATAAACCATCTCGTTATCAGTGTGCTTTATATGAAACTCGCCGTAAGGACCGCTGATTGAAACCTTATCTCCCGGCTTACGCGAGAAAATGTAGGTAGAGCAAATCCCAGGAGGCACATTCATGAACTGCTTTCTGGCATTGTCAAACGGCGGGGTCGCAATACGTATGTTCAGTATGATGAGGTTCTTTTCTGCCGGGTAGTTAGCCATTGAGTAAGCCCTGTAGGTCTCTTCAGTGTTCTTATGCTTCAGATCCCACATTTTGAACTTGTCCCAGTCAGGCCTGTACTCCTCCTCCACAACGATATCCCTTCCGAACTCGACATCGTACTTTGGCACATCGATCTGGATGTAATCACCTGACTTGAAATGCAGGTCCTCTCCCTCGGGAAGCTTCACCACAAATTCCTTGATAAACGTGGCAACGTTTCTGTTGGAGACCACTTCGCACTCCCATTTCTTAACTCCCAGGACCGCTTCAGGCACCTTTATTGTCATGTCCTCACGCACCTTTACCTGGCATCCCAGGCGCCAGTTGTCGTGCTGTTCGCGACGGGTGAAGAAGCCTGTCTCGGTTGGCAGTATTGATCCTCCGCCTTCGGTGATCTGGCAGCGACACATGCCGCAGGTACCTCCGCCGCCGCATGCTGACGGCAGGAATATCCCGTTGTTCGACATTGTTGAAAGAAGACTCGAGCCCGGCGAAACAACCATCTCCCGGTCATTGATCTTCAGGGTGACATCGCCCTGCGGTGTGAGCTTCTGCCTTGCATAGAGAAGCACCACTACCAGCAGTGTCATCACCAGCACGAATACCGCAATGCTTATAAGAACGGTGCCTGCAATTGATAGACCTAATATCATTTCTGTAACGATTTCTTTAAAGTGTGATACCCAGGAAGCTCATAAAGGCAATGCCCATCAGTCCGGTCAGGATGAAGGTGATACCCAGTCCGCGCAGGGGTGCCGGCACGTTGGAGTAACGCATCTTCTCCCTGATTGCGGCAAGGGCCACTATGGCCAGCAGCCAGCCGATCCCGGAGCCAAGACCGAAAACAGTAGCCTCGGCAATGTTCTCATATTCCCTCTCCTGCATGAAAAGAGAGGCACCCAGTATAGCGCAGTTAACCGCTATCAGCGGAAGGAAGATCCCAAGCGAGTTATAGAGCGCAGGGCTCGATTTCTCAATCACCATCTCCACAAGCTGCACTATTGATGCAATCACTGCAATGAACATGATGAACGAAAGGAAGCTGAGATCGAGAGTTGCAAAGCTCTCATCAAGCCAGGCCAGCGCACCTTTCTTAAGTACGTACTGCTCCAGCAGGAAGTTTACCGGAACGGTTATCACAAGCACAAAGGTTACGGCAATGCCGAGACCCATTGATGTCTTGACTGTCTTCGAAACTGCCAGGTATGAGCACATACCCAGGAAGTATGCGAAGATCATGTTGTCGATGAAGATCGACTTCACAAATATGTTTACAAGGTTTTCCATGATCCTGCTGTTACTTGTTTTCGATCAGTGACTTGTTTCGTGCGCGCTGGACCCAGATGATCAGTCCCACGGTGATGAGTGCCATGGGCGGTAAAATCATGAAACCGTTATCCTCATAGCCGAATTTGTACACTCCCAGTTTCTCCATAACGGGATACCCCATTATGCTGCCGCTTCCCAGGAACTCGCGGAAGAACGAGACTATTATGAGTATCAGTCCGTAACCGGCGCCGTTGCCGATGCCGTCAAGGAATGATGGCCACGGCTTGTTCGCCATTGCGAAGGCCTCCAGGCGGCCCATGATGATACAGTTCGTGATTATAAGCCCCACGAAGACCGAGAGCTGCTTGCTCACGTCAAACGCGAAGGCTTTCAGGAACTGGTCCACCATAATCACCAGGGTGGCAATCACCACAAGCTGGACAATGATCCTGATACGGCCCGGTATTGATTTGCGCATCAGCGCGATGATCAGGTTTGAAAGCGCCACGACAACCGTGACCGAGATGGCCATCACGATGGCGGGCTTCATCTTCACCGTCACAGCCAGCGCTGAGCATATCCCCAGCACCTGAACCGTGATGGGATTGTCCATCCCCAGCGGGTTACTCAACAGCTTCCTGTTCTTTGCCGACAACAGCGGCTCCTTTTCAACATTTTCCATATCTACTTCCTGTTTTGGCTGAGGTATTTTTCGTATTTGACAAGGCCGTCATGCACCATCGCTTCGAGCCCCTTGCTTGTGATGGTTCCCCCTGAGATACCGTCCACTTCGTGAGGGTTTCCCGGCCTGGCACCACCTTTCACCACCTTTACCGAGACAAAGTTGCCGTTCTCATAGATATTTTTGTCGTGGAACTGGCTCTCGAAAGGCGTTGTATTGATCTCTGCGCCCAGACCAGGGGTTTCGCCCTTATGGTCGAAGGTGGCGCCGGCTATCGTGGAGAGGTCCTTCTTCAGTGACACATATCCCCATATCGGGCCCCATAGCCCCTTTCCCTCAAGCGGAATGATATGCAGGGTGTCACCGTTGTCTGCCACCGCAATGAAGACCGGAAGGTACTGTTCTGCCAGCGGCTTCTTTTGCTCGGCGCGAAGAGTCACAGTGAAGGCATTCACCCCTTCGAACTTTTTCCCTTCGGTATTGATGACGAAGCTCTCCCTTATATGCTTGTCATAGAGCTGCACTGCATCTGACTTGTCTGACACCACATTGATCGAAGAGAGGATATTCATCTTCTTTTCCACCTCCACGTTCTTCTCCTGCCTGGGCTGCAGCAGCAGCGCCATGAGCGACAGGATGATGGCGACGGAGACAACCATCACCACCGAGAATATTATTATATATCTGTTGCTGAAGTCTTTCATCTCATGTGTTGTTAAGCTGTCCTTACTCTTTTTAGCCTTCTCCTGATGTTTGCATTCACCACATAATGGTCAATCAGAGGTGCCATCACGTTCATCAGCAGTATTGCCAGCATAGTTCCCTCGGGATATGCAGGGTTGAATACCCTGATGATCACAACCAGGATACCTGTGAGCGCCCCGTAGATGTATTTGCCTGTATTTGTCTGTGCTGCAGTAACAGGATCGGTGGCCATAAAGACAGCACCGAAGGCGAAGCCGCCCATAATAAGATGGTAGTATGCAGGTATCTGGGTGTACTCGTTGCCACCCGTGGCGTTGAGCAGCAGTCCCATCCCAAGTGCGCCGAGTGTCATGCTGAGCATTATCCGCCAGCTCCCGACACCGGTCAGCAAAAGAATGAATGCGCCAATCAGTATCGCCAGGGTCGAAGTTTCACCCACCGACCCGGGGATCGTTCCCAGGAACATCTCCATCGCCGAAGGCATCTGTGAAAAACCGTCAAGCTTGGCCAGTGCCAGCGGTGTTGCTCCCGAGAAACCGTCGAGGCCGCCTCCCTTCACAAGTCCCTCAATCCATACGGCATCACCGGTCATCCAGCCGGGATAGCTGAAGAAGAGGAAAGCCCTTGCTGTCAGGGCCGGGTTAAGAATGTTCATCCCGGTTCCGCCGAATATCTCCTTGCCTATTATCACGGCAAAGGCAACTGAAAGGGCCAGCATCCACAGAGGCACATCTATAGGCATTATCAGCGGGATCAGCATCCCGGTAACGAGGTAACCCTCGTTGATCTCATGCCCCCGCATCTGCGCGGCGATGAACTCTATCCCCAACCCCACGCCATAGCTCACAATGATCAGCGGCAGTACCTTCAGGAACCCGAACCAGAACATGTTCATCAGCGTCCAGTCACTGATGCCGAATGCCCTTGTATGCTGAAGGCCGATGTTGTAGCTTCCGAAAAGAAGGGCAGGCAACAGCGCAATAATGACAACAGTCATCGTACGCTTCATGTCCATATGATCCCTGATGTGCGATCCGCGGGAAGTGACCTTGTCAGGGACAAAAAGGAAGGTTGCAAAGCCGTCATAGACGGAATGCAGCTTCTCAAAGCGGCCTCCCTTTTCAAAGAGAGGCTCTATCTTCTTCATTCTTTTAAGCAGGAAATTCATAGCAAGCTCATTCCTTTAATTAATTCATCTCTTTTATCATCAGGTTGATCCCGCTGCGGATGATCTCCTGTATCTCAGTCTTTGACGGATCGATGTATTCGCACAGGGCGAAGTCCTCCTCGGCAACCTCGTAGATTCCGAGGTTCTCCATCAGCTCAACGTCACCGGCGATGATTGCTTTCAGAAGGTGCACCGGGTAGAGATCCATCGGAAGGACGTTCTCATAATGCCCCGAAACGACAAATGCCCTGTGTCCTCCGTGCAGGTTTGTATCCATCACGTACTCCCTGCGGGGCATGATCTTCGATATGAAGGTCCTCCAGTAGCTGTATTTGTCCAGCCCGGGAGCTGCCCAGCCGAAGAACTCGCTGTAATCGCCCTCCGGAATTACAGTCACCATATTGTCATAGAACCCGAATGATCCGTCCGGAGTTATCTTTTTGCCTGTAAGCACGTTACCGCTGATGACTCTCAACTTGCCTTCTGCCAGGTTACCCTTCAGGATACCGCTGACTGAGGCGCCCGGCCTGATGCGGTGATATTTGCGGTGGAGCGCTCCGGGTCCGGCCAGCGCGATTATGCGCTCGCGGTCATGGAACCCTGCGTCAAACAGTCTTCCAATGGCAACAACATCCTGAAGATCAACCGTCCACACCACTTCACCCTTTGAAACAGGCGCTATGTGATGTATCTGGATACCAGTATTTCCTGCAGGATGAGGTCCGGAGAACTCATGGAACACAACATTCTTCAGGTTCTTCATCTCTGTTGCCCGTGGTCCTCCTGCTTCCAGGGAAATGTGGATCTTGCCGGCGGTAAGACCTGAGAGTGCGTTTATCCCGGTCTGCAGGTGCCCCCCGTGAGTGTTGGTCAGTGCAAAATCGAGATCGGGCGCCAGGGGTGCCGTATCAAAACCCGAGATGAAGATATCCCTTGGCACTGCCCCCGGCCTGGCCACAATGTGGTAGGGCCTCTGCCTCAGCACGGGCCACAACCCTGACTGAAGAAGCTTTGCGGTAACCTCATCGCGGGTGAGCTTAATCGGATCAGCTGCGCCAAAATCGATCTTCTCACTCCCGTCCTGTTCAATAACAACCTCAACAAGAACACGCTTGTCTCCGCGAATGATCTCCTTTACCACCCCGCTGACAGGGGATACATACTTCACCTCAGGGAAAGCCTTGTCATGGAAGAGCACACTGCCGGCCATGACCCTGTCGCCTTCCTGAACCTCAAGACGTGCAACGAGGCCCGGAAAATCAGCAAACCTTACACCAAAACGGGTCACGGCTGCCTCCGGGAGAAGTATCTTCTCCGCCTTTCCGGCAAGCCTGATGTTCAATCCTTTGCGTAATTTAATAACTGTTGGCATATTCAGAACGAATCTTGATTCCTAATTAAGATACAATAATAATTCATTGTTAACAGATTCACAGAAAAGTTGATTTTTATCACATTACTCTTTTTGCAGGCGGTTGATCAGAGTGCGGCAGGATATTTGTAACTTGCTCCTAAAATAGTGATAATGGCAAAAAAAATCCCGCGGATAAAATTATTAAGTTTATCGATATTCTTCCTATTCCTGCCTCTCTTTTCTTATTCGGCACCTGAATTTTCTTCCGCCGAATATGCCGATGCCAATGTCAGAAGCATCCAGTTTGAAAAGGAGGGATGGAAACTTGCATACCCTTTCCTGCAGCCGGGTTCAGGAGAAGAGATGATTTTAAGTTTCGACGTAATCGACGGAGAAGGCGGAACGCTGTGGTATACCGTATCACACTGTGACCGCGACTGGAACCGGAGCGATCTTTTTACAAGTGATTACCTCGAGGGATTTGAGGAAAACCAGGTGACCGATTTCCATCCGTCATTCAATACAAAAACTAACTATACTCATTACCGGCTCTCCTTGCCTAACAATGACATAAGATTTCTGATATCGGGGAATTATGTTATTACTTTCTGGGAGGCAGGCGATCCGGAGACAGCAATACTGGTAAGGCGGTTCTTCATCAGTGAGGGGACCACCTCCGCAGCAGTGAACTTCCGCCGACCGATGAAACCCGGAACCACCGATACCCATCAGCAGGCAGAGATAACCCTCTCAACAGGCAGCCTCCGTGTAACTGATCCCTACCGGCAGATCACCATGACAGTGATGCAGAACGGACGTGCCGACAGGACGAGGGCCGGGCTGGCACCCGACTTCGTTGCAAATGGCAGGCTTGAGTACAACACCCTGTCAGATAAGACACTCATGCCCGGGGGCAACGAATTCAGGTACTTCGACATAAAGACAATACGCCAGACAAGACAGAATGTGAGAACCATCGATTTTGTCAACGGATACTACCACACCTATCTCCTCCCCTCTGAGGACAGGGAGTACAAACCCTACTTCTTCAATGAGGACTTCAATGGCAAATATGTTGTGGCTATTGAAGAGAGCAACGAGCCGGACCGTGAAGCCGATTACATCTGGGTCTGGTTCACCCTTCCTTCATATAATGAGATCAGGGATGCTTCGGTTTATGTGACAGGCGATTTCTGCGGGTGGCAGTACACGGATGACAACCTCATGACATGGAATCCCACGAAGGGATGCTATGAGGGTATGCTCCTGCTCAAACAGGGGTGGTACAACTATGAATATGTTGTCCTGCCGTCAGATTCGGATACACCTGAAGGCTTTACCTTCGAGGGCAGCCACTGGGAGACTGAGAATGATTACCTGGTAATCACCTATTTCCGGGATCCGACCACGAGATATGACAGGGTGACGGGGATTGCCCTGGCGAACACCAGGGCAGGCAGTAGGCAGTAGGCAATAGTCTGATTTACTGCATTATGCGAAGGATATGTGTCTGTTGCCAACACTACTGCCTATTGCCAATTGCCTATTGCCTCTTACCGTGCGTATCTATCCCATACAGCATATAGAAAGTATGCTCGAGCGTCTTGACTATCTCCGCCATATACTCATGCACCGCCTTCACTGAACCGGGGAGGGTGTAGATCAGGGAGTTGCCGATTGTTCCTGCAAGGCCGCGGCTAAGGAGCGCTTTGGGATTCTTCGTGCCGTATTTGACCCTTATCTGTTCCATGATGCCGGGTATCTCCTTCGTCAGCAATGACCGCACAACATCAGGTGTGATATCCCGGGGTCCGATCCCGGTTCCTCCGGTGGTGATTATGAGATCAGGTGAGGGAGACTCCGTCAGTGCTGCCCGCAGAGCTTCAGCATCATCCGGCAGTATGTCGTGCCGTATCTCGTAGTTCCATCCGGCTGCCGACATGGCATACTTTACATACTTGATCACCGCAGGCCCGCTCAGGTCGGCATAGCTGCCCCTGTGTGCCCTGTCGCTCAGGGTAATAACACGGATCCGGAATTTCTCAGGCAACGTCATGCTTTTCCTTTTTTATCAGTTTAACATCATTTATAACCATTGTCTTGTCAACCGCCTTGCACATGTCATATACAGTCAGCAGTGCCACACTCACGGCTGTCAGGGCTTCCATCTCCACCCCTGTCCTGCCCGAGCATCTGACTGTGGCTGTGGCTGCTATCCCCTTTTCATCAGCTTCCAGCGACACCCTCACCTGGTCAAGGGCAATATTATGGCACAGCGGTATCAGGGTGCCGCACTGCTTTGCTGCCTGTATGCCGGCAATCTCGGCCACGGTCAGCACATCACCCTTCTTCATCATGTTCTCTGCCACCAGTCTGAGTGTCTCCGGCTGCATCTCGATCCTGCCCGAGGCCGTAGCCGTACGGTGCTGCACCGGTTTGTCCCCGGTATAGACCATGTGAGCCCTTCCGCTTTCGTCGGTATGTGTAAGCCTGTTCATCTTTTATCCTCCTATATTATAAAAGCCATTTACGTGGTTTGCTGTTCCCTTCTCCGGTTTCTCATACAGTGCCCTGCGCAGTGCCTCCTCCGCTCCCAGCTCACGTATGCTGAATCCCTTGTCACTGAAGAGGCATGGGCGCAGCAGTCCTTCAGGTGTGAGCCGGAGCCTGTTGCACCTGGCACAGTGTCCGCCGCTGCCGCCATGCACCACCGAGAAGGTTCCCGATGCCAGATCCATCTGCCTGATGAACCGCACCTCCAGCCCTTCGCGCATGCAATAGCCAGCAACATCGCGTGCATCCTCCTCGTCCGGCGTGCTTTTTATGACACAGTTTATCTTGACGGGTCGAAGTCCTGCTTCCTGTGCGGCCTCAATACCGTTCAGCACAGACTGCAGATCGCCGCCGCGGGTTACATGTCTGAACTTGACCGGGTCAAGTGTATCGAGGCTGATATTAACCCTCATCAGTCCGGCAACAGCAAGGCTCCGGGCATGTTCAGCCAGCAGGATGCCGTTGGTTGTCATTGAAAGATCGGTGATCCCTTCAAAAGAGGCAAGCTTCTCCACAAGTCCGGTGACACCTTTTCTGACCAGAGGCTCGCCGCCGGTGATGCGTACCTTGCTGATACCTGCAGCCACTGCCACGCGGGTAAAGGCAGCTATCTCATCATATGTAAGAATATCACTGTGGCTGATGAGCTTCACCCCCTCCTCCGGCATGCAATAGCGGCACCTCAGGTTGCACCGGTCGGTGACCGAGATCCGCAGGTAATTGATATTCCTGTTAAATCTGTCTAACACTTACTGTCTCTCCTTTCTGAATCCAGCTCTGTCCGCGGGGAACGATTATCATACCCCATGCACCTGACAGGGCAGATATATGTGCTGAGCCGTGATATTCCACAGGCATCGCCTCGCCGGCCGGGGTGATTGTGCAGGGTATCCACGAGAGCCTGCCTGCCCGCTTGCGCGAATAGTCGGCTGCCAGCGGCAGCTGAAGCACCGGAGCAGCCTCAGTCACACCTGTCATCCTGTCAAGGTAAGCCCTGACCATCACCTCGAACTGAACGAAGGTTGAGACAGGGTTGCCGGGCAGCCCGAAGACCGCCTTTCGCTCACCGGTACAGAAGGTAAGCGGTTTGCCCGGCTGCATCGCCACCTGGTCAAAGTGTATCGTGAGCCCCAGGGAGCGCATCACACCGGGAACAAGATCAAAGTCGCCGAACGAGACCCCGCCCGAAATCAGTACCACATCATTCTCCTCAAGGGCTTTTTTCAGCAGTGGAGTTATCGAAGCCTCCTCATCGCGGGCGATGCCATAGTATCTCCCGATGGCTCCTGCGCGTGCCACCTGTGCCATGAGCTGCGAGGAGTTGCTGTTGCGGATCTGAGCACCGGCCGGCACACAATCAGGCTCAACAAGCTCGTTGCCAGTACTTATCACACCAACCTTTGGCCTGCAGCTGACAGTCACCTCAGTAACGCCCACGGCAGCAAGCACCGCTATATCCTGCGGCTTAATGAAATGACCGGGGCGCAGGACTATCTGATCTTTCATTATATCTTCTCCCGCCTTCGCGATATTGTCACCGCCGGGCTTGCCGGTGAACCGCACCCTGCCATCCGGCAGCTCCTCAGAATCCTCGAGCATGAAGACATAGTCAGCTCCCGCAGGGACGGCAGCACCGGTCATGATGCGCGAACATGTGCCCGATGCCACCTCAACCGAGGGCATTACACCTGCAGCGATGGTTTCATTTACACTGAGCTCCCGGCTCAGATCCCCGTGACGGCATGCATAGCCGTCAACGGCGCTCTTGTTCCACGGAGGCATGTCCATATCACTTCTGACAGGCACCGTCAGGGCACGCCCGGCGGCCTCTGAGAGCCCGGCAACTTCCTTTCCCGTACGGAATGAATTTTCCGTCACAATCCTGAATGCTTCCTCAAATGTTATCATATCCATACTATGTTCCTTTTATTCATCGCCCTCTCCCACCAGCCTGAGCGAGGCTGTACGGAATGAGATGATCACCTGTTCACCTGTTACAAACTTCTGTTCAAGCATCTCCCGGTGGGTGATATCGGCGTAAAAAATATCCCCGGAATCAACCGTAATCTCGTATCCAAGTGGCGACGGCACGATATCATCGATTACACCATGAATGTTGTTAATCTCCACTCCTGCTGCTCCCTGCCTTGAAATTAGGACCTCGGTGGAAGGGATGATCAGCAGCCCGGATGAGGGGTAATCGCCCTTCATCAGCCTGAACTTTGTCCTGCTGTCAGTGATGCATGACCAGTTGTTATATGATTTTACAAATGTGACGCGGAAAAAGTTCTTGAATCCTGCATAGCGTGCCACGAACCTGTTGACAGGGTGGGAAAAGACCTCTGCAGGTGTGCCGTTCTGGATTATTCTGCCGTTGTGCATCACCCCCACCCGGCTGGCAAGGCTGACAGCTTCTCCGAAATCGTGAGTCACATGCACTATTGTCTGCCCGTTGCGGTTAAGACGGCGCAGCATCCTCCTGATGCTGTCCTTGAGGCTGGCATCAACGGAGGCCATCGGTTCATCAAGAAGAAGTATCTTCGGTTCAGTGACCAGAGTTCGCGCCAGCGCAACCCTCTGCTTCTCTCCTCCGGACAGGTTGCCGGGTTTGCGGTGGAGGAGGTCGGTAATGTTCATCTGGTCAGCTGCGTGCCGGACCCTGTCAGTTCTCTCCTTCGCTGACATTTTCCGGAGTTTCAGGGGATACATAATGTTGTCCTGCACCGAGTAGTGGGGAAAGAGAGCCAGGTCCTGAAAGACAAGTCCTATACCCCTGTCCTGCACCTTTTTGCGGGTTATCTCCTCTCCTTCGAGGAAGACCCTCCCCGAATCGGGAGGGGTAAGGCCACAGATGACTTCGAGTAGCTGGGTCTTCCCTGCTCCCGAACGGCCCAGCAGGACGTAGTATTCGCCCTGCGCAACCTCAAGCGAGATGTCCCTCAGGTAAAATGAGTCGAGCCGCTTGCTCAGTTTCTCAGTCCGCAGCATCATCCTCCCTCCTGAATATTTGTCTCCGTTCCGTTGCAAGTATCCTGAACAGCACGAAGAAGACCAGTGCCACCAGTATGAACAGTATTGACGCCGGCCTGGCGGCGCTGAGACCGTACGTGTTAAAGCGGTCATAGATGAGCACAGGCGCTATCATCGGGTGGTATGCGATGATGACTACCGCCCCGAACTCGCTCATCCCGCGGGCGAACATCATAATGAATCCGGAGACTACTGACCGCCATGCCTGCGGCAGGGAGACGGTGAAGAAGATGCGTGAGGGGGAGGCGCCAAGCATCAGCGCCGCCTTTTCAGTACGTTCGGGCACGGCCGCGAAGCCGTCACGGGCCGCGTTGATAAGGAAGGGGAGACTGACAAAGGCCATCGCCATCGCGATGCCCGCACCGTTGTTGACAAGCATAATTCCTGCCTTCTGCGCGGCACCGCCCAGGAGACCGTCACGCGAGAGGAACCCCAGCAGCGCTATGCCTGCCGCAGTGTGAGGCAGTACAACAGGGAGGTCGATGATACCCTGCACCACGTTCTTCAGCGGAAAGTTCCTGCGGGCCATTATCCATGCAAGCGGAACCGCTCCGATAGCGAATATAAAAGTGGATGCAAACGCAATGGCCAGGGTGAACCAGACGCTTCGTCTTACGGCCGGATCGGTGGCGGTGCTACGCATCTCGCTGAAGGAGGAGTCGAGGAACATACCTGCCAGCGGCGCTATTATGAATAGAAGCACCAGCGAGGCCAGTATGGCGAAGATCCAGTTGAAGAGAGTGTGCCCTTTCATCGCGCTGTTTACAGTTCTGATCCGGCAGCCAGGAATTTTCTGAGTGATGCGGGAACGGCATCAGAGTCATCGGCCACAGCCGGTGCAAGCGGCTCCTGCCCGCACTCCCTGAATATCCTGCTCCCCTCTTCGCTCAGCATGAAATCAAAAAACTTCATCGCCAGATCCTTCTCAGGCGCTCTGTCCATTACGGTGCCTGAGTAGCTTATATAGTCACCGTGAACCTCCGTTCGCAACCCGGGCTCTTCGCCGGGTATCATGTAGCTGACGCCTGCGTAACGCTCTGTCAGCTCCGGGGATGAAAGGTTGATTTCATCCGGCAGTTCGAGGAACCGGAACCCGTGCTGAACGGCAACGGACCGGTACTGGAACATATAATCGATTACCCCTGATGATATCAGCGCAACCAGGTCAACCTCCTTGGGACGGATATATTCCGTATCCTTCCCCAGTAGCGAGTCGGCCAGCCCTGGCCTGCCGTAAAGCTCCTCCGCCAGCCTCGCAGCAAAGACGGTGCGGTAACCGCACGGATCGGCGTCAGGATCAGCACGGCCGATTATCACATCATCCTTCAGGAGGATGTCAGCCCAGTTATCCTCGCGGTATATGGAGGAGTAAGCCGACTCAGGCCTGTATGCTACTACTATTTCATTGGTGGCGAACCTGATATTCCATGATGCGTATTCAGGGATAAGCATGTTGCTGATGACGATGTGATCTGCCGAGAGCATTATGTCACAGGTTTTTCCGAGGTCCGTTATCTTGCGGGCGGAGTGAAGGCTTCCTGCAGCTTCGGTAAGGACTGTTACGCCGGGATTATCTTCCATGAAGGTCTCAGCCAGTTCCCTGACAGGCACGGAGAGGCTGCCGGCATGGAAGATGATAAGCTTTTTCCCGCCACCTGAACCCTGGCAACCTGTAAAAAACAGAACTGATGAGAGCAGCAGAACAGGTGCTGACAGCCACAGCAGGAATCTCAGTTTCCCTGCAGCCGCCGGGAGCAGTATAAGAGGCAGGCTTAGAAGTGACCTCTTCCTCCTGTCGGCCTCCGGTCGCAGAAGTGCTGCCTGCATATCAGACGCTCTTCTCCTCACAGGTTGTTGATCTCGTTTATCCGGTTGAAGAATACCTTCGCTATGCTCTTCATGGCGATGTCGGTCTCGTGACGAAGGCTGTTGTATGCCCTCACCAGCTGCCGCCCCTTTTCAGAGAGGAGAGTACGGCCTCCCGACGCCCCGCCGCGACGCTTCTCCGTAAGGTTGAATCCAAGGTGAAGCTCTACGTCGTGCAGCAGTCCCCACGCCTTGCGGTAGCTCATCCCCAGGTTGCGTGCCGAGGAGGTCAGTGACCCTGTCTGCTCCAGGTCAAGAAGCAGGTCAAACCCTTCACCATCGAGGATGCGGGACTTATCAACAGTCTCGAGCCACATCTCGTACTTCAGAAAAATATCGTAGTAGGGTTGCCCCTTGTGTCCGGCCATTGGTTGTGCGGTTTATTTGTACAGGCACCTGTATGCTGCAGGCTTCCCGAGTTTCAGCTTGAAGCGGGCATTGGCCGGCACCACGAAGGTCTGGAAGGGTGAATAGGTTTTCCATTCGGTTTCGCCGGGGAGCAGGACGGTCATTGATCCGGAAACGACTGTCATATATTCAACCGTAGAGGTGCCGAACTCGAACTCACCGGCAGCCATTACGCCAACGGTGGCATTGCCGTCCTCATTCTCAAGTGCCATCGATTTTACGTTACCGTCAAAATACTCGTTTACCTTTATCATGTTCGATTTTTTTGGTTTACGGCAAATGTACATCTTTTGCATAACGCTGCCAAGCCAGGAGGGGGCAAAGTCTGAAAGTCTGAAGGTCTGAAGGTCTGAAAGTCTGAAAGTCTCGAGATAATGCGATTTTGCGGTCAAAATGATCAACGACTGTCCGGAGACTGCTGACTGAAGACTGAAGACTGAAGGCTGGTGACTGAAGACTGAAGGCTGGTGACTGGAGACTGCAGACTTCACTATTGCCTGCTGCCTATTGGCTATTGCCTGATCTGCAATTAATAATATATTTGTCTTACATTATCCGGAACCATGAAACATAACAGACCGCTCAGGAGGTTGCTTCAACTGATTAATCTTGAGAGTGACCTCGACAACTACGAGAACATTCACGATACCATTGAGAAGGAACTGGTCTTCAAGGGGACAAACCTGTGGATTCTTGTATTTGCAATACTGGTTGCATCGGTAGGGCTCAACATGAACTCCACCGCTGTGATCATCGGGGCGATGCTCATCTCGCCGCTGATGGGCCCGATCAACGGCATCGGATACAGTATCGCCACATATGATCTTAGCCTCTTCAGGCAAGCCCTGAAAAACTTCACTTTTGCCGTGATAGCCGGCCTTCTTGCTTCCACCGCCTATTTTGCAATAAGTCCTATCTCCACTGCCCACTCTGAGCTTCTTGCGCGTACCAGTCCGACAATTTATGATGTGCTTATCGCCTTCTTCGGAGGCATGGCCGGCATCGTGGCAATCACAAGCAAGAAGAAGGGCAATGTAATTCCAGGCGTGGCCATCGCCACCGCTCTTATGCCGCCGTTGTGCACAGCAGGTTACGGTCTTGCAACCGGACAGTTCACCTTTTTGTTCGGGGCCCTCTACCTCTTCACAATCAACACTGTATTCATAGCACTGTCCGCATTTCTTATCTCACAGATACTCAAGCTTCCGATAAGGGGCACCATCGCTGAAGCGCAGAAGAAAAGAATCAACCAGATGATCTCTGTTGTACTTACCCTGGTGCTCATTCCCAGCATCTACTTTGGCTACCTGCTGGTGCAGAAGGAAAAATTCACCGAACGTGCCGGAATGTATGTTGAAAACATCAGTGTTGTGGAAGGCAACTATCTTCTGAAGCATGAGATCAACCCCAAAACACGCACAATAGATCTTGTTTACGGAGGAACATCGCTCAGCGAGGAGCAGAAGGAGGAGATCCTGGCACGTGCTGATGATTTTTCACTCAGGGATGCAGGCATCAACATCGAACAGGGCTTCTCATATGCCGACATCGCCTTGCGCAACAGCGAAGTGGAGACACTGAAGGCTGAGATAAACCGCCTCAATATGCTCCTCAGGGAGCGAAATGCCGAGCTCACCGGGATCTCAGCCACGCGGGAGAAGGGTAGTGACCTGCTTGCCGAGATGGCTGTACTCTATCCACAGATTTCGGAGGTCTCCTATGCCCGGACACTCAACTATGTCAAAGAGAAGGTCACCCCTGACACGTTGGCGCTTGTCATTGTGACCACAAAAGGTAAAGACCTCACAGGCAAGGAAAAAGAGCAGGTTGAGAAATGGCTCACAACCAGGCTCAAATCCGGTGCAGTAAAGGTCCTTTTCAACAAGTAGTACTACTCTATCTTATCACCACAGGCTTCCTCACCTGCTGCCCGGGCTTCACTGCCGGTACTCCGGGTTCAGTCTGAACCGTTGCCGGGCGGCCCGTATCTGATGGCCTTCCCGGGAGATCACCCCTGCTGATTCTGTCAATCACATTTGCCGGAGCGGTACATGATGTGCACTCATCCGTGGCGGATGAGTATCCGAGGTTCTTTCCCTTATATACATAGGTCACCATTTCAAACGGATGCATCCTGTTCTTGAGAGGGTTTAATGCATCTCCGGGCGAGGAGAATCCGTATGCCATGCTCCACGGTCCGGTGGATGCAATGGCCGCACCCGGGATTCCTGCAAGGGGAACCAGGGTAATGTCCTTTCTGAACCATACTTTGGCCTTTTTGGCTTCGGGCAACTCAGGCACGGACTGAGGTGATGTCAGCGATGCATGTGGTGCATCGGCTCCCTGCACAACCGTGACTGTTCCTTCAGGAGCTGTCTCACCGCGGATAGCGCTTACAATGACGAAGCTGCTGTCTGCCGAAAAAGTCTCGCTTCCGGGCCTGGCAGATACACTGAAATTATCATGCTCAATGGAGGATACCATCAGCCCGTCGGTTTCAATCCATTCCGACTCCACTATGAACCCTTCCACCTCTATCCGTGCCTTCACCTTCTGACCCGGCTCAAGGGAGAGTCCGCTGACTGAATAGATGCCAAGAGGGTTGCTGACCGTGCCCCGGTTGGCAGGCACCTTGCCGGCAGATGAAGGTATGTTTGCAGGAGCACCTGTACCCGTGCTGACAGTGCCTCTGGCACCAGGACCCTGTGCTGCTGCTGCACGTGCCCCGGCACCCTGCTGTGCAGCGTTGCCTGTTCCCTGCTGCGCCGCAGTGCGGGAGCCCTGCGTTGTGGAGCCGTTCTGTGCAGTACCCTGAGTGCCGGAGATCTGCAGTGGCCCGCCTTTCAGCCTGACCTCAGGTCCGGAACTGGTAATGAATTCTATAGGGCCGCGGTAAACGGTAAGGCTATTCTTGAACTCATTCAGCCGTCGGATTGATTCCTGCTGAGGGATGGCCCCTTTGAAGCGGCCTGCGGGGGTGCTGCCTGCAACAACTGCTGCGGCAGCCGATGATCCCTGCTGTGCTCCGGCCAGCTTCGCCCATTTGCTCCGTGACCCTGCCACAGAGCCCTCAGCCACACCTGTATAGTAATCTGCCGAATAGAGTTTCACCTCCCTGAACGGTATTGTGACACTGAGCTCAGCACTGGGATTTGGAACGTCAGGCAGCTTGATCTTCACCCTGTCTCCATTCTTCAAGGGCACATTCCGTGCGATAAAGATACCGTCATCACCGGCGGTGGCGCTGTATTGTGCCACCGAACTTCCCGGACGGCTTACAAGAACAGTCAGACTACCCTTATAAGGCACGGTGTCCATTACTCCTGGCTCATCGCCGGGGACCAGGCTGTGCACCTCACCGGCGACATAATCGCCCCAGGCACAGGCCTCGTGAATAACCATGCTGTAACCGTGAAAATCAGGCTTTTTGTACTTCCAGAGCGAATAGTAGCTGTCGGTCAGCGTGAACTTCTTTGAAACTATCTTACCTCCCGCCTTCAGCCTCAACCCCACATCAGCATCGAGGGTCATGCCGTCAGTGGCAACAGTGCCCTCCATCCCGCCGTTGACATAAACATCAAGCGCATTGTATCCCTTTACCTTTAGGTTTGCTGTGCACTGAAAACCCAGGAATGCCTTCATCTGCGAGGTAATGTCATAATCTATGTCGCACCATGAATCAATAGTAGAAATGTTCTTTATGCTTGTCGGGATATAACAGACAGTTGAGCCTTTGGCACCCATCGCCATTTCAATCCCCTGGTGGATCTCCACCGCCAGGGTTACATGACCTTCCAGTGTGGCCAGTATGAACAAGCCTACCTCGCACTTGCCAAGATCAGACATCTCAATCTCTGTTCCCCATATGGGTGTCTTAGACTCCTCCTTAAGCTTCATGCTCGTATAAATCTTCATGTCAACCTGTTCCGAAGCCAGGAAGACGAGCCGGTAACCGTTGTTCTTCGAGTACTTGCCCTCAACGCGCGGATTGGTGAGCAGTATCTGTCCCACAAGGGTCACCAGCAGCGAGTCCTTGTCAGTTTTGTCGAGCACGTATGTGACACTGTCAAACCGCAGGTTGACGGCGTACTTGTTGTTGATCTGCATCGAGCTCTCTACGATGCCCTTAGCCAGCGAAACAGTGTTTGCCAGTGTCACCGGCACCTCCTGTTCGGGTACATCAATATCCTGAAAGACGGCTGACATCGATGGCCGGAGAGCCAGCATCCGGTTGTCGTCAACCGGCTCAGCCTGCATGATGAGGTCACTCTCAGGGTCAAGATAGACAGAGTCGGGACTGGGTTTAAATCCTCCTCCCGAAAGGTCCAGTATACCGTCCTGCTGCAGCCGTATCCGGCTCTTCTGGGCAGGAGTAAGCATCTTAACGTTGGGAGCCAGCTCGTAGCGGACATTCCTGAAAGTCCCGGGTTTCTCACCGCGGGCCATGGCACGCGCTGCCGCAGGATGAACGGCCTGTCCGGATGGATGCAGGTCCCCGAGGGTGACTACACCGTCATACCTGGCGACGCTTTTAACCTCAGGCTGCTGTGCTTCGGTGGTTACCGGCAGCAGTAGAATAAATGCAGTAACAAGGAGAAAAGAACTCTTCATGATCTTTAGGGGTAAGTGCCTCATTACAACGCAGAGAGACACAGGTTTAATATTCAGGTGCACTTGAATTTTAAAAAATTCTGCAATTATGTTCGAAAAATGAATTACTCAGCTTTAATTCCTAAATTAGCAGACAACGAATAAAAACAGATAAGACCATGAAAATATCAGAGCATACCACATTCAACCGGGAATGGGACAAGAAGGAGACAGAGAAGAAGACGAAGAAGATGCTGAAGGAGATTGGCGAGCTTCAGCACAAGATGTACGCCCAGGGCAGGTACAGTGTCATTGTTGTGCTGCAGGGCACCGATGCCTCAGGCAAGGACGGAGTCACAAAGGGGCTGCTGAGATACTGTAACCCCGTAGGAATTGAGGTGCACAGCTTCAAGAAACCGACCGATCTTGAGTATGCTCATGATTTTCTTTGGAGGGTTCATAATGTCTGTCCCGAAAAGGGGGTGATGCAGGTGTTCATAAGATCGCATTACGAGGATATCCTGGTGCCGTCGGTGGAGAAGTTCATACCGGCAGAGATAATTGAGAAGAGGTATGATACTATAAACACTTTCGAGAAGATGCTGGAGGATCACGGTACGAAGGTGCTCAAGTTCTTCCTCAATGTCTCGAAGGAGGTTCAGGAGGAGAGGCTGAAGGAGCGGATAGAGCTGAAGGAGAAGCACTGGAAGCACAAGGATGGCGACTGGGCCACGCGCGAGAAGTTCGATCAGTATCTGAAAGTATATCAGAAGGTTCTGAACCGCTGCAATGATGTGCCCTGGCACATTGCGCCTGCCGACAAAAACTGGCAGAAGCTCCATGCAGTTGCAGAGGTTGTCCTGAAGACTCTGAAGGAGCTTGATCTGCAGTGGCCACCGCTGGTTACGGAGAGGTTCAAGTGACAGGCAGTAGGCAGTAGGCAGTAGTCTGATTTTCTGCATGATATGCAGAAAATATTTTTACATTGTCAACACTATTGCCTATTGCCTAATGCCTCTCTATTTCAGCGCCACCGTCTTGCTGACGGTACCAGCCTTTCTTGATTCGTACTTTATCTCAATCTCCCCCTTGCCGCTGACGAGGAACTGGTACTCGACCTTGCCGAACCCGGGCACCTGGCACATCTGCATCTCGGGCCTGAACTCCTTGTAGGAAACAAGGTTCATCCATGCATCTGTCAGGACCCCTCCGCTGACCACCGTGGCGCTGCGCCCTACAACACTCAGCTTATCAATGGGATACAACTTGTTCTGTATAGTCTCGTATGTTACTGAAGGTATGGCGCCGCTGTTTACAAGCCGAACCCTGACACTCCAGAGATCGCCGCCGAGCTTCCTGACCTCAAACACATCCATTGTTATCTTCGGTGTCTGACGTGCTGCAAAGATGACTGATGATGCATTCCTGTGCACCAGATCCTGCAACATGAAGGGATGTGGCAGGCGTGAACTCATCTTGGTCCATCCACCAATCTCAACGTCTCCGTAGAGCGGGTGTTTGTATGCCTTCCACTCTTTAAAAAGCTCACCCTGGTTGACGTTGTCATCAAAGAGCAGCCTCTGCCGCTCGCTCTCTGAGCCTTCGCCAAACATTGAACGCTCCTCTTCCTTTCTCTTAAGGGTTCCGTCATATGTCTCTGTCTCAGGCTGGTACAGTTCCCCGACAAGCGAGTATGAACCAACAAGGTTGTTCGTGAAGTCGGTGAAGTCGCCGTATGTCGAGTACAAATCCTTCCAGCTTATCAGATACTGGTATCCCGGCACAATCTTTTCCATGTTTTTCCCCAGGTAGTCATAGACTGTGATATCGCCCTGCGGGAGTTCACCTGCGGCCTTGAAAGAAGGTCCCCGCAGATACATCCCTCCGTTGTTGTGGAAGGCGAAGACCAGTATTATGTTTGGCCTGGCGAGCATCCACTCGGCGATGGCCTTTATGCCGGTACCCTCGAACGGGTAGTTGCCGGCGCCCCTCTGCACATATGGCGGATTCCAGTTAAAGCCCCAGTTGCGGTTGCCGTCAACAAATCCCTCTGCATCCTCGTTGACCTGTCCGTCGCCGTCATTATCAATCCCCTCCTGTCCCAGGCGGGTCCACTCGCCTTTCTCTCCGGGCTTGACAGAGATCATCAGCCGGGGGTCGGCGGGATCATTTCTCAGCCTGCCAAGGGTGTCCCTGATGCGCATGTTGGTTATGCTGCCGTCGCCATCGATGTCTTCGGGGCCATCCTCATCGTACAGGCCGTCACGGTCGTCATCAACAGGTATCCTGATGGTCCGGTTGGAACTTGGGGTGTTCGCATCATCGAAGAAATGTGCCCTCCCGTCAACGTTGACAACGGGGATGATATAGAAGGTGTTGCGGTCAACCACCCCGGTGATCTCAGGGATCTTGCCATAGTTTGTCAGTAGCCGGTTAGCCAGGTAGAGACACACCTCCCCCGCCTGTATCTCGTTGCCGTGGATGTTGCCGTCGACATAAACACCCGGCTTTGAAAGCGGTTCACCTGTCTTTTTGTTATTGATTGTCAGGGCCCAGATGATTCGCCCCTCCTCGCTGCGCCCAACCTCATCGAGGCTGGTGAGCTCGGGGTATGCCTTGTTCAGCGCTTTCATCGCCTCGGCCATCTTCTCGTAGCTGTAATAATAATC